>JAAYBI010000096.1 GCA_012718915.1 Clostridiaceae bacterium
TCAGTTTAATGGAAATCTATTCTAATTCGTGAAACTGTAAACTTTGGAACCGCCGTATACCGAACGGTACGTACGGTGGTGTGGGAGGTCTCCCGGTCAAATAATGACCGGGATCCTACCCGATTGTGTGCGAAGCCGGTATAAATCCGGTATAAATCTATCAACGTTCTGTAATTCTATTAGAATTCTATGCTATAATGACCGAAAAATATTATATAAGTGGAGTAAATATATATGAAAAATGATTTTTGCAGAAATACCAAGCGATTTTCTTTGCTGTCGCTTCTCCTGACTGTTTCGATTCTGTTTTCGGCATGCTCCTTTACTAATAGGGATAGGGATACGAAAGACATTGAGAAAGCAGTGGAGAGCTATTTAGACGAATTGATTGATGGAACGTTGGCAGATGAGAATTACGAGTCAGAATATGCCGATGATACACCTTTGGCGGAGGTGTATTTTGCGGACGATGCTGTAGTTTCGGTGATGCACAAGGTCTTTGAACTTGTTGATTATGAGATAGGAAAAGTCGAGGGCAGTGAAAAAGATGAGGAAGCGACTTGTGAAGTCATTTTGACGGCACCGGACGTTGAAGATATTCTTGATTCCCTAGATGAAGGCTTTTCGCTTGAGGATTTGGAAGAAGCATTAACGGACAAGAAAGCTCCGACTGAAGAACACGAGATTGAGTTCGAACTGGAGTTTGATGATGAGTGGATTATTATCGATACTTCCGAAATTGCAGAGATTCTTGCTGAGCCTTTTGCAGATATATCTTTTGGCCCCAATGTTGAAGACGCAGAGGCGGCTATGGACGCATACCTTCTGGCACTTGCTGAAGGAGACGTTGATACGATCAACCAAATCGGTGATTATTATGATGCGGATTTAATCTATAACTATGAGTCTACGCCTTCGACGAAGAGGCTTGCGTACTACAGCATGATCAGCTTTACATCTGACGGTTCGCCTGAGGCATACACAGACTATGTTAGTTTTAAGGGTACACTATCATATCCCGATTCACAGGCGATACTGAATGAAGTGGGATCCGACGTCGATCTCCTCGCAAAGATCATCAAGCCGGAGCTTAAGAGCGCTCTTGCCGGTGAGGGACCTATTGATATTGTAGAGGATCTGTCTGTAGCTGTTGAAGCACGAATGCTCGAACTTCTTTCGGATCCCATCTATATGTTAGAGAGTGAAGTTGAAATTGATATGTATTATGACAGCTCTGTGGATCAATGGAAGATTAGTTGGTTGCCAACGGAAGTCTATTCTTTGGCGACAGAAGCGAGTGATCTTGATTATTATCTTGAAGAGGCCAAGAAAGTTGCCCTTGAACAACTTTTTGCAGATGGAGAAATTGATGCCTCATTGTATGATGCATATATGTATGAGCTGTTTGGTATCGTAAACACGACGAATGCCTCCTATACTCTTGATGATCTGAAGACTTCTTTCGAAGAGATCGCGTTCTATTCTTGGGACTTAGGGGAGTATGTTGCTAGTTTCAGTGCAGAAGAAACCACTCAAATGAGTTCGGATTTGTATTTTTATGACAATATGACCGGAGCAAAACTCAATTATGAGTTCTATTTCAACGATGTGTTGATTGATTCGCAGTCTGGGGAAGTCGTGCCCCATGTCGATGGAGGAAGCTGCTTGTACTTTGATTTTCCGCTGTCTTCCGGTTCGTGGACTTTTGAGCCGGGTACATACAAGGCAGTATTTTATACAGAAGCTGGTGAACTGATTGCTGAAGCAACCGTAGAAATGATCTGATTTACATTACTCAGAGAACGAGCGACTCGGTAAGAAATTGAATCTCCACATTCTTGTCTTTTTGACGGATGTGTAAGACGGATTTAATTATGCCGGGTCGTTTTTCTTTGCCAACTAGTATAATGAAATAATGAAGCATGTCGTTTGCTTATGATTCTACATAGTTTGTAAATAGTGATTCAATGGATTCACGGGTAAAGACAGAGACATTTCTGTCAGGGAGGATCAAAATGAAAAAGATATATTTGGCCGGCGGTTGTTTTTGGGGTCTTCAGAAATACATGTCCCTTATTCAAGGGGTCAAATCTACGAGCGTCGGCTATGCCAACGGAATCGTTGAAAATCCAAGTTATGAAGAGGTATATACCGGAAGAACAGGACATGCAGAAACGGTTGAAGTTATATACGACGAAAGTCGAATTGGACTGGAGTTTTTGCTACGGTTGTATTTTGAAGCGATTAACCCGACAACGCTCAACAGGCAAGGTAATGATATCGGGAAGCAATACAGAAGTGGCATTTATTATGTTGAACCCAATGATCTACCCGTCATTCAAGAAGAGATCGGAAATTTGAATCGAAAAATATCCGGACAATCCGTCATAGAAGTCGAGCCGCTATTAAGTTATTATCTTGCCGAAGAATACCATCAAGATTACCTTGATAAAAATCCTAATGGATACTGTCATATCGGTCCCGATTTATTTCGCCGAGCGAAGAACGCAAAATATGATCAAGCCTTATAGCTTATGGATAACTCAATCCAGTATCTGATCAAGCAAATGATCTGCTTCATCCGCCAGACGTTCTGTAACTCCGTAAGGAGTGCGAGGTGTCGCGTCGAAAAAATCAAAATTAGTCATAAGATCATCAGATAGATCAATAATATAAGATCGCGATGGTGTTTCGGCGACTTCGATACGTATTAGTGCCCAACCTTGTTCGGCAAGAAGCCGGCCAATCTCATCTTTAAAATAAGAAGTGATTGTTTCGAGAGTTGGATTCTTCGAATCAAAAGGTGCGGTTTGGTTCAGGTTTCTATCTTGAAAAGCGAGCAAGTATGATTCGATCATCCGTTCGACGGCATCGAATTGCACAAAATCTTCTCCGCCTTTTATTGTATCTATAGAAATCTCCCAAGTGTGAGGATGGCTCTGTCCGAGTATTCCGGACAGGTATATTGCATGGCTTGCGTTTAGGTAAAACTTAAAATTATAACGACGAAATTTGTTGCCCATATTGTGACCTCCGAAGGACGAGTGATTATATCTTTTTCACAGATGCTTGTGCAGCACGAATAGCTATGTCCATAGCGTCAGAATTGTCTCGGTATATATACCCGGCCGCCAAGCTGATATCCGGGTCAAGGCGTCGCAAAGAAGCAAATAGTTTTTTTGAATGTAACGCCAGTTCATTTTCGCTGGTTTGGAGTTTAAGGATAACAAACTCGTTATTTCGCGTCTTGAAGCATAGGTCATTTTGTTCGGAGCTTCGCTCAAGTGTATCTGCGATACGGATGATCGTCTCGTGCATTTTAGTTGAGCCATGTAGGGATTGATAAAGATAATAATTATCAATCTGAATCGTAATGATTCCGATTTGGGTTACACTTCGTTTGATTATTCGGTCCAAAATCACATCGAAAAACGCCGGGGAATAGAGGTGTGTCGTGTCATCCCGAACCCTGGCTTGCGCTCCGGTCGAGCTGCTGCCGGCAGATTCGTCCAATAAAATCCGGTTAACTCGAACCAGTTCGGAGGATAAAGTATTACGATCCAAAATAAAACGGCGCCGACGAACGACATACCAAGCGGTAAGTGCGAGTACTGCTGCGGCAAAAGTGATGAAAATCAGTCGAATCAGAAGGTCGATTTCTCCGAATCGGGATTGAGTAAAAATCGATGATTGTGAAGTGGAAAAGGCGATGCAATAGGATATGCCGTTGACCTCAACATATTCGGCAGAAATGAGCTCGGCGCCAATCTCGATATTTTTGATTATGCTGACAGAAAAACTCTCTTTCTTCGAAATCTGTTCGATAAAGGCTCCGATATTATGGCCGCCTGATCTGAAATGGTAATCACGTATTTGATCAAAGTTCATGCCGCTGACAATAGACGAGACCGAATCGTTTTTTTCGAATAACACGCGATCTTCAGAAAACAGCATCCAATATCGAGTGCCGTCCGATTCGGCTTGACTGATGATTTGGATAATATCTGCTTCGGTTTCGGCTTCCATTTCGACTTGCTTGATAACGCGCCTGACGATAAATTCGTTGTTTGCTGCCGAGACACGGAGTACGCCGAGTTTAAACTCTTTGAGTTGGTGGTCCAAAATGGCAAAAAAGACGACACAAATGATGACCGCAAGCACAATCCCGGCTAATGAGATGATAGTTTGGATGTCGCCCTGTTCGTTGCGCGATTTCTTCATGTCATGACTACTCCTTCACATGGTCATTTATCATCAAGTATAAAGCGTTTCGAGCACGCCGGAAAAGTGAAAAGTCCTTAGAAATGGTCTGGTTAATTGCTTCTTTTTCTTCGCTGAAATTTCTCCTGCGCCAACCGCTTCTGTTGTTGATGCTATTAATTATACCTGCAAATCGAATCCAAAATACGCAAAAATTGTAAAGCGGCAATAGCGGAATAATATACCATTTCTTCGCATAGTAGCGGCGCAGGTCGGGTTGGTCCTTGAGGTAAGTCACAATATTGATGTAGTACAGTAGCGCAGATAGCACATATAGAGCATATAAGATTACGGTTGACCCGAAAATGAGATAAAATGGGTAGTTTAAGAACGCTAAGCATATAAGAGCAAAATACCAAATCATTCTCGGAAAAGCGAACGTGTGGTCAAACGTGAGCATTCTCACGACAAAATCCGAAAGAAAGCTTTTTGCTTGGAGTTTTTGACGCAAAAACATGTGGGATACTTCAAGCTCGCCGGTTTGCCAGCGCTGTCGTTGCGTGTAAAGCTTGTTGAGGTCATCAATCGGCTCGACGAAGAAATAGGCATTCTCGCATAAATGAATACTTTTCTTGAGTAATTTGCGAACTTGAAAAGTGACGTGCGTATCCTCGCAAACGGTTTCGGTATTGTACATTTGCGTCTTGAGAATCGTCGATTTGCGAAATGCAGAAAATGCGCCGGACAGCGTGTAGATACTGTCCAGCTCGGACTCGAAATTGCGGCCTGCCAAGAAGGCTTGGCAGTATTCAAAAAATTCGCAACGGCGTACCATTTTTAGAAACGTGCCCGGGGTCTCTTCGACAAGCTGCGGATTGGTGAGGATGACGCCGGTTAGACTATGAATGTGAGGGCTGCTTTCGAAGCGATCAACGACGTTTTTGATTGCTTGCGGGTGTAAGAGTCCGTCGCTGTCGATATGAATAATGTATTTTCCCTCGCTGCTGAACAGGGACATATTGAGTGCTTTCGATTTCCCTTGCCGAGCGCTCATCCATTGCATTGAGAGTTCAGGGAAGAGTTCCTGGCATTGACAGAAAACACGAAAACTGCCGTCGGTACTTTGGTTGTCGACTAACATGATATATATGCGATCCCTAGGATAATCCGATTCGTATACCGAACGCAAACAGGCTTCCAAGGTCTGATCTGAATTGTATACAGGAACAATTAAGGTGATTTCCGGATATCGGGTTGGGGGGGGTGTTTTTCGTGCGGCCAGTTTTTTACGTAACAGTATGAAAAAGCCGCCGATGGCCGGGATGATTTCCATGACCAATGGAATAATAATCCATGCCATCCAGAAAATGAGTTTTTCAAATATGATCTGAAGCATGCTGGCCATAAGTGAAATTCCCTACTTTCTGTTTGATGATTTGAGCACGCGTAAACACATAGAAGAATAGAATAATTGACAGAACATAAAATACGATGCGGCCCAAGATGGCGTGTGCAAAGAAAAAAATGTCGTTACCTGCCCAATATATTGCTAAACAAATGACAGTCAAGCGAATGATGTTTGCAACGAAGATATAAAGAACGCCAATTAGGCTGATAACTGTTTTTTCGATCCATGAGTATAACGGAAAAAACCATAGTAAAGATAAAAATGCGAATATTTCGATGACACCCGAACACTCATAGTCCACATATAAAGAAATGGACTCAGAACCATGTCGGATAAATATTAAGGAGTATTGGTAGTAAGAGTAGAAAGATCCGGTTATATTTCCGATTAAACCGGCGGCTGCAGCAACCGCTTTTGCCAAGGGCAAGGTGATTATAGGTTGTAATGTGATCATCATGAGAATAAAAAAACCGACACTGCCGATCAAAAACTTAAAAAATGGAAGCTTAGATCGATCTGTTAAGTGCAAGATGTAGATCCAAGCTAATGCAGCAAAAATGATGGCCGGTATCATGCTTTTTGCTTCCTCATCTTAATGATGTAACCCGCGGCAATTGCGACCAGCCCGGAAGCTACGAAGAAGATGGGCATGGTCGATACGCCGGTAGCGGTTATGGATTGAGTACCAAGGTTTGAAGAGCTGAATGTGATGGTCTTGAGCATGTTCGGTTGTCGGTAAAAGTAATCCAGAGGGATCATCATCTCCATCTCGTCAGGCTGTCCGGATTGTCGGTAAAGGCGAGCGCTGGCTACTGCGACCAATTGGTATCCGTTTGACCTTATAACATCCATATTGTTGAGACCGTTTTGGATTGATCCGGATGAAGCTACAATATCAAAAGTATAGTCTTTGCCATCTATCAGAAATTTGTACTGGTTTCCTACAAATGCATATCCCGGGTCTGACATTTTGATTCGAAGATATACATTATCTTCGTCACGGTATAGGGAGGCGGTGTGAGGTTGGGACGCGCTATAGTAGATCGGCGAAGAAGGTTTGTCGCTCCAGTCCGAAAATGAGCCGTCAATGACTATGGGCGTATACGCGTTGCCGGAAGCTTCGTCAAGCATAATGATATCGTCTTCGGCCGCATAAACCGCAATATTGAAAAATGCGAGAACAACAAAAAGAGAAACAAACAAAAATGATAATTGTCGTAATTTCTTCATATTGTTTCACATCCTTTCGGTTGACTTTCGGTGTTCCTTATGATAATTATACCACTTTATCATTTTGAATAGAATTCAGCTTCTTTGACTTTTTGAAAAGGAACCACAACACAAGCGCTTCCCCTGACAAACCAAATATCGTAAGCAGAATTCCCGCTGACAAATAGGGATAAGAGTATGTGATGACCGTCGTGCCTTTATCGACAAACAAGAAATTGTTCTGCATTCGAATGGGTTGCTCGCTATTGAAAATATCCTGATATGCCAGCGTCGTATTTACGTTGTCGTATTCCGAATAGATTTCAATCGTATGATCTTTATATTCGACATCAATCGGAACGACGGTTCTTACAGGAAGGTTACCTTCTTTCAAATCCATAACTTGGTTGAGAATTTCCTTGACCTCAAGATCGTCGGCAGTATAGGCATGAAAAAGAATGTTAAAGCCGATAAAAGTGATGTTGCTGTCGCCGGCTGTACCAATAAAGTCGAGTCGTGGTGAGTTTTCAAACCACGCATAACCGCTTGCGTCGTCTAGTCCGTTGAGATACACCGTATTCCATACGCTGTAATCCTCAATAAAGGGTTTTGGTTGTACGGTGGCGTGATCCGTAATTAAGATGGGATAATTATTCGTAAACGAAATCGGTTGAGCGTCGACATCCAAAAATGTCATCCGGTTTGTCAGTGGGTCGGCAGGAATTCGACTCATATCGATAAAGATCTCAGCACCTTGATCGGCTGCTGCGCGAACAAGTTCCTCGGCCTTCTGTCGGTCGTCATAGAAAAAGCCTGATAGATATATCTTCTCGTATCGTGTCAATTCTTCGAGAGAATAGTCATCGATAATCAGTTTGTCTCCCGGATGATAGTAAGGCAATATGCCGGGAACAAGTGCAGCTGTCGTTCCGATCGCCAAGCAACTGTAATCCGTGATAACACCAAAACGGCCTTCAACAGGATAGCGATAAAGTAACGTATAATCGGACTCCTCCTCTAACTGATAACCAACGATCGTTGCGGCTTCTTCGAGAGAAATACGGTCGGCTTCGCCTTTAATTTGGTTTTTGTTAATTAACACCACATCGGCGCCGAGTTCTAAGTTTCGGTCGAAAAGATAGAGATAATTGCCCTTTTCTAATGATTCATTAAGATAAGCGATATTCTGAGCCGTGACAGCGCCTTGCCATGCCCAACCGAAAACATACTCGGTTTGTGGTGCAAGTGTTCCAAAAGTATAGGAAGGCATGGGTCCCCATAGACTTAGATCCATAAGGGATACTCGCTGGAGTGATTTTTCCTTGGCGGATGTAAATAAATATTCTTCGGACGTCCTATCCATATCATGTATAGTTGCAGGAATGTTCATTCGGTAATCGAAGCGATCGAGTGAAAATGAGATTGCACCGTCTAGAGCAAGAATAATGCAAAATGAAATTAGCAGAGGACGCTTGAGGCTCTTCCACTCCAGAAATCCCAACAGGAAAAATGCATATACAACCGGTGTAAATCGACTCACCCAAAGTAATTGGCTGAAGGGGAGAAGGAGAATAAGCGGAGCCAATGCAGTTGTCGATGCAATCACAATGATTAAGAAAGAAATAAAACCCGGAGAGGATTTTTTGTTGGATAAAATCAAACCTACAATAGATATGATGAGTATACTTAATCCAAAGTACAAACCTGTGGAATTCCCGTAAAAACGAAGCATCGGATTAAGAGATTTAGAAAGTGTGACACTGGTCAGCAGCATGACTTCTGAAGTCGCTTCCGAATTCATCGAAGCGAGTCCGCCTACCAATGCGGGAAACAGCCAAACACCGCAGAGGAAGAATGACAGGAACATCGAGAATAGCGCAATTATAGAATAGTAGTATCTTTTGTTTACAATAGAATATATTGCAAGAAAAATTGCAGATGCTATGCCCAACATGGCGGCAATCATCAGGTGCCCCATGACCGCTAATGGTGTTAATAGTACCAAAGGAAAAATAGCTTTTTTCTTTTCGTAGTAGACGAATTGCCATAGGGAATACACGATATACGGCAGGACCATGGCGACAAACATACGCGGCACGTTGCCTTCGCCAAAAAAAACGCGTAGATTTTCCGGCATAAAAAACCAAAATGCCGAAATAAATAATCCGAGATAGGGTCGATTGAGCTTGCGGGCGAATAATAGCCAACCCAATCCGCCGACCGAGAATGAAAGCCATATGAATAGGAGATACGAATTAAAGGGCGTTCCGCCGATAAACTGTAAAAAAGCAAGTGAATAATAAGGCAGCGGTGCCCAATATCGAAAAGGCTGAACACCGTTGTACCAGTAGGGCGTAAATAGGGGAAACAATTTGCCGCGAGATAATTCGCTGTGTAATAAGTCGGATTTGAACAAATGACCATGAATATCAAGACCTAAGGGGTATAACCCGGTTGACTTGACGTAGAGCATCAAGAAGTATCCGGCAATAATGATGAAACCGGCACAAATGAAATAAAGATATGAGGGTTTGGAATGATAAAACCGATCCTTTGACCTCATAATACGTGGCGGATTCCAATCTGTTGAATTACCGTGGAAAGCGCCGGATAAGGATTTTTTAACAGGAGAATCCTCGGCTGATTTGGTTATATTATCAGATAATTCTTCAATATTCTTGAAAGCGTCGAGTATCAATTCAAACTTCTCTTGAGTCACAGTGTCCGTAGAAGCCTTATAAGTCTGCTCGGGCGACTGGCTGATGGTCAGTTGAATTAAGCGATATCCGGACTCTTCGACTAAGCTTCCGACTCTTACGAACAGGGCGTCGCCGACATTTTCGAGTGTGGGTGGCAAGTGGTCGAAAGGTGGACAAGTGTTGAGCGATTTTCCGTTGTATTCGCTGAGGATGGCATTAATTTGTTTTTCGGTCTGGTCGAAAGGCCTAAAGTTGTCCGGCTGTGTATTGAGAAGAACGCTGATTTCAAACGTGTGTGAGTGCACCCCGGGACCTGCAAGGTTCTCGTGTGAAGCGTTAATTCTAAAGGTCAGTCTGTAAGAGCTGACGGCCACGTCGCGTCCTCCGAAATTTTTAACATAACTATTCAATATAATTTTATCGGCATTTCTTCTAACATGCAATTAATCTCATATTAACCTGATATGGAATTTATAATTCAATCACGTTACAATGATAGTGTGGCGCCATAATTCGGAGAGTATTTTATGAATATAAGAGTCAAAGATGTGATCGCCCGACACAGAGACTTCCTGTTTTATGTTGTCATCTCCGTATTGGCAGCACTGATTGATTATGTTGTTGGATGGTTTTTTCTCGATACTGTTGGTGCACATATTTTATTAGCTAACACATTTGCAGTATTTGTCAGCGCTGTATTTCATTTTATTCTTACGTCGCGATTGGTGTTCCACGTGAAGACGGATTTGTCCGGGATTCTCGTTTATGTTATTACGTTTGTAGTTGGTATAGTGCTTCAAAACGCTGTGATTTATATTTTTTATAAGTACTTGCTCTCGAGTCTGGATAATAGATTGAATTATTTGGTCAGTAAAGGATTCAGTTTGACGCTCCCATTTTTAATTGTGTTCCTTCTAAGAAAGCATTTGAATAAAAAATTAGCGTCGTCAGAGGAGAAAATGCAATGAGTAAGGTTTATGTTATGCTCCCATGTTACAACGAAGAAGAAAATATTACGCCTTTGGTTGAAAAATGGCTTTCAGTTTCGGATGAGTATTTGAATAATCAATATGAATTTCTGATTCACTGCATCGATGATAAAAGCCAGGATCAGACCTTGTCAAAGATAGTCGCCTTAACAGAGAAGTATGCGGGTCGGGTATTTCTGATTGCGCATCATCAAAACAAGGGTTTGGGGGGGGCATTAGAAACGGCCTTCTCAACTTTTGTTGAGCGTGCCATCTTTGGAGATTTATGCGTCTTAATGGATGGTGATAATACTCACGATCCGAAATATTTCATTAGTATGTTGGAACATATTCGAAAAGGAAGTGATGTGGTTATTGCATCCAGATATCGAAAAGGATCCAAAATATATGGGGTTAATGCATTAAGACAGCTGCTCAGCATTGGCGCACGGCTCTATTATTCTATGATTTTGCGTGTCCCCGGTGTCCGTGATTATACATGCGGATATCGAACTTATACCTATAAAGTCTTGTCTGATGCGTATCGTCGTTTTGGTACACCCCTGGTTACGCGTCGTTCTTTTGCGTGTATGATGGAGGCCTTGTATAAGCTATCTTTAGTTGGCGCCAAATTTTCGGAGGTGCCGTTTGAATTGAGGTACGATCACAAGCTTGGTGAGAGCAAGATGCGTATCGCAAGAACCACAAAAGACAGTTTGAAAACAGCCATTGAATTGCGCAGGGAGAATAAAAAATGACGGATATCAAAGCAAAAACAGTAATGGTGGTGTTTGGAACGCGTCCGGAAGCGATAAAGATGTGTCCCTTAGTTCTTGAACTTAAAAAACATAATGATTTGAGGACTGTTGTCTGTGTTACAGGACAGCACAGAGTAATGTTAGATCAGGTGTTGGATGTATTCGATATCAAGCCGGATTATGATTTATCTATCATGAAAGAACATCAAACACTTTTCGACATAACCACTTCGGTAATGCTCCAAATTAAAGACGTATTTATGGATGTTCGTCCGGATATTGTCTTAGTTCATGGTGACACGACCACTTCTTTTTCTGCTGCTTTGGCTGCCTTCTATCTTCAAATTCCGGTTGGCCACGTCGAGGCAGGATTAAGGACATACAGAATCGACTCGCCATTTCCTGAAGAATTTAATCGACAAGCAGTTGGCGTCATTTCGGCAATCCATTTTGCTCCCACCGAGCAGGCAAAAATCAACTTAATTCGCGAAGGCAAAAATACAGAAGACATTTTCGTGACCGGAAATACCGGAATAGATGCTTTGAGGACAACGGTGAGACCGGATTACCAACATGAAGATTTAGCTTGGGCGGCAGGTTCCAGACTCGTTTTGATGACGGCGCATCGACGCGAAAATCTTGGAGAGCCGATGAGACGAATGTTTCGAGCTATTCGGCGAATTGTTGATATGTTCTCAGACGTTAAAGTATTATACCCGGTTCATCTGAATCCGCAGGTTCGCCAAGTTGCTGAGGAAGTACTTGGAGAACACCCGCGAATCCGCTTGATTCGACCTTTAGATGCATTTGATTTTCATAACTTTATGGCCGCTTCTTTTCTTATCTTGACGGACAGCGGTGGAATTCAGGAAGAGGCACCGGCTTTGGGAAAGCCGGTATTAGTCATGCGTGATACCACAGAAAGACCGGAAGGTATAAGAGCAGGTACACTGAAACTCGTCGGGTCGGATGAGAAAGCAATAATTGATACTTGTTCTAAATTATTGTCGGATTCTTCTGAATACGCATTAATGAGCAAAGCAATCAACCCATATGGTGACGGACACGCATCTGAGAGAATTGTCAAAATACTAAAGCGAAACCTTTCGCTCTGATTTTCATTGAAATTGAGAGAGAAATCACTGATTTACGTGGTATCATATTTGTTGTTAGTTTAGTAATATGTTTTTCAAGTAGTATTCAATTAAGGAGATTATGAGCGTTATGTCAGAACAGAAAGAAACAGGACTAAAGATCACCATGAACAAGCCTCTCGTTGAGCACATTTATACGGCAGACCCTTCTGCTCACGTTTTTAACGGACGGATTTATATATACCCGTCGCATGATCAGGACATAGATTTTCCTTCGGATGACGAGGGCAATCAATATCAGATGAAAGACTATCATGTTTTATCAATGGGTATCGGTGATACAGAAGTCACAGATCATGGTGTAGTGTTGAGCCTTGAAGATATCCCGTGGGCAAGCAAACAGCTTTGGGCTCCTGATGCCGCCTTCAAGAACGGCAAATACTATTTTTACTTTCCTGCCCGAGACAAAGAAGGCATTTTTAGAATCGGGGTGGCCGTCGGCGATCGCCCGGAAGGACCGTTTATTCCTCAAGAGAGCTTCATTCCCGGAAGCTACAGCATCGATCCGGCTGTTTTTGTAGACGATGACGGACGAGCATATATGTATTTTGGCGGTCTTTGGGGCGGACAACTTCAAAATTGGCAGACGGGTACCTTTGACAAGACGGCGCAACCTCCGGCAGGAGACGAATTGGCTTTGGGGGTAGTCGTCGCAGAACTATCGGATGACATGCTGACCTTTAAGGCCCCGGCATCCGAGTCTAAGATTTTAGATGACACCGGCCGGGCTTATAGTGCTAAAGAAGAAGGGCAACGCTTTTTCGAAGGTCCTTGGATGCACAAATACAATGGCCTTTATTATCTTTCCTATTCTACGGGAACGACACACTATTTGGTGTACGCCACATCTGAAAGCCCGATGGGGCCGTTCACATACCGTGGCCGTATTCTCGAGCCGGTGCTGGGTTGGACTACGCATCATTCTATTGTTGAGTTTGAAGGCAAGTGGTATCTGTTCTATCATGATGCATCGCTTTCCGGTGGCGTAGATTGTAAAAGAAGCGTCAAGTACGCAGAATTGACTTATGCTGAAGATGGTTCAATCCATTTAGTTAAGCCCGAATAAGTTACAATTTCGGTATATAGTGTATCTTTTTGTGGCGATAATTCGTTTCGAAAAGATACGCTTTTTTTATTCTTTTGCGTGTGTAATAATCGTATAGATAAGAATGATGTATTTTAGCGGAGGATATTGCAATGAGGCAAGATACTATATTAGTTATTGATTTGGGCGGCACGGATAATTCAGTGATTGCTCGCATGGTTCGTTCAATGGGTGTTTACAGTGAAATTGTCGCACATGATATCACAATGAATGGTCTTCATACATATTCGGGTTTGAAGGGGATTATTTATACCGGAGGCCAGAATCGTTTAGTTGACGGTGCGGATGTCATGGCTGATGACGAAGTGCTTCACAGTGATTATCCGAGCATGGCGATAGGGTGTCCGGAAATGGCCGGGATTAATGTCGATTTTATTGATGAGGGCGTTGTTCGTCACTTTGTTTTTGACAAGTGCGGATGTGAAGCGACTTGGAATATGAATGCTTTTGCTCGCGACCAAATTGAGGAAATAAGAAAGCAAGTTGGCGATGAAAAAGTGTTGTTGGCTTTATCCGGTGGTGTAGACAGTTCAGTCGTCGCAGCGTTATTAATTAAGGCGATCGGTAGCAATTTGACTTGCATTCATGTCAACCATGGTCTGCTTAGACAGGGTGAGCCGGAAGAAGTTGTTCGTGTCTTTGGTCAGGAGCTTGGTGCGAATCTGATTTATATTGATGCAGTTGACCGTTTCCTGGATAAACTCGACGGTGTCAGCGATCCGGAAGAGAAGCGCAAAATAATCGGCAATGAGTTTATCCGAGTATTTGAAGAAGAAGCCTCAAAGTTAAAAGGCATTCGATTCCTGGCGCAGGGCACAATATATCCTGACATTGTGGAAAGCGGCACGAAAACAGCGAAGGCTATCAAAGCTCACCATAATGTGGGTGGGTTACCTGAGGATATGCAATTTGAGTTGGTTGAGCCGGTCAAATATCTATATAAGGATGAAGTTCGCGAATGCGGTACGGTTCTCGGATTACCGGATTCAATGGTCTATCGTCAACCGTTCCCGGGGCCGGGACTCGGCGTCAGGTGTCTCGGAACAATCACACGCGACCGTTTAGAAGCCGTACGCGCTTCGGATGCAATATTGAGAGAAGAATTCCGCTTAGCCGGCCTTGAAGGTCGCGTTTGGCAATATTTTACGGCGGTTCCGGACTTTAAGTCCGTCGGAGTCCGCGATCACTCCAGGTCATTTGAATACCCGGTCATCATTCGTGCGGTGAATACTGTGGATGCGATGACCGCAGAAATTGAGACCCCGGACTGGGATTTGCTTAAGAAAATTACTTCGCGAATCATTAATGAAGTTCCCGGAGTTAACCGCGTTGTCTATGATTTGACGCCTAAGCCGACGGGAACGATTGAGTGGGA
>JAAYBI010000010.1 GCA_012718915.1 Clostridiaceae bacterium
GCCCGCCGATGCAAAGCTCTGTTCAGCCAGGTATTATGTCGCTATAATGTGGTATTATGTGTGAAGTAAAATTTTGAATATTCATCATTATGTGTTCTCGGAGAATGATTATGGCCGTTTTGAATGTACTTTACCAGAGTAATGATTATTATGCAGTGGTTACCGGTGTCTCGATGACTTCGCTGATGGCGAATAACAAGGATATAGAAGAGATTAATTTTTATATTCTTGACGATCAGATTAGCCAGGCGAACATTGAGAAGATGAAATCGATTTGCGCGCAGTATGGGCGCAGCATTATTTTCGTTAATACCGAAGAGATTTTGAATAAACTCAAAAGTTTAAAGGTTGCGCCTTTTAAGAATACTTATACGACTTATTTTAAGCTTTTTGCTATTCATAGTTTGGATTTGCCGACCGATCGCGTCTTACAGTTGGACGGAGATACGGTAATTAATGGATCACTTAAAGATCTTTGCGAGATGGATTTGACGGATTGCGTCTGTGCAGCAACGTATGATTGCACGATGAATGCTTATAAACCGATGATTGACATTCCGCTGACCGACAAATATTACAACTGTGGTGTGCTGTTGATTAATCAGAAGTATTGGCGAGAGTATAATTGTCAGCAAAAAATTGCTGATCATCTTGCTCATGTGCGCAACGGATACTATACGGTCGACCAGGATATTATTAACGTTCTTTTTCGTAAAAAAATCAAATACCTTAATCTCACTTATAATTTCAATAGTGGCTTTTTCATTTACGGTGTCAAAGAATCATTGAAAATGTACGACTTGAAGCCGGAATACTATAACACTGTCGAGGAGATTGAGGCAGCGATGAAGGATCCGGTTCTCTATCATTGCATGGGCGCGATGACGGGAAGACCCTGGGAGAAGGACAGTATCCACCCGCAGAACGAGATTTTTGATCGCTATCGTGCCATGTCTCCGTGGCATGATTTTGAAAAAGTGACTGTTAACCGGAAGCGCATTTTTAAAATTCAACGAGCGCTATATAAGGCGTTGCCGCGTCCGGTGTATATTCCTCTTCACAAAATGGCTCAGAATAAATATCTGAGTGATATGAATAAAACGGTCAACCCTAAATGATCTGATTTGGTGTCTGGACAGAATGATAAATGATCAAACCCCAAATTCCCGGAGGTTGGATTGAGTAATAAAGAGCTCTCGCTTAAGCAAAATATAATCTGGAATTCTGCCGGAAGCCTTGTTTATCTGGCACTTCAATGGCTTATGTCATACAGTGTTACGAAGGTTCTCGGGTTTGAGAATGCCGGGATTTTTTCTTTGTGTCTTTCTGTCGGCAACGTGGTTCTTGCGGCTTCGCTTTACGGCGTTAGGAATTATCAGGTTTCGGATGTTAAGAAGTTATTCAGTGACAAGATTTACGTTGTGGCGCGCTATTTTTCATGTGCCTTGGGTATTGTCGGAGCGGTCACATTTCTTCTGATACGTAGTTATAGTTCGTACACGATGATGTGTATTTTTGCCTTCGTTCTATATAAGATATCTGAGGCATATGTGGATGTGTATCACGGTATTATTCAGAGAAATATGCGCATGGATATCATCGGCAAGTCCTTTGTATTGCGCGGCATTTCCACGACAGCGTTGTTCTTTGTTTGTATGTTTTTTACGAAGGAATTGTTTTGGTCCATCGTGGTCCTGTTTATCTCATCGTTCATACTTATCTTTATTTACGACCACAGGCGAGTCGATGATTTTTACGACAAGAATAGCACTTTTTCACGAAAAGATACCATGCGGTTGCTGGTAGTGTGCTTTCCTCTTGCGATTTTTTCTTTCTTGACCAACTTGGTTGCGTCTGTTCCCCGGATTTTTTTGGAGAGCATTATGGGCGAGGAGCAACTCGGAATATATGCTTCAGTCGCTATTCCGGCGGTCATTATTCAGGTTCTGGCCAATTTTGTGTTTGCGCCGATGGCGACTGTTTTTGCCAAGCAGATTGAAGATAAAGACTTTTCGGCCTTTTATAAGCTTTTTCTAAAGACCGTGATGTATATTGTCGTTCTTTCGGGATTGGTTATGGTCGGTGGATATTTTCTGGCTGAATGGGGTCTGGTGCTCTTGTTCGGCGAACCGATTCGTGCGTATGCGTATTTGTTTATGCCGATTCTCTTTGTGTCCTTTTTCACGGCACTGTCTTGGCTTTTGGCTTTGATTCTCACCGTCATTCGTGATTTCAAAGGGATGATTATCTCCACGGCGTGTGCGTTGGTATTGTGCCTTTCCGGCAGCGCGGCAAGCATTCGTCATTATGGACTCAACGGGGCCAGTTTCATACTTATAGCTTGTCTGATTGTCCAAATCATCGGAATGATCCTTTTTATGTATTTCAAAATTCGAAAAATGAAGCGTCAATAGTACAGCACCCGGCGCGACATAGTCGCTGACTTTTCGCATAGACAGATAAACATTAACGTTTTCATCGTTCGTGCCGGAACGTCAGAGTATGTCGCTGTGGTATAGTTGTTGCTTTCAGATACTTCGTACCGGGTCGTCAGAGTACGTCAATGTGTTCATTGCGTCTTGGGTCGGGACGTATTCACGATTGTGTAATCGATATCTTTCTGAGTATGCGGCCGGCGATTTCGGCGTTGCGCCCGGTGTTTGCAAATAAGTCGTTAAGCGTTGCTTTGATGGATTGATCCTGACGAAAAACAGCCCTGATATCTTCATCGTCGAGCGCGTTTTCAAAAGCGATCAACGCCTGGTATCGATCCTCCTCAGACCAGTTATCGGCACTCTCCGCCATGAGTTCGCGGAGAAGCGGAGCGTAACTCTTCGGGATTGCCTTTCCGAGTGCAAATAGAAGTGTACCGCATGGATCGCTCGGAGCACTGAGAATCCATTGGAGTAATATGGGTAATAGGTCTCCCTGAAAAGTCTTGTCTGCAATAACGCCCAAGTGATCCTCATTGCAAATTAATAGACGATAAATATCATCGTCCGGCAAAGCTCCTTTGTTCTCGAAAATTGTGCCTCGCTCAAGAACTAAAGGTAAATCGGAGAGGGCATCGGGATCTCTTTTTTCAAGTAGTTTGAGATAATCAGCAGCATTCACAATTCATACCTCTTCTTCGATATAGTCCTTGAAAAAGTCTTCATAATAGTTTGCGTAACGGTCCGGGCATAAGTCTGTAATAGTCCTCGTAATCGTCATAAAACAGCGGACAAATCTTGGCCTTCTCGTCGAACCCCATAAATCTCATTCTTTTCAGAGAATCATTTTCTTCTGTGTCGCATATTCATATAATAACAATATATCATTCAAGGCGAAAAGCCTGTCTTCCGGAGGCATATATGAGCGATAACGGTATGGTTAGTATTCATGGGAATCGTAATCGAGGTAAGACGCTTGGTAAACTCGCCGCCATGGTTCTCGTTTTCGGCCTGTTGATCTCGGGCTGTTCGCTTAGGACAGATCGTCATCAGGATATGAGTACATCTTCGGTTGACTCATCGTACACTCTGACAGATGAAGATGCGAATACGTCAACGGAAATGACGGCGTCCGATTTGTCGGAGCAATCAACGGAAGCCTCAAAGACAACCGATACTTCTGAAAGCACGGATTATGATGATGCGATAACGACTTCGTCGTTGCCGCCTTCTTCAGAAGCGACCGGGACGGACGCTCAGGCACCCACCGTGTCACCGAGCGATACCGTGCCTGCGATGACTACCGCCGAGACCAACAGCTGGACGGAGACGCCAGTCAGCAAAACGGTATATGCCGACAAAAATATTAATGTGCGATCCGGTCCCGGGACCCAATATGCCGTTGTTCGATCTGCAGCTTCCGGCGATGCGCTGACGGTGGTTGCGGAAACCACTAACGGTTGGTATGTCCTTTCGGATGGTAGTTATGTCAGCAAGACCGTGACGTCAGATACTCTGCCGACGCCGACCTCAACGGCGCCGTCATCGTCGGCGATTACGTCGTCAACGACGCCCGCCGCGACATCATCCGCTCCGGCTATAACAGGCTCATATAATTCGGATTACGCGTCTCAGGTCGTTGCACTCGTGAACGCACAGCGAGAGACAGAGGGTTTGAGTGCGCTGAGTTATGATTCGACGCTTGGTGGATATTCAGATATAAGAGCCTTCGAGATATCGCTCGTATTTTCGCATACGCGTCCGGATGGACGGGAGTGGTCGACAGTCGGCAGCGGTGTCAGCGGTGAAAATATAGCCGGCGGCTATTCGTCACCGGAATCGGTTATGGCGGGCTGGATGGACTCTTCGGGACATCGGGCAAATATTCTGAAATCGGATTATACTCGGATTGGTGTGTCTTGTTATTCGGTTGGCGGCACACTCTATTGGGTTCAGCTATTCGGATATTAATTATTTTCCCATGGGCGGAAGCCAATTTTTTGAAGCGAAAAAGCGATGAGCCGAGAAATATGTAAGCGCGTATGAAGGCTTGAAAACGCTTTTTGCAGCATATTATATAGTTCATATATCAAAATATCACGATGACATAAATGACAAAATATAAAAGCTTTCGGAATGGCCACAAATTATTCTCAATAATTCATATTGTTGAAAAATTATCATCTCCGTATGAAGTTATAATGAAGTCGTAAGGTCCCTTTACAGCGATGTGTCACACATCAGGGGAGGGCACAATGCGGTATGTGAGTCACTCGAATCGCCTATCGGATTATCAAGCAAACCGGACGACATTCTGGTTGCTCGTAATGCTTCTGATTGCCTCCGTGCTTGTGTTTCTTCAAATCATTTCGATGAATCCCCAAAACGTAGTCCTCCTTCCGTCAAAAAACCAATCGGCTCGGTTGCTTGAGGTATCCCAAGTGACTGAGGAAGAGCAATATTCTGTGACACCGTCTCAAGTGCCCTTGATCGTGAAAGAATTCGCTGAAGCGTATATGGCTTCGGAGAGTCAATCGGCAGCAACACCGACGATTCTTTTGGTTCCTGTGCCTGCAAGCGATACGCTTGGGTCAATTCCTCAGGTTGTCAATGTTCAGACGCCGTTAGACTCCTTAGCTGCAGATATTGAGCCGGTAGTACCACCGGTCGACCAGGAGATTTTGTCGCCGATATTGAACGCGACTGAATCTATGAAGAATAGCGGGGCGCCCTCGGCAGAAGAACCAGCAGCAACTGAACTGCCTGTGGCAGATGCGCCTATAGAATCTGAAGCACCTGTGGCAGATGAGCTTTCGGCAACTGAGCTGCCTGTGGCAGAAGAACCGGCAGCAACTGAACTGCCTGTGGCAGATGTGCCTATAGAATCTGAAGCACCTGTGGAAGAAAAACCGATCGCTTCGGAAGCGACGGTGGTTCCCAGTGGGAAATACAATACCGCTTTTGAAGAAGAAGTGATTCGTCTGTTGAACGAAAAACGTGCGGAACAGGGACTTTCTCAACTCATATATGATTCAAACCTCGCCGTTTCTACGGATATCCGAGCTCAAGAAATTTCGGTTCTCTTTTCACATACCCGCCCGGATGGAAGTGCATGGAATACTTCCGGCTATGGTATTGCCCGCGGCGAAAACTTAGCTTTCGGCCAATCGGACCCGACGACGGTCATATCCGATTGGATGGCATCTTCGACGCATCAGGATAATATGCTTCGGGATATATGGACGATTGTTGCCGTCTCGTGTTATGAGGTCAACGGTGTCACGTATTGGGTGCAGCATTTCGCGTGAATTTCAGTTAAGTTATTTGATATGATACAATTCTATACATATTATCTGTGAAAGGGTTCAAATATGTATAGTGAGTTAATAAGAAGAAATCAGAGTCGCAATATCATTTTTATCGTAATTATTTTATTATCCATCATTTTAGGTTCCTGTAAGATCGCCCCCCCTGTCGAAAAAATAGACAAGCAAAATGCTGATTACGTTTATGAGCGCGTGGAAGCGGTCATGGATGCATACTATAGCGCAGATTTTGAGGCTATATCGTCGCTTAGTAACGGCAAGTTTTCGGCTTCGGATTTCCTTGCGGCGGATTGGCCGGGAAGCGAGAATGTTTTTACTGCCTTGACAGAAGGCAAGAAATGGGAAATCAATCGTGATTCGGTATACACAGAACCCGAATTTTTCGTCGAAGTAGAAATGGAACATGCAAAGCTTGCATCTGTCATAGATGATTGGCTTTCGGGCGATGACGAGTTCCATGACATGATATCTTGCCTGGTTCAGCGGGAAAGAGGTGAGATCGGCTATGACGAATTCGATAATATCTATTATCCTTGGCTTGCGAAGGCGTATCCTGATGCTCTCAGCGATGCCGGTACAGTATCTTTTAAGACCGAGGTCAAGTTCGAATATGACGCAGAAGCGGATGAGTGGTATCTGAGTGAGCTGCCGAACGATTTCACATTGTGTTCAAATCGCTATATCTTTAGTCCGTTGATGTATTTATCCGGTGACTTCACTGAGCAGATGTTTACGCTCGATGTCGCGAGAAAAATGGTATACGATGGCGATCTGCTTGAAACAGAGTATTTCGACTTATACGAATTCTATTATGAACACGACTATTTTTCTGCGAAGACTGTGCCGGTTTCTGAAGTTATAGAAGCAATAGAGGGGTATTCATTCTCGGATTATGAGACAAATGAACTCATATATGCGCCTCCGTCAGGTGCCAAAGGAATCCAATTCATAATCGTGTTTTCGGAGCGATTTGAAGAAGTTGCATTCTACTATCGACTATATAAGGATAGCGTCAATCAAGACAATCTTGTCAAGGGCGACATCAGTTACTTCACGAATCTATGGTCGGATAATGTCGTGATATTCGACGACGAATTGCTGACGGAACTTGAACCGGGCAATTATATTTTCCGAGTGGAACTCGAAATGGGCGGGGTCGTCCTTGAAGAAGAATTTACCGTGCAATAGAACTCGAATTCATTTGATTGACGAAAAATGGACAACTATCATGCCGGTCTCAGCTCGAGCGGCAGATATAGCACAACAACGGAACTATCGGAAGGCATAGTCTGCTGAGAATCGCATGAAAATTTGACTTGTAGCTTACTTGTGTATACTGATAATATAGTATTCGAGTCTATGATTTGTTATATCCTTAATTCATTGACTCAAATACCTGTTGAAGGTACGCAACATGCCGCTGAGTATTGTCCATATTAATTCTGTTTATGAATTTGGCAGCACCGGTCGAATCGTTTCTGACATTCACGAAGAACTCTTGAAATCCGGGTATGTTTCTCGTGTTATTTACGGTCGAAAGAATAAGAGTCATAGCCAGAATGCGATGCGTTTTGGGGGTCGATTAAGCACGTTTTGGCATATTTTAATGACGTTCGTATCGGATCGTCACGGATTTGCTTCGACTCGGGCGACTCGAAAAATGATTGCGATGCTGGATGATATCCGACCGGATGTCGTTCACGTACATAATCTTCATGGATATTATCTTAATTATCCTATGCTTCTAAAATATCTCTCTGAGAGCGGGGTCAAGGTCGTCTTTACAATGCACGACTGCTGGTGTCTGACCGGTCACTGTGCCTATTATACGTCAGTACAATGCGACCGCTGGAAAACTTCGTGCCGTAATTGTATTCAAAAACGCAAGTATCCGATCAGCCTCTGGGCAGACCGGTCGACGCTTAATCATGATACGAAGAAGGCTCTATTTAAGCGTATGCCGAATGCCGTTATTACTTCGCCATCGGAATGGATGAACCGGCAGGTGAGTGAATCGCATCTTCAAAATCTGGAAAGAGCGGTTATTCCCAATGGTGTGGATGTGGATCGATTTTGTCCCGGCCGGTCGTCTTTTCGGGAGCGGCATGGACTTGAGAATTGCTTCATTATTTTGGGGGTTGCGAGTATTTGGGAAAAGCGAAAAGGACTCGACTATTTTCAAAAAATGGCTGAATGTTTGGAGCCGGATGAGCGAATTGTGATTGTCGGGAGTCAACCGGTATTTCGAGCAAAGCGGACTAGGAGAGATCAGATTATTTATGTCCCTCGGACTAATTCTTTAGAGGATCTGGCGGATATTTACCGTGCGGCGGATGTTCTTTTTTGCGGATCGATTGAAGAAGTTCTTTGTATGACAAATATTGAAGCGCAAGCGTGCGGGACGCCGGTGGTTGCATTTCAATCGTCGGGTGTGGCGGAAACGGTTGATCCGGGGAATACGGGGGCCGTCGCGCCTCCCGGGGACTGGACGGAGGCGCTCAATCAGATTCGAAAAATTAAGAAAGACGGAAAATCTTCCTATTCTGCCGCTTGCCGAAAACGTGCCGAAATGCTTTACTCTAAGAAGATTGTGATCAAGCGGTTTATGGATTTGTATCACCGCTGACTGTGAAGGAGATCAATTATGAGGGTATTAGTCACGGGTGCCGGTGGTTTTATCGGCAAGAATCTGATTGCGCAACTTAATTTGGACAAAGATATCTCGGTGCTGTCCTATGACGTCGATAACTCCGTACAGGAATTGAAGGATTTTCTTGAATCGTCGGATTTTATTTTTCACTTGGCCGGCGTGAATCGACCAAAGGAAGAGTCTGAGTTTTCTGCGGGGAATAAGGGTCTGACTGAGCTCGTCGTGGAATTTTTGTCGGATAAGTTTTCTCGGACCGGAACAGCGACGCCTTTAATGATTTCTTCTTCGACGCAGGCGGCCATGGATAACCCTTACGGTGTCAGTAAGCGTGAGGCAGAGTCGGTTGTGTTTGAATATTCGAAAAAGACCGGGGCGGATGTATATGTTTACCGGTTTCCCAATGTCTACGGCAAGTGGTGCCGGCCGAATTATAATAGTGCGATTGCGACATTCTGCTACAATACGGCAAGATCGATGCCGATTACGGTCAATTCCAGAGAAGCGGTGATGAATATCGTCTATATAGATGATGTCGTGCGGGAGCTCGTGAATGCGTTTCGTGGGACGGCTAATCGGATGGGTGACTATTGTGAGGTGCCCGTCACATATAAGACGACCTTGGGGCGGATTGTTGATATTATCGAGTCTTTTCCTCAGATGCGCAAGGATTTGCTCTTACCGGATTTTTCGGACGGCTTGGTCAAGACTCTATACAGTACATATCTGAGCTATTTGCCTGAAGATCAATTCTCGTACCCGCTTAAGATGAACGTAGATCAGCGTGGTTCGTTTACGGAGTTTGTCAAGTCTGTTGATCGGGGACAGGTCTCGATCAATGTATCGAAGCCGGGAATTGTAAAGGGTAACCATTGGCATCATTCCAAGACCGAGAAATTTTTGGTAGTTAAAGGGCAGGGTGTTATCGCCTTTCGTCGAATTGACTCAGACCAAGTAATCACGTATCATGTTTCGGGTGAAATGCTTGAGGTGGTGGATATTCCGACCGGATATACGCACAATATCAAGAATACGGGCGAAGAAGAAATGGTTACGGTCATGTGGGCCAATGAACTTCTTGACCCGAATCATCCGGATACCTATTTTCTGGAGGTATGATCATGAGCGACAAACTTAAATTGATGACGATTGTCGGCACACGGCCGGAGATTATTCGATTGTCTGCTTGCATTAAGGCGTGTGACAAATACTTTAACCATATATTGGTACATACCGGTCAGAATTGGGATTATTCGCTGAATCAGGTTTTTTTCGAGGATTTGGAGCTGCGTAATCCGGATTATTATCTCGATAGCGTTGGGGCTCATCTGGGTGAGACGATCGGGAATATTATCGCCAAGTCTTACGATGTTTTTCTAAAAGAGAAGCCGGACGCGGTATTGCTTCTCGGAGATACGAATTCCGCATTGGCCGCTATTTCGGCCAAGCGACTCAAGATTCCGATTTTTCACATGGAGGCGGGTAATCGTTGCTGGGACTGGAATGTTTCGGAGATGATTAATCGCAAAATCGTCGATCATATTTCGGATATCAATTTACCTTATACAGAGCACAGCCGTCGGTATTTGTTATCAGAGGGCATTGACGGCAAGACCATTTTTGTCACCGGTTCACCGATGCGTGAAGTGCTGCGCGACCATATGCATAAGATTGACGCCAGTGATGTTCTGGCGACTCTGAATATTGAGAAGGGCAAGTATATGCTCTTGTCGGCTCACCGCGAAGAGAATATCGATTTGGAAGAGAATTTTATGTCTCTGATGGAGTCGGTGAATCAGATTGCCGAAAAGTATGGTATGCCGATTATTTATTCCATGCATCCGCGCAGTAAGAAGTTTATCGAAAATCGCAATTTCCAATTTCACCCGCTGGTCAGAAGTATGACGCCTTTTGGGTTCAGTGACTATAATTGCCTGCAGAAAAACGCATACTGCGTTTTGTCTGACAGCGGTACGCTTTCGGAAGAATCGGCGATGCTTGATTTTCCCGGAGTTCTCATTCGCACGTCGACAGAGCGACCGGAGGTCTTAGACAAGGGGACGGTTGTTGTCGGTGGTATTAAGGGTGGGGATGTTGAGCAAGCGGTAGAGTTAGCGGTATCTATGCACCGCAATGGCGAGCAGGTCGTCATGCCGCCGGATTATGAGGACGAGAATGTCAGTGTAAAGGTGGTTAAGATTATTCAAAGTTATGCGAAAATCGTCAACATAACGGTTTGGAACAAGTTCTGAGACGATCGTCTTTTAGAGAAGAGGTGCTGCCGTGAAAAAGCTGATTATAATCCCTGCGTTTAATGAAGCAAATAGTCTGGTCGCTTTGGTGGATGAAATTACCCAAAAGGCACCGGACTATGATTATGTTATTGTCAACGACGGATCGCATGACCATACCTCGGAACTCTGTGTCAAACAGAGGCTCAATTTTTTGGATCTGTCGCTTAATCTCGGCATTGGTGGCGCGGTTCAGGCCGGATATGTTTATGCCAGATATCATTGCTACGATATTGCTATACAGATCGACGGCGACGGGCAGCATGACCCGGCATACTTGGATCGCCTGATTGAGCCGCTGGTTAAGGGTGAAGCGGATTTTACCGTCGGTTCCAGATATATTAACAAAGAAGGGTTCCAATCGAGTGCGCTTCGTCGACTCGGGATTAAGTGGCTCAACGGCATTATTCGATTGCTGACTCGGGTAAAGATTTCGGATTGCACTTCCGGATTTCGTGCGGTTAATATGAAGGTGATTTCGATGTTCGCCAGAAACTATCCTTATGATTATCCCGAACCGGAGACTATTATCGATGTGCATCGTCATGGTTTTCGAATCACTGAGGTGCCCGTGGTTATGCGAAGCCGTGAGCATGGTACCAGCTCAATTCGAATGATGAAGTCGGTTTACTATATGATTAAGGTCTCTCTGGCGATGTTCGTGTCATTTTTCAAAAGGAGATAAGCATTATGAATTGGGTGACTCAAATCATTATTGTCGGTGTGGTTTTGCTTTTTAATTTATATATATTGCGAACTTTGCGACGAGAGCTCATCGATTACAAGTATGCGCTTGTCTGGTTGTTTGCCGGATTAAATATGTTGGTATTCGCTCTTTTTCCGAAGTTGCTGTGGATTATTGCGACGGCACTCGGTATCGGATTGCCGCTAAACTTTTTGTTTTTCTTTGCTATTCTGTTCGTGCTCATGATCTGTTTTAGAATCAATATCACGATTGCCAACCTGAAGCGGCGTGTCTACACTTTGACCCAACATGTGGCGGTGTTAGACAACAAATTGCGAGAGCAAGAATCGAGCAACGAGAAACAGTCATGAATATTCTGATTGTCTGTCAACACTTTTGGCCGGAGAATTTCCGAATCAATGATATCTGTCAAGATTTTCTGGCGGCCGGTCACCAGGTGGAGGTCTTGTGCGGCATGCCGAATTATCCTAAGGGCAAATATTTCAAAGGCTATAACTACTTCAAGCCGAGACGTGAAAATTATCATGGCGCGGAGGTTTTTCGTGTTGGGGAGATTCCGCAGAACAAAAAGCTTGGAGCCCTTGCGGTGCTTTTAAATTACTATTTTTTCCCTTTTGCATCGATATTTTCGCTGCCGCGTTTGCTGAGGCGTAAGCACGACATCGTATTTTTGTATAGCTTGACGCCGATATTTATGTCTTGGCCGGGATTGGTTTTGGCCAAGCTCAAAAAAATTCCTTCCGTGATGTATGTCTTGGATTATTGGCCGGACAGCCTGTTTTCAGTGATTAAGCTACGCAGTAAAATTTTTCGCGACCATTATAAATGGGTCTCTAAGCGTCATTATCGGAAAGTGAACTACATCATCACGCCGTCAGACGGTATGAGGCAGAGATTTATTGATGATTATCAGATTAGTCCGGAGCGACTGACCTTTATTCCGCAATCGTGTGATCCGGCTTATGAGGTTAAGGTCAGAGACGAAGCTTTGCATCAGCGGTTTGACGGTCGCACCAATTTCGTTTTTGCCGGTAACATCGGACCGGCTCAGGCGCTTGAGGTTTTGGTCGACGCGGTGGCGCTGGTGGCGCAACAGAGTGCGAACGCCGGGTTTCGATTTATTGTTGTCGGTGATGGCATGTCGAAGCAAGCTGTTCTGGACAAAGTCCGTGAGAAAGCTATGGAGAATTATTTCGAATTTATTGGATTTCAGCCGCTGACAGAGATTCAAAAGTTCCACGAGCTTGCGGATGTGCTTTTTGTTTCCCTGGCTGACGAGCCCCTTTTCGATATTATGATCCCGGCAAAAGTTCAATCATATATGGCGGCGGGCAAGCCGATATTGGCATCACTCAACGGAGAGGGTGCTGATGTCATTCGCGATAGCGGTTCCGGATTGACCTGTCAGGCGATGTCTTCTGAAGAGTTGGCGAAAGCGATTCTCGAATTCATGGATTTGCCGGAATCACGCTTGCTCGAAATGGGCAGGAATGCTTCGGAGTTCTATAAAAACAACTATAAGAGTGATATAATTAGTGCTCGATTAAACCATTTTTTAGCTGATATAGATTAATTAATCAGGAGGGTTCTATGTTTAAGGGTCAAGTGCTTCTCATCACCGGAGGAACCGGTTCATTCGGAAATGCTGTTCTCAATAGATTTCTGGATACCGAGATTAAAGAGATTCGCATTTTTTCGAGAGATGAAAAGAAGCAAGATGATATGCGCAAGCTCTATTCCAATGCCAAGCTCAAGTTCTATATCGGCGATGTTCGTGACCGTGCCAGTGTGGATTCTGCGATGCATGGTGTCGATTATATTTTTCATGCGGCGGCATTGAAGCAAGTACCTTCTTGTGAGTTTTTTCCGATTGAGGCCGTGAAGACCAATGTTCTCGGGACTGAGAACGTGCTCAACTCCGCAATTGCACATGGGGTTAAGAAGGTGATCTGCCTATCAACGGATAAGGCCGTGTATCCGATCAATGCTATGGGCATCAGCAAGGCCATGATGGAGAAGACCTTTGTTGCCAAATCCAGAACCGTTGAAGATACGATTATTTGCGGAACGCGCTATGGTAATGTTATGGCTTCCCGCGGGTCGGTTATTCCGCTGTTTGTGGATCAGATGAAGAGCAACATGCCTCTGACGATTACGGATCCGAATATGACCCGGTATCTCATGTCGCTTGAGGATGCGGTCGATCTGGTACTGTATGCCTTTGAGAACGGTCAAGCCGGAGATATCTTTGTACAGAAGGCTCCTGCCTCTACGATTGCCGATTTGGCCAAAGCATTATTGGAGCTCTACAATTCCACCAGCGAGATCAAGATTATCGGTACACGTCACGGTGAGAAGCTTTACGAGACGCTCTTGACGCGCGAAGAGATGGTGCACGCGGAGGATTTGGGCGAATATTATCGTATTCCTGCAGATCAGAGAGATCTGAATTATGACAAGTATTTCACGGACGGACAAGCAGAGGTGGATTACGGTTGGGAGTATACCTCGCACAATACGACACGATTGGATGTCGAAGGCGTCAAGGCGCTTGTCACAAAGCTTTCTTTTATTCGCGACGACCTTAAGCTTTAATGACGTCGAGGATTTCATTATTTGGCAGCGTTATCATTACACATTTAGGCGGAGGTTATTATGAAAGGTATTGTTCTTGCCGGCGGTGCCGGAACCCGTTTGTATCCACTGACTCGAGTGACCAGCAAGCAGCTTCTTCCGGTCTATGATAAGCCGATGATATACTATCCGCTGTCTACTCTGATGTTGGCAGGAATCAGAGATATTCTGATTATTTCGACGCCGGAAGACACCCCTCGATTCGAGGCGCTTTTGGGTGACGGGAGTCAATTCGGCATCTCGCTTCAGTATGCCGTTCAGCCTTCTCCCGATGGCCTGGCGCAGGCATTCATTATCGGTGAGTCGTTCATCGGAGATGATGACGTCGCGATGGTTCTCGGAGATAATATTTTTTACGGTAACGGCTTTACAAACCTGTTGCGCGAGGCCGCTTATAATAAAGGTCGCGCGACGGTATTCGGATATTACGTGGATGATCCGGAGCGCTTCGGTGTCGTTGAGTTCGATGCAGATGGCAAAGTTTTGTCGGTCGAAGAGAAGCCAATTGCGCCGAAGTCCAATTATGCGATTACCGGACTGTATTTCTACGACAACCGTGTCGTGGAGTATGCGAAAAATATGAAGCCCAGCGCGCGCGGGGAACTGGAAATCACCGATTTGAATCGTATTTATCTCGAAAACGGCGATCTGGACGTTAAGTTAATGGGTCGCGGATATGCGTGGCTGGATACAGGGACCATGGACAGTTTGCTGGAGGCTGCTGAATTCATCCACATGATCGAAAAGCGCCAGGGCATTAAGATTTCTGCTCCGGAAGAGATTGCCTATCGCAACGGATGGATTAGCACGGAGAAGTTGATAGAGTCTGCTAAAGCATACGGAAAGTCTCCTTATGGCGAGCATTTACGCAAGGTCGCGGAGAATTTGATAAGGGATTTATAAGCTCGAACGATCTATTTTTGTGATTTCGCCGTTCGCAGTCGATGAAAATGTCGATTGCCGGTGTAGAGAGTATTTTTCGGATAAAAATGGCAAGCATTTGATATACATCGCACACATCGAAATTCGCGGCCATTGAGTGATGTCGGGGGTACAGAGTACTGAAGATGAGAAGAATTATTGAGTCATATAAAAATCATACAATGTCGTTCAAAATCCTTGTGTGGGCGACCCTTCTTGTAGCTGTCGTCTTGGTATGGTCGGTGTTTCGTCCGTTTCCATTTGTGCAGTTCTTTTCTACATCAGCTGCATTGGTCGAACCGGTACGCATGTCACAAGATGGCGATGTGGTTGTGGTCCACGTTGAATCACAATGGTCGCAAGTCAATAGTATAGAAATGCCGGTTATCAAGGATTCAAATCCTTACACCGATGGTGTGCTTGAGTATGTTGTATTGGCAGATCGTGCCATCATAGCGGAAGGTGAGTTTTCGGCGCGTCAGATCAACGCCGACAATGAATTGCGAATCGCAATCAAGGATCGATCAATAGTGAATGTTGGAACGCCGGTGGTAATCGAGTTACGTAACGTCAATCTGTCAGCGCCGATTTCCTTTATCAGTTATTCCGATGGCAGCATCCCTGTCGACACGACGCTTAACGGTGAGTTGATTTCTGCGAATCCCGAAGTTCAGATTGAGGTTTGGCGGGCATCTAAGTTTTATGTATGGGATTTGTGTCTCTTACTCACTTTCTTGGTGCTGGTTACGACATTTATCGGATTCAACAAACCGGAAAGGAACGTAGAATGAAAAGACGTTATAAGCTCATGTTTGTATTACTCGCTGCAATTATTTTCGGGCTTGTTCTCGAAATCGGATATTACAATTTCAGAGCGATAAAATACAGAGAAGACTCAGAGGTATCTCTTCTTGACCACTCATCGGATTTCGAGTTGTCGGGTTTTGTCCGTTCCGACAACCGATATATTTCAACAGATCCCAATGCCTCAATCACTATTCGAGTCCCCAATCAGTATTATAATAAAGTGTACATCAATTATGTAGCGACACAAGATCTCGGTGCAGATTTCAAAGCATATACGCCGGATGGCGACGGACGGGTTCGGGAACTAAGCTTTTCAGATTTCATCGACTCTCGGCTGGATGAGTCCGTCACACGAATTGATACCTTCCTTCAGGAGGGGAGCATTACATTCTCAAACCAGGGTAATGAGATTGAGTTAATTAACGTCACTTTCTCTCGCGCGTTTCAGTTCAATGTATTCCGTTTCGCTTTTTTTGTATGCGCATTTCTGGTTGCCGGTGTTCTTTTCGTATTAAGAGAGTTTTTTGCCGATAAACCGGAGTGGAGTTTTGTGTTTGTAGCGATGGTCGCCGGATTAGTGATGCTCGTGATGATGCCGATTCGCCATCCGGTGGTATGGGATGACGATTATCATTTTTCGAGAAGTTACGCTATCGCGAGCGGGAACGATGTCGAGTGGACAGAGGCTACGCATATTTATAGTAATCGAGCTGCTCCGAATTTTAACACGCTCGAGGAGTACAATTACGCCGCTGATTATATGAACGAGAGAGATGACCTGGATCAGATTATCGTCAACGATCCCGGAAGCCTCTATATTGTGCCTCGTTTTCGAAGTTATTTACCTATCGCCGCATCTCTATTTCTTGGCAGAGTGCTCAAAGTTGATTTTTTTACACTTCAGGCCATGGGACGAGCGGGAAATCTATTGTTTTATGTGCTGGTAGTTTTTTTCGCAATTCGAATTATCCCTTCGGGCAAGCGGATTATCGCTGTCCTTGCGTTGTTGCCGACTCCGATGTTTATGGCGGTGAATTACAATTACGATCCATTCATTATTTCTATGATGCTTTTAGGGTTTGCTCTGTTTTTTCGGGAGCATTCACGCAAAGATAGTACGATCTCGACGAGATCAATGCTGGCGATGGTGTCGGCCTTTGTTTTTGCATCGTTTAGTAAGGCTATTTACATCCCTGTTATTCTGATACTATTTCTTCTGGGGGAAAAGAAATTTGCATCGCGTAAGCAGATGGTGTTTTTTAGAATTTGTATTTTTGGCATATTTCTGTTAATGATGGCTACATTCGTTATTCCTGCGACAGATTCTTCTTTGAAAGGCGATTTTCGAGGCGGAGATACGGATGTCAGCAGACAGCTCGCGCACATTATGGCCGGGCCGGTAGCCTACGCCAGACTTTTGTTGCACAATATTTGGATTAGTATCGGCGAATACACTCTTGGAATTCAGCCGTTGGTAAATTTTGCCCATATGGGTTTTGATCGTGGCAATACGTATTATGCCTGCATTGCCTTGCTAATCTATGTATGCATTACGGATACGGCCAACAGCGAGTTGACGAGATATTCCGTCAAGGAAAAGTTGTACGTCTGTGCGTTGGTTTTTGCGTCTGTAAGCCTTATCTGGACTGCGCTCTACTTGTCGTTCACGCCGGTCGGTGTTGACTATATAGCCGGCGTTCAGCCGCGTTACTACATACCATTACTCTTACCTATGATGTTCATTTTCAGATCTTCCGAGATCAAGAACAAGATCAATCCTTCAAAATATGGAGTCGGGGTATCATTGTTCAGTACATTCATTATTTTTAATACGATTTATTACATGTTCTTAAAAGTATTACTGTTTTAGCCGAAAGGATAGATCGCAATTTATGAATAGACCGGCGACGTTTTTCGTTAGCAATCGAAGACATATCATTGTAATAGTATTGCTCATTTTGGCGGTCATCTGCGCATCGATATATGTATGGCATCGAAAAATAACGGTTGACTTAGACCGCATTAGGTATCAATCTTTCAATGACTTCGAGGAGGCTCTGATCGGAGATACAAATGTCGACGGCGATATCAGGCAAAGTTTTGTCGTATCCGGCACGTTCGAAGGCGTATTTGTCAAGTTCAATGCCAAACCGGGCGGCGAGGGTGCGGTCGATGTCTCGATATTTGATCTCACGAATAATGTGTTGATTCATCAAGAAATTCTCAATCACGAAGACATCATTACGGGTGAATATCATAATATTAAGTTCGATCAATTGTATGGGTTTGAGGAAGATACGACATATGAGATGGTGGTAACTTTTGATTCTTCAGATGATGCGATCTCGGTCTGGTGTTCGAATTCAGACGTGTTTCAGAATGGGTCGCTTACGATTTCAGGCAAGCTGGTTGATGGTGACATGAACTTCGGACTGATTTTGAGAAATCTTGAAAAGATTACGGTTGCCTACGTGACGGTCTTTGTCATTCTCGGGCTGTCGCTAGTGATGCTCTATGTGTTTATTTACGTTTTTCGATCAAAAGTCCATATTGTTTTCTTGGCTGTCGCGATACCGTTCGGCTTAATATACTCTCTTATCATGTCGCCCGGTGTCGTGCCGGATGAAGCGGCACACATGGATATGGCTTATCGCTATTCGAATCAGATGATGTGTATTAATCATGTCGATGATGTCGTTATTAGGTATCGAAGCACAGATGTTGATAACTGGATTCTTACATCGAAGCCCGGTTCTGAACATTATCAGAAATTGTTGCATACGCCTTTCTGGGCGACGGAAGGAACCGAGAATAATGCCCTGGTTGCTTCTAAAACGGCCAATGCATATGCCCTTCTATACGTTCCTTCGGCTCTTGGCGTAACCTTTGCAAGAATGATTCATCTCGGAACGATTCCGATGTTATATTTGGGCCGATTGTGTAATTTCATTGTCTTTCTGGTCGGTGTATATTTTGCTATAAAGATTTCTCCGGTTGGTAAGAATATTTTTTTCATTTCGTCACTGTTGCCGATGACAATGCATCAAGCATTCTCCTTTTCATACGATTCAATAATGACCGGAGGCATGTTCCTATTAATCGCAATGTTTTTACGCGCGATATATACCGAAGATTTGATTCGTTTGCGAGACAAGTTGCTGATCCTTGTGATATCGATTATTGTGTTGCCGGGCAAAGCAATCTATATATTTGTCGCGTTGCTTTCACTTTTGATTCCCCGCGCTCGATTCGGCGGCATGAAAAAGAAAATCCTGTTTGTCGGAGCACTGTTTCTCTTGACCGGCATGGCGTATCTGGCGGTCAACCTTTCTGCGATATCAACGCTTGCTTCCGGTAGTCAGCCTGCGCTTCATGTGGGTGAGGCATATGATATGAATTTCATCTTTTCGAATCCGGTGAGGACCATCATCATCTTTGTTAATACTCTTCTTTACAATAGCAGCTATTATGTCAAAACATTAGTTGGAGAACGTCTCGGTTGGTTGGAGATATATATACCGACCGCACTTGTATTGCTTGCGCTGGGAATCTCTGCTGCGGCATTTTTTCACGATACCGGCGAAGCGTATACAAAAGTCACAAAGGCGTTTCTTCATCGTCTCCTCTACGTTGGGATATTCGCATCAGTAGTTTTGGCCGCGATGCTTACAATGCTGCTTGCGTATACAAAATTCGGAAGCGATATTATTGACGGCGTTCAAGGACGATATTTTATTCCGGCTCTGCCGTTGTTCGGGCTTGCCGTATACTGTCGATACGTCAAAATTGAAAGCGGAATTCTCAAACATCTGTATATGGCGACAGGCTGTCTACACTTCGCCGTATTGTTTTTTTTGATCTGAGAAGAATAATCTTGCTGATGCGATGGCACAACGAGAACCGGCAGCTTATTCATAGCGACGACGTTAAGCATATATTCTATCGTAGGGTATAGATGGAATAAAGCTTTTGAAATGTTATAATACAGTCTGATTAAATGGCAATTAGTTGAGGAATGATTAATGCATGAGAATAAGGGGTCTGTCTTTTCCGGGATACCATCCGGTCGGATTAAAAAGTCAGTTCAGATTATTGCAACAATCCTCTTGCTACTGATTTTCGGCTGTGTCGTGCAATTGACATATCGATATTCATTTTCCACCACGAACAAATTCGAGCCTCTCGGTATCTCAGATTCTGATGTCATCGGCGAATTGACGGAAGGCAATGAAGTCCGACAAATTATTCGCTTAGATGATCCGGTTGAGGGTATCGGCGTCCTATTCGGGACGTATTCGCGAGCCAATATCGGCGTCATCCGAATTGAGGCGATTGATCTTAATTCCGGTACCTGCTTGTATATGAAAAACATTGACACAGCAAGGATGTCAGACAAAGAGTTCTATCCGATTCCTTTTTCAAATGGTCAGGAAAGTAATAATTTTGAACTTATTATCACAGGAGTGAACACAACTGCAGGTCAATCACCGACAGTGTGGATTTCAAACGACATACATCCGAACTCGGAACTTCATATAAATGGGGCGCTTGTCGAGGGAACCGTTACATTCCGGCTTCTGGATTTGACGAAGACATTCTCTTTCGGTATGTTTTTAAATCGAATGATGATTATATCGATTATTTTTGCTTTTGCATGTCTACATATCTTTGTCGATTATCGGCATATCTATGATTATATATTTAAGCATCGAGTAATATTGTCCGTGTTAGCGATTGCTTTTTGCGTAATTAATAAATATCACTTCACTTCAATTACAATGTTTGACGCTTATATTCAGACGGGAGAAGGATCGCAATATATTAAACCCGTCCTTGGCATCGCGCGTGGCATAAGAAGTGACGAGTGGCTGGGAGCGATTCCGTCGAAAATGTCCGCGGCTTATACAGGTTATGAACAATACAATTACATACTGCGCGGTACAAGTTCTTACAACATTTCGGCGACCGGTCTTTATTTGAGCTATGCGGCATTGGCACAGCCAATGAATTGGTTATACTATATTCTGGGTCCCGAATACGGTTTATCCTTCAATACTTCTGCGACGTTGGTGTTGTCGTTTTTGTTCTCTTTTGAAATGTGCTATATCCTCGGAAGGAAGCAAGACAAGCTTTCTTCTCTGGTTGGAGCAGCACTCATTACCTTCTCCGGATTCTTTGTCTGGTGGTCGTTCATATCGTGGATACTGGCAGCTCAGGCTGCAGTCGTATTTCTTTATTATTTTCTTCGTTCGGATAATGACTCTCATAAGGTACTCCATGGTTTTGGTGCCGCCATCTTCGGTGCTTTTTTCGTCACCTCGCTGTATCCGGCATGGCAAGTTCCGGTCGGTATGATATTTTTAGTGATCATCCTCTGGATTTTTTTTGAAGCCAGAGATATCCTCAAAAAGTACCGTTTTAAAGACATTGCGCTTCTCGCCGGTGTGATCCTGTTTTTCGCATCGATTGTTATCGTATACTTGCTTGAGGTTCGTCAATATTTGACGGATATCATGACGACGGTATATCCGGGCAAGCGCGTATTCTATGGCGGTTATGCTCTTTCGAAGCTTTACAATTACATTCCGATTATGATGACGCCAGTCCGAAGACACCCCAATCCATGCGAGATGTCGACGTTTATTAATTTGTTCCCGCTTCCTATACTCCTCAATATCTACCTGATGATTCGCAAGAAAAAAATCAACGGGCGTGCGTTGGCTATGATTCTCCTTTCGGCTCTATTTGCATATTATTGCTATACAGAAATGCCGCCGATGCTCGCAAAGGTGCTGATGTTTACCTACAGTACGCCTCAGAGAATGGTGGACATTCTTGCATTCCTTCAGATATATCTCTTGGTCATTTTTTTGAGTGAGTCCAAGCCGGACCATGAACTTCATGTCGGTATCGTTTTTCCTTTGCTTGCCGCGATCGTCGGTTATGCCGGATATAAGACATACGAGAATCATGCCGGTTTTATGAGCAAGAGAGAAATCCTGGTTATTGTGTTTGTTCTGGTGGCTATATTCACGCTGCTCATGTCAAGACTTCGGCCGAGACTTAAGCACCTCGGTGCTGCAGGTATCGTTCTCTTGTGTGCTGCAACGACTTTGACGGTGAATCCCATTGTAAAAGGCCTAGATGTTATGACCACCAAGCCTTTGGCTCGAGGCATTCAAAGCATCGTCAAAGAGGACCCGAAAGCGATATGGATCGCTCTGGATTCGATGGTGGACAGCGGATATCTGGTCGCCAACGGAGCGCCGACCATCAATTCCGTCAATACCGTTCCGAATATGGCGTTGTGGGAGAAACTGGATCCGGAAGGTCAGTATAACGAGGTCTACAATCGGTATGCGCATATGGTGATATCTATTGAAGAAGGTCCGACTACGCCGTCTTTGGTTCAAGCCGATTTTATGACGGTCAAATTGGCGTATGAAGATCTTGAAAAAACGGGTGCAGAGTATCTGCTGAGTTCATCTCCTAAGGAGAATACAGATTACTACCAATTAGAACTTCTTTATAATGGTGGCGGGAAATATATCTATAGGGTGGAGTATAAGTAGCAAATTTGGAATGATAACGCAAGAGAGTGAGTAAAGGATCTTTATGTGAATTCAGTGGTTGCTTCAGACGCCCTGTCAACACGAGGCGTATCGATAAAAACGACTTCATGAACAAAATAGTTCTATCCGCAGTTGCGACACAAGCGGTATAATAAACTATCTTTATTTCGAATGTCTGACAAGTGATATTCTTCGGGATAGCGAGAGAAGAGGCGAAGAGCAGAAATGCCAATACTAAATAAGAATATATTTGTGATGAATCGACAGACTCTTCAGAGAAATGCGCCGCGAGGTGTAGCTCTGATGGTCTTGCTAATATTGTATGTTTCGCTCGCATCCTATTTTGTGACGAATTTCGAAATATTTACATACGAATCCATGCCATCCGGTTTGCCCGATGATACGATCGTCGGAGAATTGATCGATGGAACAGTTGTCAAGCAGACAATCCATTCTGAGATAAATATTTCCGGCGTGGGGATCAAAATGGCAACTTACGGTCGCGTCAACGATGGTGATATTCGATATGTCGTTCGCGACCTAAACAATAACAAAGTGTTGGTCGATCAGGTCATCCCGGTTAGCCAACTTATCGACAACGAATATTTTGATCTGGATTTTGAAGGACATCTGGTTGCCAATAATGTAGAGATATCCATATCGGCTTTTGGGGCAATATCCGGAAAGGGCGTAACCATCTGGATGTCAAACACAGATCAGGATGGCGATGTTTTGACTTTTAACGGTGAGACACTGGAAGGTGAATTGGATTATTCGAGAATCGTTCAGACACCCAAAAACGTGCGCGGATTAGTCCTCCACCGATTAATGCTCTCCGGAATTCTTTTTGCATTTATCGGACTGCATTTTGTTTTGGGGTATCGTAAAATTTATGATTTTATCTTCAAGTACCGTGTATTTGTCGCGCTGGGTATTACGGTTTTTTGCGTCATCAATGGCTATCATTTTTCGTCGATCGGTATGTTTGACCAATACGTTGAGCCGGGGATGGGGTCGGCATATGTTGAGCCCATTTTCGGAAAACTTCGGTCAATCCGAAGTGATGAGTGGTTGGTCTCGACCCCGCA
>JAAYBI010000097.1 GCA_012718915.1 Clostridiaceae bacterium
AATAGGGCGTCTCGCCGCTATCGGATACGGATGGTTCCGTCGTTTCATCTGCCCAGGAGAACACCCCCTCAACACTTGCCGATCCGCCCGACAGTTCCGAATCTGAAAGGGACTGCCCGTATGTAATGGCCGAAGCTGATGGCGCGGTGGTGATCGTCGGTGTCGCTTTATTTACGATCAGCGTCACGTTCGTCGTCGTTTCATTGTAATTCGCGCTGTCCGTCGGCGTGAAGGTAACCGAATAGGGCGTCTCGCCGCTATCGGATACGGATGGCTCTGTCGTTCCTGTCGTCCAGGAGAACGTCCCCGCTACAATTGCCGATCCGCCCGACAGTTCCGAATCTGAAAGGGACTGCCCGTATGTAATTGCCGAAGCCGTCGGCGCAGTGGTGATTGTCGGCGTCGCTTTTCCAACGGTCAGCGTAACCGTAGTTGTTGTGGTGTTGTAATTCGCGCTGTCCGTCGGCGTGAAGGTAACCGAATAGGGCGTCTCGCCGCTATCGGATACGGATGGCTCCGTCGTGCCGGCCGTCCAGGAGAATGTTCCCGCAACACTTGCCGATCCGCCCGTTAGGGTCGAATCCGAAAGGGCCTGCCCGTATGTAATGGCCGAAGCTGACGGTGCGGTGCTGATGGAAGGCGTTTCTTTTCCAACTGCCGATGATGTGTAAATAATGACCTCGGATCCGGTAACTGTCCCGGTTAACGCGATCGGTGTGACTCCAAAACCGATGTATTTACCCACATCCGCCGAGGAAAGCAAATACGTCTGAGCCTCTGCGCCGGATATCGCCGTTTTATTCAGACCCGTTGCGTTGTCAGCGCGATACCATTTGAACGTCGAAGTGCCTTCCTCGTCGCTTTCCTCATCACTGTATGTATAGCTTCCGGACAATTCTTGACCGTATGTCGCCGTGCCGGATATCTCTAAATCGGAGGCTACAGGAGCTGCGTCATTATTCTGATAAACAATATTATCGAAAAAAGCTAACATGTCCGCATCGATTCCCGAGACGCTGACACGAATCTCATCGATATTCGCCCAGTCAAATTCCACCGGCACCGGCGTTTGGACATTTAAATTGGCTTTGGAGTACACCTCACTGCCATCCAGATATCCCTTAAACGTATATAAGGTCGATTCGGCTGCGCTATCGTGTATATACATGGTAATTAGCGTAAAAATGGCGCTGTCACTTTTCTTGATCGAAAGACTTGTAACGATCGTTGATCCTGCCGTTCTGAGCGCTGGCGTATTGTCCTGTCCGCCACTGCTATTATAAGTCATCCCCAAACCTGTGGAAGAAAGGAACACAAAGTTATTGATTGCCGTTTCGGGCGCAATATCTTGTCCGTTCGAATAGGTTCCGCCAAGATCATCGAATGTCGCTCTGGAAGCGCCTGCCGGAAGCGGATCGTCATACACCGGTGTAACGGTTATGTTGAACGTTTGTCCCGTCACCTCATATGTACCGTCACTGACCTTGAAAACAAAACTGTCACTCGTTGTATCGGTGTGATCGTGTACATATCGAATCTTCCCGTTATCGATGTCCCCTTGCGTAAATGTGGTGATTGCTATGCCGGGGCTGTCCGAGTTTTCGAGCCGCCCATTTACCGGAGCGGTTGTGACGGTGAATTGCAAGGTGCTGGCAAGCGTGTCGTTATCATTGGCCTTAAGTAAGCTGTTTGTGATCAATACTGTCCCACCCTCGGTGGTCGTCACCGGATTATTTATTTCCAAATACGGCACCGGACTGCTAGCCAAGTCCATATAAACAATATTATCGAAAAACGCAAAAATGTCCGCACCGGTTCCCGTGACACTAACACGAATCTCATCGATATTATCCCATTCAAAAGTCACCGGCTCCAACGTATTGACATTCACATCTGCTTTGGTGTAAACCTCCGCTCCGCCAAGATATCCTCCAAACGTATATAACGTTGAACCGCTGTCATAAATAAACATCGTATAAAGCTTAAAAACGGAGCTGTCACTTCTTTTGATTGAAAGACCTGTGACGGCCGTGGAGCCGGATGTTTTCAGCGCGGGAGTATTGTCTTGTCCGCCGCTGCTAAAGTATGTCATTCCTAAATCAGTGGAAGATGTGAACATGAAGCCGTCGATCGCCGTAGTGTAGGGAATGTCTGTATTGTTTGCGTAAGTTCCGCCTAAGTCGTCAAATGTTGCTACGGATGCACCGTCGGGAAGCGGATCGTCATATACCGGCGTGACCGAAATATTAAATGTTTGACCCGTCAGTTCATTTACACCGTCACTGATCTTGAAAACAAAGCTGTCGCTTGTCGTATCGGTGTGGTCGTGCACATAGCGAATTTTCCCGCTGTCGATATTCCCCTGCGTAAACGTGGTGATCGCAACGCCGGGGCTATCCGAATTCTCGAGCCGCCCATGCGTCGGTCCTGTTGTAACGGTGAATTGCAATGTGCTGGCAACGGAGTCGAGGTCGTTGGCTTTAAGGATGCTATTGTTGATGGTAGCCGTGTCACCTTCGACAACCGTCAATGTGCTATTAATTTCCATATATGGAACCGGGCTGACGGTAACGATTTCATAAACTATATCATCAAAAACGGCGGCAACATCCAAATCTCCTCCAGCTGTTGCCGTAATTCGGACCGTGTCGACTTGATTCCAAGCCGTAAATTCTATCGTATCGGTTCCAGAGATTGCAATGCTACCTGTAGTATAGATAATAGTACCGTCCAAATATCCGTCAAACCGGTATTGCGTCGACCCGGAGTAGGTAACGGCATTATAATAGATTTTACGTAATGCAAAATCTCCGCCATCACTACGGCGAAATTCAACCCATGCAACCGGCCCGGCATAATGCGCCACGACACCCGCGGAATTGGAATAGCCCAGCGAAGTACAATAATCCATTCCCTGGCCGATTGAAGTTGCAAATCGAAAACCGTCCAGCGCCGTTGATTCGGGAATCTGTTGCTGATCAGCATACCCCAGTCCATTGAATGTCGCTGTTATCTCTGCGGCCACCGCAGTATACATCGGCATCGCCAAAACAACCATGATTGTCGCCAGAACAACAGAAGCAATTCTTTTATACATACTGACCCCTCTTCTAACCTGAATTTCTTCAGTTCATCTTAATCTGCCTCAGTATTACTTACTTCCATTCTACATTTGATTCAGAATATTTTCCATTACATTATCAAGCAAATACCAGCTCGGATCGTGTTAGCAACAATGTGTGTAACATTTCTATAATATTCTTGGATAACACTATGAGTACTCAAACAGATTCATGTACGAACCACCTTGTTCGTCTATGATGTTGAGCGCACAATTTGTGACTGTATCCGGAAAATTGACGATCATGATCGCGACGAAGTCCTCTCCGCAGTTAAAATCTACATGAAAAGCCCCATGCATAATGGCATGAGCTCATGAATTACGCAGATCGTTTTCACATTAGCGTTATCGTTCGCCGTTACATGGAGGTGCTTCGAAAAGTATTAACAGCTCGTAAAAATTAATGGATTGGCTACGAAACACAGAGAATTAATGTGAACTAAAGTAATTTATTCATCTTTGACTACCGGCAAAATTTTCATAATTATTACATAGTTCCCAATATAATGCATTGCAACAATTAAAAATTTGAATCAGCAAATATAATTATTCACTTTCCAATCAATCCCTTTCAACATTCAAATAAGCTCATTGTATTTCTCTTCATTAATCGTCACCGATTTATTAGTTGATCTACAATCACATTTATCTTCTGTAAGATAAATCGGACTTCCTTGAGGTTTTTGATTTTTATAATATATCCATACCAGTCCATTCGTGTACAAGCAGTGTATAGCACTTCTTGCCTGACCAAAATCTGATCTGTTTCGCTTAATTTTTTATTTGTGGCCTTTACTTCAACAAATCCATGTACCCTACCTTTATTTGCGTCGCGAATCTGAAAATCGTTTGAAAGAATAGCTATATCCGGAATACCTCCTTCGGTAGTCAGTCTGGAATCTACACGTTCCCAAATATCTCAAATATCAACCAGCGATAACTCCCCGCTATCAATAAATTCATCAAGCAGGTTATAAACTAATATTTCAACACCCGCCTCAATCGGGCATTTCATAATAATGTCGTTTATTTTTCTCTCATATGTCTGTATGTCCATCGTAACTCCTTTGCGCCCTTGACGCATGTCCTGATCGCTTTGCGTCTCCTGAGACATGCGTCTCAATAGAAATGCGTCTTAATAGGCATTTCTATGTTCAAGCCATTTCGAAAAATAGCCACCAATAAACACTGTGACAATTATGTAATCAAAGTCTGAATGACTGTGTTGTTAGAATAATCTTTATCTGCGAGCTTAACAACCAAATCATAAAGCAGAAATGCCACAAAGGCGAATAGTCCGATTATGACAGTGACTGCAACTATGCTATATATGTAGTAGCCATTCTTTTCTTTTTTCAATGCTTACCACCGTCCAAAATTAGCTAATATGAGTTATCACTCTTAAGTGCTTTTCTCAATTTCATCCCTTACTTTCTGAGCATTATCGGATAAGTTCTCACAATTTGATAGCAATCCACTATAAAACATTTTGACATCGTAATCTTTCAGAACATAAAAAACTTGTGTGTTTGAAACAGCGATTCTAAACAGGATTTCTTTTTCTGCATCCGTCCAATCATTGCATTTATTAAGTGCTTTGATTGCTAAATGTGTACTGACAAAACTTACGCTACCCTCAAGTGCCATGATTAGGTCCGTCCTCTTTTGCGCCTCGTCGCTGTTTACTCTGTCATATTGGTCAATTTCTTGCCTGCATCTGTAATGATTACTTTCCAATACTTCGTTTTCTGCAGTTCTCTTAATAATTTGCTTGACTAGAATATCGAGTTCAGTCCCCTCAGAGTAGTCAGCTTGTACAAAGTATTTGATTCTATTTTCGCGAATCATTTTATAAACCTTAGCTTTATCATTCGTGTCCGAATTGTACACTCCAATCGAATATCCTCCATAAGTATTGACCAGTTTCATGCAAGGAATATCCGTGTCACTGTCGCCAATATAAATCATATTTCGAAACGGCACGCGAATCTCTTCAGGGGAAAAATAATCGTTCACACCAGAATCATTAACTTCAAGGACGCCTTTCTCAATGCGGAATAAAAACTGAGTCTTGTTTGTATAATTCACAACCTGAGCCGGCCATTTTGCTAGTCCAGTCTTGGGATCATAATAAAAGCAGCTCGCATATATTTTTTCGAAACAACCGCTTCTGGCAACAGAAGTACCCTCAATCATCTCTTTTAGACCCGATGAGATAATGTAATGCTCAACCTTAACGCCCATTGTGTTGCCGAATTTCTGTATTCTTTCAAACCAATTTTCGACGCCTGGAAACAAACCAACTTTCGAACCATACTCAGCCAGTTTCTCTCTGTTGAAAATCAATTTACCTTCTGCTTCGCGAACCATCTTGTACATATATGCGAGATTTTGATCCATATCGTTTTCTTCGGCTAGTTCGTTCGACTCAGTCCAAAAATCCTCCACATCAAATCCGACCGACTGAATGTAACCTTGTGCCTGCATGTCATCCGGCGACAAAGTTTTATCGAAATCATAACAGATGGCAATTACAGGTTTATCTTCTTTTGTCTTTCGTTCAAATTCTTTCTTGCTCATTTTTCACCCACCAAATCAACAATATGCAAAGCAACGTTTCTAAAGCCTATACCGACAACTAATGTGTAAAATTTACACATATTGTTATATGCTTATGTTAGCATAAAATGTATTTGCTCAATCATTCTCTGCCATTATTCAGTCTTCACAATACCAACTATACTATCTCTTTGATATATCCATCCTATCTCGAACCCAAAAAGACATATGATATGCTCGGTCGCGATTTTATAAAAGAATCACAACTAAGAGTCTACAACTTGTCAGTAGGGTCTCGTAGTGTGCATTATCAGTCCAACCATCAAATGTCTTCAAGAGACCCTTTAGTACGAGCGAACACTTGATCAAAACACTGTTCATATTGCATTTTATTGTGATTCTCGATAAATCCGGATTTGATATTGCTGTCTAACAGAACATATTTCCCATCGTAATCCACAGTGCCTCCCATGAAGAACTCAGGATGATAGGCAGCAATTAAGACTTTGGGCGATAACGGATATAGAACGACCGTAGATTGCTGAGCTAATCCATGTCTGAAAGGCGTAGCATCTAAAGTGGAAGCATTAACAAAAATTACCGGATTATCGCTTGCGACAAATTCCTTATCACCAATGATTTTATACACAATGAAAGAGCGCTGTATCAGAACACTAACAATCCTCTTATTCTTATCCGATTTTATAGTTGCTTCCATAGCCACTAATTTATACTTATTTTCATCGTTCCTATAGACTTCAAGTACATTCTCGTGTTCAGTATCTAAAGGGCCAAATATTTCTCGCGCTTTCTCAACTACTCCAGGCAAAGACTCATTATACTTTTGTCTAGTAAAATCTCTGCTCTGCTTTCCTCTCAATAGTTGATAAATCATTATATACGCTAGCTTCTCTTTTATAGCCGGTGTGATGATGGTCGAATGATTTTGTAACAAGGCACTACTGCAAGCACTCAATATTTTCGTAATCACACAATTCATCAAAGGCTCAACTTTTTTAGCATAGTAGTTCTCCCATACATATTCATCTTCGTGATCCTTAACGGTGTAAAAATGCCGCTCTGCTGTAGTATCTTCTATGTTTGTTGAGACAATTTTTCTCATTCATAATTAACAGAACCGAATTATTTGCACTTGCGTGAATATTGATACTTTATAGGAATTCTTTCGCCTTGGCTCTCGTTACCGGAAGGGTGGCTCTCACTCACCGGAACGATGGCTCAATTTGGCACGGATTACTCATCCAGATTGAATGACTTGCCGCAGTTCGGGCATTTGATCTCGTGCATGTTGGGGTCCTCCTTTGGTGGGATTGAGGAAAGCACAATTTAACAGTAACGGATTTACAGTTTGAAGTGCAACATAATATTATCGAAAACGAGGCTGTTTTCCAATTATTTACAGTTTCAACGAATCAATTGTGAGAATGCAAAGAGAGAACTTCACCATGCGGTTGCCTGACATTCTGGATCAGGTTAGAAAGTAGAAGTGCTCATAATCATTGACTAAGGATTTGTCCTCGCCCCCAAATATGAATTGGAATTTCGTTATGACTCTCCTTGGTACTGTCAAATTTAGTTTGAAAAAATATCTGTAGAGTTCATTTTCTCTCTTCTTTACACTCGCCGAAAGGCGGCCATTCCTTTGACGCTTACGTTCCATACTGGGAGAAAAAAATACAAACAGGATTACTTTTATACAGAATATTAATTATTGTTAGATATTAATACAGAAAACAGAATAATATTAACTGAGGCTTTTATGCGATTTTGAACCAATCAAACGAAAGAGAAAAACGTAAAACATCTTAGCACACTTAATGTTTTCTCATATATTATTTCGTCATTTATTGCTTACGTGAAATTTCCAGTACTAGCCTTTCCGTCATACCATTCTAGTATGTCGTTTTTTGTGATGTATCTTACCGAGACTCCCCTCAAAGCAATGTTGTATCTCATGCCTTTTATACGCATCTTAACTGTTCCCTTGGGGTCTTTTATACAGAACAAGCAGTCCGATATTGCTACTCGATCTCCAGAATAAACGCACCATTGACCAGCAGACTTCCCAACTCTGCATACTATGATATCTCCGTTTTCAGCATAAATCGTATTTTTATCAAGATTCTCAGAATAACGTACAGATGGAATCCATTGTTCCTGTTTCTTGGCTGCAATCCTATGGGCTGACCGGGTATAAGAAATCGGAAGGCCAATGCCGGGGATAGGGGCTGAGATGTGACTCATCTCATTTATGAATTTGCACCATGATGTGGGCATTACACGCGGCGAGCTCGGGAATACAGCCTGAATCCGCTAAACTTCCATCTCAGGCTGTAAATCTGCTGAGACGAGCGAGCGGCGATCTCTAGGAATACAGCCTGAATCCGCTAAACCTCCAGTTCAGGCTGTAAAATCTGCTGAGATGAGCGAGCGGCGATCTCTAGGAATACAGCCTGAATCCTTCACAAGCGCAACTCAGGCTGTAAATCTGCTGAGACGAGCGAGCGACGAGCCCTGGCGTACAGCCTAATCCTTTTTTCTTGCAGGCAACAATTTAGGAGTCTCAGTGGTGTGCACTTACGAAGGAGACGCTCAAGAAAATTTCTACGTACGGGCATTTATTAATGCCATCCCCTACTTTCTTTTCTTCTTCACTTTATTATTCGCCTTTATCAGAGCCCATCCGCAACTCCCTGCCGCCCAAATAGCAACCAATCCCGCAATTATTACCTTTTCGCGTCTCTCGCTTTCACCGGTTTTCGGAATCCCGCCATATGCGTTCCCCTGCGAATTATCCGGCGCGATGACCGTTCCTACAAAGGATATGGGAGACCCGCTTTCCGAGGAGTCACAAGTGATTGACAAATCTCGTATAGAAAGCGTCACATTCTGCCCGCATACAGTCTGAATGTCCGTGTTGATACCGCTAAATGTGACACTTGCACCATTATCTATGCGAAAAATATCGCCCGAATCATATTCTCCGATGTCAATAGACGCACCATCAGAAATTGGATGTTCCGTTGCGGATAAAGACCCGCTTGGAATCAAGCTAACGAGCAATATGATTGAAATACAGATTGCAGATAATTTTCGAATCATTGTCTGGCACCTCGTATTTATCTTTCGGTTTCCGGATCGAAAAACATCGGATTTTTCGCCTTCGGTCATAATACAGGTCGGAGAACATATACCTTGCACTCTAACGCGATTAATTGATAAACCGAATTCAATATAGTGCACTAAATAGTTATGTCAAGATGATTTTACATCAATATCACATTGGGGTCTACTATGATTACTAAGAGCTCATATAGGTTTTCCGTTGCATCAAAGAATCACCGCTAAGCACATGCCATATGGAAATATCAATCGGAGATCTTTGGATGCCGCCAAGAGAGAGCGCTGCCGAGGGTATTGTCGGCATTTTCTGGATCCACGCTATTTCTTCAGGTATTCTCAACCACGATCCACGCGATCGCAGGTGCACAGCCTGAGACCGTTTTTCGTGCAGGTAACAACGCAGCAGTCGCGCTTCGCGCTTGTGTACCATTACGAAGGAGACGCTCAAGAATGTTTTTTCGTGCGGATATAAAATGCATATAAGGCGGCGGAGAGGATTATCGCGTATATGGCAATGATGACCAGTAGGTCATGAATGTCAGCGCGGGTCATGATGATGGCTATGAGGCCGAGGACTAGCATCGCATATAGATTCAGGGCTAGTGATAATACAGAGTGGACCGTCGAGCGGCCGGCGTTTTCGATTTTTTGCTGGATGTAGTCTTCGATGATGACTTGCATTGCTGCCATGGCCATGAAATAGAGCGCGTAGAGAATGATTGCGATTGGACTTCGTATATATGCGAAAATAAACAGTGCAGCGGCGGCCAAGATGCTGACGACAATGATGCCGGGAATCGGGTCGCCGTGGCGCTTGATTTTGCGGTTGATGATGGGTGCCAGCTCGGCGCCGACAGCCTCGAGAATGAAGCGACCGGCGCCCCAGAGGGCGATGAACATGATGCTTGGCATGTATTGGGCCGCGACCGCAGCATCGTATTCGTCGATGATGGCATATATGCCAATGACGAGGAGGCCGAGAAGTGCCGGAATGAGAATGGTTTTGCTGTGGAGGAGAAAGACCAGAGAGCTTTTCAGAACGGCCAAACTGGGGGATTTCTCATCTTCTGTTGCCTGGTTTTCGAGCGGTATATGACTCTCCTCGGTCAGAGCCGGGGACGTCTTCTGTTCGATTTTTCGGCCGGAACCGTAGCGAACATGTTGATCGCGAACCGGCAAAATCGCAACCGTCGCAACTATGAGCGCGATCACGGATACGGTCAGTGTCACGCCGTATCCCAATAACTGCGTAATTAAACCGCCGCTGACCATCGCTGCGGCTAATGCAATGCGCGCGAGACTCTCGCCGCGGGCGTAGATTTTATCGAATTGATCCGCCAAGCCATCGGATTCTAAGGATTCAAATAGCAGTGCTTCGAGCGCACCGGAGATTAGGGCTTCGGATATACCCCAACACACAAAACCCAACGCAAACATGAGGAAACTATCCGCGAAAAGCCAAATCGCAAAGCACGCGGCATGGAGCATCGTGCCCAACAGGACCGGTGCTTTTCGGCCATAAAGATCCGAAAACACGCCCGTCGGAATCTCAAGCATGACCACGGGCAACGCCCAGATCATAAGGAGCAGCGATATGCTTGACATGCTCAGACCGTGCTCGGTGAACATGATGAGATAGACCGGATAAACCGGTATCAGGTGTCGGCTCAGTTGATAAATATAATAGTGTTTTGATTTCATATAGGGAATTCTATCATGACATGCCGCAGCGTGTCATTATTCGAACGGGCACGTAAGAGTTCGGGCTTGGTGTGTGCTTTATGGAGATAGCCGTAGTGTCCTCATTCGCATAGGCGCGAAAAGATCAGGCTTTTTTCACCGGATAGCGGAGTACGGTTTTCATCAGCTCGGGCGCAGTTTTTCGCGGGTCCGACAGATAGATTTCGTGGTGTCTTCGCGTGTCGGAAAGATCACAAATCAATTGCCGCTCCGCGATGAAAGACATGATTTTCTTAATGGTCGCGGGCTCGTCGTCGTAAGGTCCGATGTGCATACACTGGACGCATAAGCCTTCTGAATAAGTCGAGAGGCGGGCCGACGACGTGTCGAGGTGAGGCTTCTTTTTTGCGGTGACAGCAACCGCTCTCTCGAAAACATCCTGCGTGACAAACTCCGGCTGGCGAATCATTGATGTCCACAGATATCGGGACTTATCGCGAAAATCGATATCATCGCCCTTTTCGAGCCACCATAGCCCTTCAAGCGGAGGCACAACGTATTCGAAATATCTATCCGGTGCTTCCCCGTTCTTGGGCATCATTTTAATGGTGTATGAGAGTGCATAAAGGAGTTCGACCGCGCTTTGATATTCACCGTCTTCGTCATTCGGATTTCCGGCTCCGTCGACCTGAATGAATATCATCTTCGGCACTTCTATTATCGATGGCTCGGTCGCGGGCAGGTATAGTTCCTTTTCTCTTTTCTTGAAGTCGATAGGCATGTCGAATTCCTCCGTCCTAATTTCTTCGCGTTTTGCATATGTGCGCTTGCAGCCCAACGTATTCGCTGCTAATAGTGACATTATCGCTCATGAAATAGGACATGTGTGTGGCATATTTGAGATTTTATATTCATAAAAAATCGTCCGCTTAACCCAAGCGTGCCTTCGTTTTTTCTATCAGGCTCGCCGTTGCCTCGGAGGACAGCTTGAGCTCGCCCGGATTTTCGAGTTTTTTGAGAAGGCGGGTCAGGGTGCTCTGGATTTCAGGGGTGTTTGTCCGCGATTCCAGGTGCCGCACGAAAAGCGTCAGTGCTTCTTCGGCGTTTTCGTACATCGAAATGCCGGCCACCGGGCCTTCGTCTATGAGCGCGTCGACGATAGCGAGGATGCTCGAAAATAGCTCTTCGTCGATTGTGTCTTTACGAAGGGCGTCGATAAGTCCGCCTTTTTCGGCCACGGTCAGCGCGAGGTAGGCGTCGAGCACGTCGTTGCTTATGCCGTCGCGAAGAATCCAGTCGCGGATGGCGTCGGTCGAGGGCTCCAGGCGGTCGACTGCGTGAATTTTACCCCAGCCGCGGACGTTTTTCGCGATTTGCCAGAGGAGCTCGTCTGTATCCGATCGGTTTAGGAGCGCGGTCACGACGTATAGTGTGAATTCGTCGCATGCGGCAAGTGTCAATAGACTTTGGGTGATTTCTTCTTCGCCCTCGGTTTCCATGATGCCCAGCAAGGCGACGCCCAGTTTGACGACTTCCTTATCTGACGATTCGAATGCCAGTCGGCAGGCGTATGCGGCGAAGTTCGTTAGGATGATGCCGCGGCTGTTGCCGCTGATATCTTGTATGAGATGATCGACTAGGCTGAGGGCCGTGTGGGTTCGAACCAATTCGATCAGACGAGTGTTCGGCTTTGCGCCATGCTTTTTGACGTCTTTACGGATGATTTTCGATATTTCTGCCGCGATATCCGGAGCTTCGGTGACGCCGAAATGGTAAATTCGTATGCCATCCTCAGCACCGTTTGCGAATCGGACAACTTTTGGAAGACCGGCATCTTGAGCGACACCGGGCACGCCTTCGAAGTCGCCGGTGACGAGGCGGTTTGGACCGCCCTTCGACTCTGTTGCAGCATCCGATTCGCTATCGTTAGCGCTCGGGCGCCCATTCTCAACCTCGATCTCGGTGGTCTCCGATTGCGGCAATTCAAAACCTCTCGGCAGCGTGCCGTCGGGCTGTAGCGCATCAACGATCCTGTCAAAAATACTCTGTGGCTTCATGGTTGGGCCTCCTCCAGCTTTTCAAATGTCACAAATTGTTCCTTGAGCGATATTTTGCCGACGGTGTAGCCGAAGGCTTTGGCTTCCTTTTTCGCGTTCAAAAACGAGTGGTCGATCGGGAATCCGAGTACTACAGCTATATCGTCAAAACTCATGCGAAAATTCTCACGGCGGTCTTTTTCGAGATGTTTCCATAGCGGTTCGTATTTACTCATTGCTGATGTCTCCATATCTGTTGCATCCGTATTTTGAAGGATTTTCAATGATTATGCAATCTTTATTTCGCCTTTTCTGCCTCGCTACCGTATCGCATTGTCTTGTATACGGTCACGGCGATATCGATGGCGGTGAATACAATTATAAAGCCCAGAATGATGTTCGAGAACCCATTCGAGTCAAAATATGTCCCGAACTTATCGATGACTATTTCATCCGGATGATCATTGAAAAACTGTTGTAACTCATTTCCAAAATCCGGATTCCAGATCGGCAAGACTTTTAAAGTTATTATTGCAATAAGTGACTGTACTAAAGCCGTGATAATCGTACTGACCATGACTTTGATGTTGTAGCGGCCGATGATGAGCTTTAGTATGGCATCTACCAAGCCAATCGCTAAGCTGATCAAGAAAAATGGCAGGATAATATTCCACTTATCCAGATTGAAAACCGATACTTCCATGACCAAGTCGTCATTGATCCATATCATGCCGAAAATCTGCGGCGCAAAAATGAACAGTGCCGCCAATACTATTGAAAACACGATGTCGACTATACTTTCGCTTCTCGGAAGAAGTGCCTTTTTCGACGGGACCGAAGTGAGCTGATCCGGTGTCCATGCATGTCTTTCACCGGTCGGCTTACCGGCAAGATCAGCCGTTGTCCATTCCTTTTCTTTGACTTCATCCAGATCGACCTTCTGTCGCTCCATGATGGCGAACACCAGCGTCACGCTGCCAAAAACGCCAATCACCGAGCTGATCATGCTGCCAAGACTTTTTGAAAAAGCCCGCGCTCCGATTTGAATGCCGTCCGAAAGGTCAGCAATTTCACTCGCCGAGTACCCTTCGAATACCGTCTGAAGCAGTACAATGACAAATACCGAGATCGCCGTACACATGAGCGCAATTTTCAAGACGGTCAAATATGTTGCGTAATAGTTCGGCCCAATCAGGAAATTGCTGTCTCCGGTGTATTTTTTTGCAAATTCTGCCGGGTCACCCAGGGCAATCAGCGCTGCTTCGACGCTGCCCTTTTCGTCGGCCATATCGCTGATCAGCTCACGAAGCTCCATCGCCACGTCCTCGCGTTGGGCTTTAGGCAGTCGGCGGATGACTTGATAAATATAGCGTTCGGTAAGTTCTTGATTATTGGTGTTGTTGTTTTCGTTCATGGTGACACCTCCTCAGTAATATGTGTCATGGCCTTGACCATTTGTTGCCATTCTTCAAGCAGCGCGTCATAGATCTCGGTGCCGTTGCTCGTCCGTTGATAATACTTTCGCGGCTTCGCCCCGTCCGTTTCCCATCGACTTGCCAAAAGGCCTTGGCTTTCCAATCGCCGCAGCAGCGGGTACAACGTGTTGGGTTCGATCGAGACGCCGAGCTCCTGAAGGCTCTGGACCAGCGCGTAACCGTACTTCGGCGTGCTCATCCGGCTGAGAACGCTAAGAACGAGTGTGCCTCTTCGAAGCTCAAGTCGCAGATTATCCAGTAAATCTTTATCGATACTCATATGTGATCACCTCTCAACTACAATATACTGTGCGTCGCACACTATTGTCAATATGCAAATAATATAAAATATGCGATTGCCCAACCGAAAGACGTTACGTGAATCTCAATTATCGACCAAATCAGCAAGACTCTCGGTTCAGTCGGTGGCAACGATGACCAGACGTTTATTCTCGTCCTTAGACTCCATGGTGTTGATATTCTCTTTTTCAAAGACTACAGGATTATTCTTCTCCTTTAGTTGACGGATGTATTTGAATAGGCACATCGAATCCCCGATATCATAAAAATGCCTACTCAATCAGCGTCTAAGCGAATTTGAGTAGGTTCATCGGCGTCAATATCAAGTATTTGCCTTCTTGGTGGTTCATTGATTCGCAATTTCATATAAACATGAATCACTTTTATACATATATACTACAATAAATACCATAATTGTCCATAGTAAATAATTATTGTGTCGGTGTTGATTTTTTGGAGCACTTGAAACCTAAGCACTTAACGGTATCGCAGGGCGACTCGATAATTATCTGTGCTTGACAGACATTGTTACTGCAACTGTTTATAGAAACAAGAGGTCCGCTTTTTCAAGCAATGTCTGCAACGAGCGAAATAGATATTATAAATCGACGAAGTTACGAACTGAGTATCGTCCCGTCCGAAATAGTAATTTTCTTGTTGCAGTAGTCTGCAATTTGGGGGTCATGCGTAATTACTAAAACTGTTTTCCCTTTTTGGTTCAATTCTTTCAGTATATTCATAATTTCGGTTGCTGTTTTTGAGTCAAGCGAACCTGTCGGTTCGTCTGCAAGAATTATATCCGGATTATTTATGAGTGCTCTTGCAATTGATACCCTCTGACGCTGTCCGCCGGATAAATTTGAAGCCAAAGAATTCTTTTTCTCCAGTATTCCTAAATGACTTAAAATCGATATCGCAGCTTCATCTTGAACTAATTTACTTTTCTTTTTCGCTGAATACGCGAATGGCAATTTCACATTCTGAAGAACAGTATATTTTTCAATGAGAGCAAAATCTTGGACAACAAACCCGATTTTTTCATTTCTCATTTTCGCTTTCTCTTTGTCGCTCATTTCAGAAACGTCTATGTCACATATTTTGAGCGACCCGGATGATTTTCAATCCAGCAATCCGATAATATTGAGGAGTGTAGATTTTCCGGAGCCGGAAGAGCCAACAATTGCGGTCATGTCACCTTGAAAAATATCGATAGAAACATCATTCAATGCTTGTACGGCGCAATCTCCCTTCCCATATATCTTAGAAAGATTTTCTGCTCTTATAATTACATTTTTTTCGCACATGTTATTCACTCCTTCGAATGATATATATCGTCGCAACGAAAGCAATTTTTAACAAAAATAAAAACGCATAATTCTTCTTGTATCTCATTGCTGTCTGAAAAATGTATTCCAGATGGCTTTCCTTATAGAAATCTGTAATTTTTTCCCTCGTTCTCTTCTTAACTTTCAGAAACAACCCCCCCGTTTTCAATTCGAACGATTCGATCCGCTTTTTGGGCGATGCTCTCGTTGTGTGTAATCATAATGATTGTACGGCTGTATCTTTTTCCGGAGGATGTCAGTAACTCTAATACTTCTTCACCGGTTCTCGTGTCCAGGTTACCCGTCGGCTCATCGGCAAGAATGATTTCCGGCTTATTGGCTAGGGCTCGTGCGATGGCAACCCGCTGCTGCTGTCCGCCAGAGAGTTGATTGGGGAATGCGTTTTTCTTGGATTCGATACCGAGGTGAATCATCAGCTCAGACATGTAATTGGCATCCGGTTTTTGATCGGAGAGAATGAGCGGCATCACGATATTTTCATAAACGGAGAGTACCGGGATGAGGTTGAAAGATTGGAATACAAATCCAATCTTGTCACGGCGGTATTCCGACATGCGATTGTCGTTGTCAAGCGATAGTTTATCGCCTTGAAAAAATATTTCTCCTTGCGTCAACGCATCGAGCCCGCCAATCACGTTGAGAAGCGTGCTCTTTCCGGAGCCGCTTGGGCCGAGGATGGCGATGAATTCTCCGGCGTCAATTTTCAGGTTTACTTCATTGAGCGCCGCGACTGCATTCTCACCTTCTCCGTATATTTTTGAAGCATTTCGTACTTCCAGTATTTTCATGTCATTCTCCTTGCTTGTTGATCTCATCTTTATAGTCCAAGGTCTACTCGTCTATGTGGGTTCGGATGGTCGTGTTCCAATGTGCCCTCATCGGAAAATAAGCAGTCATAATACATGTCAACATAACGACCGCAATGACCAGCGGGAATATCGGAATAATCGGATGAAATTTGCTGTCAATCTGCGGAAATATGACTACCGATATCAGTATTCCGAAAAACGATGCCAAGACGGAGGCCATAAATCCGACGAGTGCATTTTCGGTACAAATGATTGCGGTTAACGTTTTATTGGTCATTCCAATAGCTCGAAGCATACCATTCTCGGATTGACGCAGCTGAATATTAGAACGCACGGTATTTGAAATATTGAGGACGGCCAGTGTTGCCGTAAATACTATAACAAAAACGGCTATGAGAAGGATGCCGGTCAATTCTTTTATCGCGTCTTCACTTCCCGCCTCAATATCCGCTAATTGAAGCTGATCCGTCATGCCGTTCATTTTCAATATTTGCGAGAAAAGGTCTTCATAGTCAAGATCAGAATCAATCAACACGTCAATATACTCATATTCTCCGAAGACACGATCCGCAAGTTTATCATTTACGAACAGGACTCCTTCACCGGAGTAACCGCTCAATAGATGATAGGGCACCTCTTCTATTCGTTTCAGATTGAATTCGACATCCTTATTTTCGCCGTCACTGACCCGTGCGATTGCATCAGACAAGTCCGAGAAGTCATCTCCGTCGTCATACATATAGATTAGCGCAATTTCCTCCTCCGGATTGAGCAAAAAGGTCGGACTGATTTTCTGTATCAGAGCATCGTCCAATACGACAAGCAAATAATCGCTGAAATAGAATCCTTCAATATTCAATGTGTGTGAATATGAAAAGGAATTGCTTCCAATGCCATAGACGTTATTAACTCCTTCAAGCCCGCGGATATCTTCCAAAAGCGCCTCTCCGATATAGACATCCTGAAGCTCGTTCGTCCGATAAAGCTGGAATTTTGCAATTTTCTGGTTCATTCCGACATTTTCTCCGGGATCAATACAGAGGAAAAAATTCAGTATGACCATGCACAGCAAGGCGCTGATGAATATAGAAATAAATGTTACCGCCGTTTTACTGCGATTTCTAGAAAGATTTCGTCCGGCTAAGTGAAGAATAAATTGGTTTCTTTTGGAGGCTTTTACCTCTCGATTTTCTCTCGAAAAAGAACGCGATTTGTAATTCTCAGCTTCTGTGTACTTCATCGCTTGTAGCGGTGTGAGTTTTTGAAGTTTACGAATGCTAAGATACGTCGAGACACCGATGACCGCAGTAGCCAGTAGAAGAACCGAAATATATGTGACCGGGCGCTGTGCCAAAAGAACTTCACTTCCGATTACCATCGACATGATCGATTGCGCGACTACCATGTTCAATAAAATGCCCGCAGCCTGTCCAATTCCGATGCCCAGAACGGCATATATCAACACTTCGGAAAGAACGAGGCGCTGCAGTTGAGAACGCTTCATGCCGAGGCAACGCAGTGTGCCATATTGTCTGATTTTTTCTGCGACACTCAAATTGATACTGTTATAGATGAGAAATACAGCAGCAACAGAAAGTGCGATGGTCAGCACTTTGAGTCCTTTGTCCATAAAAGAATCTCCGATCGCCTCGTCATATGCTTGAACCTTAGCATCGTTGATCTCAAATTTGAGACTCAAATCCCCCAAAGGATTGCCATATCCCAAATTCGACATTATGTCGTAGATTCTTTCCGAATCAAATTCATTTTTTTCGACAGTCACGAAAATCGCCCGCGCATCATCGTTGTCATAACCTTGCTTATTACTGATCTCTTCAGCCGTGCCCAACGTCGTGTTGCCGATCAGATAAGTACTTCCGGTCGGCAAATCCTTAATAAATCCGGAAATGACAAAAGTCTCTTCTGTATACTCAGACTCAGAGCTGCACCTGATCGGCAGCGAAATGCGATCCCCAATCTTGTATGTAGTCTCAGCATAGGTATTAATTCGCTCTTCAACACAGATTTCATAGGGCTGAGACGGAAAAGCCCCCTCTGCCAATTCAAACCCGAAAACCGCCGAGACGTCACCTTCTGAACCGATAATTGATATGTCCATGCCATTTTCGGGAAGTGTCGAACTCAAGGATTCGTTCAGGATCAGAACGTCCTCAATATCAGCTTCGCCATTTTCCAAGAGCCGCGCGTAATCTGCCTGCTTTTGCGCAGACATATGCCGCATCGAAAAATCAAACTGCTGTCCTTTAACCAATAAACTCTCGTACCGAACCGCAATACTGTCTCCCATTTGCATCAGCGAAAACATCATAATGACCGTCAAAATGATGCCGACAATAATCGAGAAAGTGGTTTTCTTCTGCTTGAGAATGTAGCGAAAGGCAAAACGTCGCATAGGACTCCTAATAGATAATTATTATTTATTATTGATTATTTGAATTCAATTTGCAACAAAGGAAACCCTTTTGGAGTCTCCTTTGTTCTCAGCGGATTGCAACATTAAGTGTCGCAGTTGTTAAGCGACCCGGTCGTACTCTTCATATAGAAATACCCTCTTCTCTGTGATTGATTCGGTTTTGTAGTGATTCGAATTCTACCACATCGGGGGTTTTTCTATTTCATTTTGTCCGAGATAAACTTTACACTAACTTTTGCAAGCCATTCCTTCATCGTATTCAAACGAAATCACTTCTTTACCTTTTCCGGCATCAATATGTAAGGTTCCGATCTTGACCGGATCCGATTGACTCCAATTCTCGTATACCAGAATCTTTTCTCTGCTCGTCATGAAAATTAGCCCCGCTTCGCCCTTTTACCGGAAAGAAGATTCAGGTCCTGAAGCTTTTTCCCCAGTTCATCATCTTTTGCAACATTTTCGAAATCTTTGTCCATGCCCCCTAAAGCATGAAGTACAGCTGCATACGTTCCGATGGAAACCGCTTGTGATCCCTTTTCGACGGACTATAATGTAGCTCGACTGATTCCGGCTCTTTCCGCAACAAGTTCCGTGGCAAGATTGCGTCTTAATCTTGCCATTTTGATTTGTTCCCCCATGGTTTCCAAGACTCTCTGTGTTTCCGGCATTATGACAACTGATTTTTTGCTCATATGATCACCTCTTATGTCTAATATAACAAACGTTAAGAACGCTTATGTCAATTATATTAAACATAAGACTTGCTGTCGGGTGAAAATCCGTCCGGATTATTTTTGCTGACTTTTAACGCTAGAAGGATTGACTCGTACACCTCTTGATTATCTGTTTTTATACCTCTAATACTCGGAGAATTGTCAAAAAATACAATCTTTCCATTGCGAACAGATTCTTCACTTGGATTTAAATTTTGGATAGAATCATGCGATGTGATTTTTCCTGTTAAAAAATCTAGAGCCGCATCAATCTCCTCATCAATAGTCGGAGACTCCCTTGAAATATCACAGAACATGCTTTTCAGGCCTTCTCGGAAGTTCAAGCCGCGCTGCCGATCCCACCGATACCGATAAAAATAATAGAAGTGCGTCGTTTTATCGGTATTCCCCGATCAGCTAAGAGTTCGCGGCGAGCTGGCGGAGCCAACATGTGCGACAAGAAGTGAGACAATTGAGCCATGGCCAATATACCGACGGTCCTCTTTCTGATTATCTTTTTTGTCACTCGAGCTCTAATAATTCATGGTTCGAAAAAAGCAAAGAGCTTAAGAGGACGATTGCTATCTGAACGTATTTCCCTGTTAAAAAGGACTTAATTAATGTTTGCCGATACACAAGAGATAAAAACAAACAATTCGGAATAATCAATAATTAAATGTCGGAATTTTCTATAAATAAGGGAGCTGTTGAAATATAAATGGGTCAGCGGCAAGTCGAAGATGCCTCCAGCATCTTATTAAAACTAAAGAACAAAGTCGACTCCGAAGTGATGAACCCACCTGATTTTCTAATGGTGTTGACAGGAAACGGTTACGTTTTGAAACTGGATAACGGTGTGATTGTACTACCCATTACATGTTTAAGAGATTAAAAAAGAAAAAAGGAACTCATTCGTTTTTAACAAAACTGACGAAGCCCGTTGTCCCGTCAACCCGAATATGATCGCCGGTGCGAATGACGGTGGTTGCGTTTCCGCAACCGACGACGGCAGGGATGCCCAGTTCTCTTGCTACGATCGCGGCATGAGATAGCGGTGCTCCAATATCCGTGACGATTGCTGATAGTTTGGGAAAGACTTTGACCCATCCGATATTGGTCGCAGTTGTCACCAAGATGTCGCCTGCCTGTATACAGTCTGACTCGGATATATCGGTCAAAACTCGGGCTATGCCCTCTACACGACCGGACGCCCCGGCATATCCTTTGACTGTGCAGTTCGTGTCGATGACGGATGCTTCGCCGAAACGGTAATAATCGGAGCGACGATGCTCTTCTAGGACCCATTTTTCAGGCTCGAAGCGCCCGACGATCACATTGGGAAACGGCGGCATTTCTAAAGCTTTCAGATAGTTTTCTTTTCTTTTCGGTATTTTTTCAAAGACACTTATGTCTCCCTTTAATGCCTGCATAACTTCTTTAAAATGCAAAAGGAAAATGTCGTCGCCCAGATTCAGTAATTTCGCTGATTTTAGGAGAAATTCGCGCATCAGGCAAAATAATTTCACCGATTGGCTCCTTACATCCTCTCGACTCAAGTTTGCTTTGGCAAAGTCGGACAAGTTCTTATCCAGCCACTTTGCTTTTGACGGATATCTGCGCTTGAATTCCGCAATCGCAGCTCGATATTTCTCTTCCTGCGTACGCTTCAATTCTCCGGCTCGGACGTCGGATTGGAGATATTCTTCAAGTAAGGCATCGGGAAATGCCGGGTCTTCATATGGATATGGGCACGCGAGCTCCATCTCATTGGCGTGCCGGTGCCCGTACAGGCGCCGATATTCTTCTTTTTCCAGTGTTCCATTTATGACATTTTCCAGAAGGAGCAAAGGTTTTAAGCTTTCGATCGTCCCATTGAGTGAGCAATTTGAGCACAGTTCATTGGCCAAGGTTTCGCCGACACGTTTTGTCAGCTTTTCACGCGTCTGAAAAAGCGACTTCAGAGACAGAGAACTGAGAATTGTGCTCAGGACCTTCGTCATAAAAGCATCGCACGTCTTTTTCCAAAAATTGTAAAGCGCTTCTTTTTCCTCTATTTCGCGGACTTGATCGATCAGGCCATCCGCAATGACTGAGATGTTTTGCGGGAAATCCTTTTTTCGAACGCCAAAATCAGCTTTTTTCTTCGGCGCAAAAAGTAATGTCCACAATTTCTTTATCAATATTCTTTTCTCATACGGATAGATCGGTATTTCCGCGTTTTCGGGAAGTGTGCCGGCGATGTCGGAAATCATGGTGTATGCTTTTTTTCGAGAAAAACCGAACGCGACAAGGAGGGAGCACATGCCACTGACATTGAAATATGCCTGACCGTAGACATTCGCGATAATAGGAATGCCCAGCATCTCGAATATTTCGCTGAGGATGCCATGGGTCATGGGCGATAGTGGGCGCATAAAGATCTCTCCGACATTTGTTTTCGAAAAGAGATACTCGCCCGAAAGTGTGTCATTGATTCGGTAGCAGTCTTCGTCGCGGCCCTGTAGCGTAGTTATCGGGCGTGCCTGCAGGATGTATAATTTTCCTTTGGTGACTAACCATTCGATATCCATCGGCTGTCCGAAAAGTCTCTTGATTCGTACGGCGCGCCGACACAGTTTTTTTGCATGGGGGTCAAATTCGGATTCGCCTTCGTATCGATATTTTAAAGTGTGGATTGTGAAGCTCTCTGCGTTTGCTTCTCCGGAGACCAGCTTCTCGCCCATGCCCCGAACATAGTTGCCGATCATGCGCGCCGCGCTTCCGGAAAGGACATCCGACGTGAACAATACTCCGGCGTAGTCTGCCGGGATATATTCCTGAATAATCACTCCGACACTCCCCGAAGCGATGTTTTGTTGTTCGGCATAGACCAAAAGGCGCTCGCTTTTCGCCGACGCCGCCACACGATGTATTGCCTCGTAAAGCGCCTCTTTTTTTACATCCAGCACGGTCTCGTACATCCCGGCAAACGATGTTGTTTCGCCGTCCTCGCCGACGGCCGATGAGCGGACCGCGTAGGTTTTTTGGTCCGAAAGACTCGCGATGCAACCCTTAAGTTCATCACGTGCGTCCTCTAATATTTTTCCATCTCGAAAAGCCTGTGAAGCGATCGCATATCCGCCGGGGACAGGATGTCCGTCTCGAATCAGGCGCGTGAGCGCATCGGCTTTGCCCCCGAAGGATTGTGTCTCAGTTTGGATTGTTTGGCCCAACGGAAGAATATACATCGAGCTTTCTCCTTCATTGTAAAAATAAATCCACTTGCATATCGATAAAGGCTTTGAGTTCCTCATCATTTGTCAGGTCAATGCCGAAGGATTGGCGGATCGACTCCTGTCGATAAACCACAAGCTGCAAAATGCTCGATAACTCGTAGGCGATCAGCATGCATTCCTGCTTGGTTTTTGCTCCACCATAATGCTCCAGAACAAGAGGAAGACTGTTGAGGTCCGTTGTCAGGTCGCGGTTTAAAAGCACATACTTCGTAATCGCTTTTGAAAAGATTTCATTTGCCAAGAGGAATTTCAACACGACAAAATGGAGCTTTTTCAGTCTCTCTTTGGCCGGCAATGTATCATGGGCTATTTTTAAAAGTTCACCGTCAAAAATTTTTCCCGCAAGGCTGATATCCTGAAAAACTTGAAAAATCAGCGCCTCTCTGGATCCAAAGCAATAATTGATCATGGCGAGCTGGACGCCGGCTTCTTTGACGATCGCGCGCGATGTCACTTCCTCCGGCGCCGTGCAGGAGAGCATCAGCTTCCGCGTTGCTTTCTTCAGTTTATCTTTAGTGATATCCCGTTTCATATCCTTGCCTCCATCCTGCCCCCATTATTGAACGCGTTCAATAATGGTATACACCGATTCTGTTGTCGTGTCAATCGGAAATTTATGTAGACTGGAACACAAGCAACTGGGAGGGTCCGGGGTTAGTAAATCATTCGGAGACACCACTTTTCATGACGTTTAATCAAAGTACCGTCGGACAGTATGGTCTCATTACATGCGACGGGAAAGAAATTCTCCCGCCCATTTGTGACAACATTCTTTCCGTATCCGCAAACGGAATGGTTCTTGTTCGCGTCAACGGAAAGTATGGATATTATGAGGTCAAGGAGTAAAAAGAGATAATTGCCTTCTTCTTTACAAACAAGCCTATCAAACGTCTTCAGGGTTTCAAGGCAGTAATCGGAACGACCATAACGCCATCTTCTCGAGTATATGAAAAACTCGTTACACCACAGATCACACAGAGAAATTGTGGTGCGACCGCTTTGCCGTCTGTTTCCATAAAAGTTTTTATCCGGTTCAATTCGAGAGCAGCGGAATCTATTTGACCGGCTCCCAATTTTATTTCTATTGCGCCCCAACGACCGTCCGGTAATTCGATGATTGCGTCAATTTCGCGACCTGTTTCATCACGATAGTGGTAGAGTTTTGCACCGATTGCTTCGGAGTATATTCTGAGATCGCGAATACACATTGATTCAAACAAGAACCCAAACGTATGCAAGTCAGACAACAATCTTTCTGCGCCTGCGCCTAGAGCAGCAATTGCTAACGATGGATCAACAAATCGCTTTTTTGCGGATTTTCCGATTCTGACAGATGATCTCAGATTGGGACTGAAGGCCGGTTGTTCATCGAGTATAAACAAACGTCGAAGTACATCCAAATATTCGGTAACTGTGTTTGGATTTAAGTCTTCGCCTGTTTCTTCGAGAATATCTTTCATCAAAGTCGTGTTGCCGGCAAGAGTGCTCTCATTTCTAGCCAATGAGTGAAGCAGCATTGCAAATTTTCTTTGATTTCTGTTCGTGTTATCTATTCTGCGAATGTCCTCCTCGACGATACTTTTCAAATAGGCCTTGGGTAATTCGGAAAAGGATTTGGATGGCATACCAATGCTATCGGGCCAACCACCACGAATGGCAAGGTTGATTACTTGATGGATCGAAGTTTCTTCGGACTTTGCTTCCCTAATGTTTCCTGAAAAAAGTTCCGTAAGGGAGACTTGCCCGGTGGAATCTCCGGACTCAAAGAGAGACATGGGTCTCATTCGTATTTTTGAAATTCTTCCGGTTCCGCTATGAAGAATTCCTTTATGAGTCGGCGTTGACGATCCGGTTAGTATGAAACGACCTTTATCCCGAGATTCATCCACGGCAAATCGGACAGCATCCCACAGCGCCGGAACTTCTTGCCATTCATCCAGTAATCGAGGGGAAGAGCCTTCAAGAACTAAACCGGGGCTCAGTTGAGCCATCGTCCGGTTCTGGAAGTTCTTTTCGGGGCTGCCAATAAAAGATACACTGTTTGCATGATTTAGCGCTGTCCATGTTTTCCCACACCATTTTGGCCCCTCAATGCAAATAGCACCAAATATTTCTAGCTGCTTGCTTATCTGATCATCAATGATTCTTTCATGATATCCCGTTTTCGTTAAACTCATAATTACCTCGCTGAAGAATGGTGTTTTATGAATTCACAATAACACAACAAGAGAGTTTCGACAAATATATTAAGAGATATTCGCAACGCATAACAGGAGGATTTCAGATATTTTAATAAGAGAATATCGGATTTGATGAAAGAGCGTACTCAGAATTCGGCAATGCAAATGGGCAAAGTATCAACTATGACGCTTTGCCCTTCACAATTTTCTGAGAGATGTCCGTGCGCTCCCGCTTATCTTCTTCTTTTCAAAATAATAAAACCTATCGCTCCAAGAATCGTTAGCACAAGTATTGCGCCTCCGACCCAGAACACAATCGGGTTGATACCCACGGACGGGTCGTCTGTCTGCGAGTTGTTATCTGTCGTTCCGTCCGGCGTTTCCGTTACAGTTGGTGCCGGAGCAGATGTCGGCGTCGATGTGGGTGCCGGTGTCGGAATAGGAGTTTCCGTTGGTTTTGGCGCCGGTGTCGGCGAAACAGTCGGCGTCGAGGTCGGTGTCGGAATTGGAGTTGCTGTAGGTTTCGGTGTGGGTGTTGACGTCGGCAAAGGCGTCGGCGT
>JAAYBI010000098.1 GCA_012718915.1 Clostridiaceae bacterium
GAAAGCCAGAGGCTTTCGAACCTTTGAAGGATACCGAATAATGATTTATCTTGCTGTAGGTCGTCTTCATCTTTCTTACCCTTTACCGTTCCACACCTAAACTTTTCACGGAGTTAAGCAAAGAACCATTTAATATCTTGCATTTACAACCTCCTGCATCTATGTTAGAATTCCATGGAATCACCATTGACACGGTTTCCGGACAGTCCGCCCGAATACTGTGCTTTAGGAACAAGGAGGATTATTATGGACAAGATTAACAAGGCAGAGATTATCAAGGAATATGCTCTTAAAGAGGGCGATACCGGTTCACCGGAAGTGCAGATTGCAATTTTGACCGCCCGTATCAACCACTTAACTGAGCACCTTAAGGAGCACAACAATGACCACCATTCTCGTCGCGGTTTGCTGATGATGGTTGGACAAAGAAGAGGACTTCTTGACTACTTGACCAAGATCGATATTGAGCGCTACCGTTCCATTATCGCCCGTCTTGGAATTAGAAAGTAATCATAATCGGCTTATGAGGGTGGGCAGCAGTGCCCACCCTTTTAGGATATATCCACTAGCTCAATGAAGAGCGATACACAATGAACGGGTTGTAGAGGGTAGGTTGAGCGCTTGATTTTATCCGAGCGCTGAATCTACAAGCTACCGCCCGGCAAAGACATTTTCCAGGAGGTATTATATGGAAAAGATTTTCACCTATGAACTCGCAGGCCGCCCCTTGATTATTGAGACCGGCAAGCTTGCACAATTTGCGAACGGATCGTGTTTGGTTCGTTACGGCGAGACCGTCATTATGGCGACCGCTACCGCTTCCACGAAGCCCAGAGACGGGATCGATTTTTTCCCGCTGTCTGTTGATTATGAAGAGAAGCAATATGCGGCAGGCAAGATTCCCGGCGGATATATCAAGCGCGAGGGTCGGCCTTCTGAAAAGGCGATTCTCACGTCTCGTGTTATCGACCGACAAATCCGTCCTTTGTTTCCGAATGATTTGAGAAATGACGTTACCGTATCCAATTTAGTTCTTTCGGTCGATCAGGATTGTTCTCCTGAAATTGCGGCAATGATCGGCACATCTGTTGCCATTTCAATTTCCGATATCCCGTGGAATGGTCCGACAGGAGGCGTTGTTCTTGGCTTGATTGGTGATGAAGTTATCATTAATCCGTCTGAGTCTCAGCGTGAAGAAAGCCAGATGTATGTCACTCTCGCAGCAACCGAAAAGAAAATATGTATGGTTGAAGCCGGTGCCAACGAAGTCGATGACGAGAAGATGCTTTCGGCGATCGAAGCCGGATTCAATGTTGTAAAGGATTTGGTCGGTTTTATCAACAGCATTGTTCAAGAAATCGGCAAAGAAAAGTTTGATTATGAATCCTCGAATATTCCGGAAGAAGTATTTTCAACTATCAAAGCTTTTGCTTGGGATGACATGCGTAAAGCAGTCTTATCCGATGACAAGAGTGTTCGTGATGAACAGGTGGGCGCACTTACAGAGAAGGTGAAGACTTATCTGGAAGAAAACTATCCTGATTCTGTCTCATTTTTGGGCGAATCCATGTATAAGCTTCAGAAGAAAGTCGTTCGCGATTATCTTTTCCGTGAGCACGTTCGAGTCGATGGACGTCCGTTAGATCAAATTCGTCCTTTATCCGCGGCTGTTGGTATACTGCCGCGTGTTCATGGCACCGGGCTTTTTCAGAGAGGCCAAACGCAGGTTCTGACCACTTGTACATTGGCGCCACTTTCTATGTCACAGACCATTGACGGTCTGGATAACGAAGATTCGAAGCATTATATGCATCACTATAATTTCCCGGGTTATTCTGTGGGAGAGGCTAAATCTGCAAGATCTCCGGGACGTCGTGAAATCGGACATGGTGCTCTTGCAGAGCGTTCTTTGGTTCCGGTACTGCCGAGCCAGGAAGAATTCCCTTATGCTATTCGTACAGTCTCGGAGATATTAATGTCTAACGGTTCTACTTCGCAAGGTTCAGTATGTGCCAGTACGCTTGCGCTGATGGATGCCGGAGTTCCGATTAAGAGACCGGTGGCAGGTATTTCCAGTGGTCTTATCGTCAACGAAGAAGATGAGAATGATTTCTTGGTCTTCATGGACATTCAGGGGATCGAAGATTTCTTTGGCGACATGGACTTTAAGGTTGCCGGTACAACTGAAGGTATTACTTCGATTCAGGTTGATATCAAGGTTGACGGGCTGTCTATCGAGATTATTCGTCAGGCTTTCGAGATGACCCGAAAGGGACGCTTGCAAATCATTAACGAAGTTCTCTTGCCTTGTATTTCGGAACCCAGAAAAGAACTTTCAAAGTATGCACCAAGGATTATTTCGCTTCAAATCCCTGTCGATAAAATCCGTGAAGTCATCGGTTCCGGTGGTAAGGTTATTAATAAAATAATAGCCGATACCGGTGCTCAGATTGACATAGAAGACAGCGGAATGATCTTTATCTCTACTCCCGACCAGGATAAGGCACAACGTGCGCTGGCAATTATCAATGGCATTGTTAATGACCCGGAAGTGGGAGCGACATACGATGGTGTTGTTACAAGGCTGATGGCTTTTGGTGCTTTTGTCGAATTCTTGCCGGGCAAAGAAGGCTTAGTACATATTTCCAAGATGGCATGGCATCGTGTCGAAAAGGTTGAGGATGTTGTCAAAGAAGGCGACGTCGTTAAGGTCAAAGTTAACGAAATTGACGCTCAAGGCCGTATCAATCTATCCATGCGCGATTGCATGGAGAAACCGGAAGGATTCGTTGAGCAGGCCGAGGCTCCTCGCAGAGAAGGCGGTGATCGCTTTAATCGAGAGCGTCGAAACGGTCAAGGCGGTCAAGGTGGCCGTGGAGAACGTCCGAATTATGACAGAAGGCCGAGACGCGATTCAGAGTCCGGCGGACAAGACGAAGGACCTCGTCCGGGTTCACGGTCCAGAGAATTCTAATCATTTTGCATCGTAATAATACTAAGCCCTCGGCAAACGTCGAGGGCTTTTTTTGCGAAAAAAATCTCGGGATTAGGGTTCCCGAGATAATTAAAAATGTGGTCGGAGTGACCTGACTTGAACAGGCGACCTCTTGCACCCCAAGCAAGCACTCTAGCCAACTGAGCTACACCCCGACGCTTCTACAATTTTATCACAAGAAAGGTTCCTGTCAATTGATAATTCAACGTGTTTTTGATAAGAGAAATTGTAACAAACTTAATTTATATGATATGATTATATTTGATCGATAGTTATAAAAGTTGGAGGTGGAAATATGTTTTGTACTAGTTGTGGCAAGGAGATTCCGGATGGTTCTATGGTCTGCTCGGAATGCAATAAGCCGATAGTGACCGCCCAGCCTGAAGTTGCTCCCGTTTCTGAGGATTCTTCGACCCCTGTTGCTGAAGCTCCCGTTAAAAGGACCAGTGATTTGGATTTGAATTTTGGTTCGTTGTTTGGTGACTTCTTCAAAGACCCGGTCGGTGCCGTTGAGACTCGCACACGACCGACTTCATATGTAATCGGCATTATCGTGATCGCGGCTTTGGCTTTTGTATCGCTTCTTAATTGGATTTTGCTCACCGGAGATTTCGGGCAAGCCTTCGGAATGACCTTTTCTCTGGTTTGTGCTGTTGCAGCTCTTGTTTTTTCTTTTTTTCTTTTGCAAGGTAAGTTCATTACTACAAAGTTCTGTATATTCGGAACACTTTCGATGATTGGAACCTCCTTGATATCGTTTGTCATCTTATATTTCTTTGGCGGAATAGCTGATGCTGTTTTCGAGACCAATATTTTCTCTCAGGCTTCATATGCGCTCGGCTTAATATTCTCCGCTCTGATAGTATCTCGTGTTCTTGAGGAGAAGACGGACTCCAGAGTGAAGAGTTTTTGGATGACGCTGATCATGTTCGGATCGTTCACGTCAATTTATGCATTGTTTTCTTTCATAGTCACAAGAATCTGATTTGGATATATTAGGAGTTTTATGAAACCGCGTAAACATGCATTAGTTACCGGTGGATCAAGAGGTATCGGCGCAGCAGCTGTCATTGCTTTAGCAAACGAAGGCTTCGCCGTTACCTTTTTTTACCGAAAAAACGCATATTTAGCCGATCAGGTCGTTGCGCAAGTTCGACGTCTTGGACGAGATGCGATGGCTTATGCGGTTGATGTTTCGGATTTTTCTGCGGTGAGCCATGCAGTTAAGCAATCCATGCTCGAGTTTGGTGCAGTGGATCTGTTGGTCTCCAATGCGGGTGTATCAGATATTTCTTTATTCACGGACGTTACACCGGAAGCTTTTAATAAAATGATTGATACGCATTTAGTTGGATTGTTTAATGTCAGCCAGGCGGTATTGCCTGGAATGATATCTCGAAAGACAGGCAATATAGTGACAATATCCTCGATCTGGGGTATGACCGGAGCGTCCTGCGAAGTGACTTACTCGATGACAAAAGCCGGAATTATTGGTTATACCAAGGCATTGGCACAAGAGTTGGGACCATCCGGTATTCGCGTAAATTGTGTGGCTCCAGGTTTAATCGATACCGAAATGAATTCCGGGCTGACGGTGAAGGATCTTCAGGAGATTTGCGACCAAACACCGCTAGGGAGAATGGGAACCGCTCAAGAAGTTGCTGACGTAATTGTGTACCTAGCTTCAGAGAAATCGTCTTTTATTACCGGACAAGTTATTAGCCCTAATGGCGGATTGATTACCTAGTTGAAAGGAGCGTTCATATGACTGTTTGGGACTTTGCTTTACAGAACGAGGCGGACGGTATTGAGTATTATTCGGCAAAGGCGGAAGAAAACAAAGAAAATGCTCTTCATCGTGTATTCACGATGTTAATCAAAGATGAGCAACGACATTACGATTTGCTTGAACATCATCGTCTTCACGCGGGTCAAGTTTTCCCGTCTGATGATGCGCTCGCAAGTCTGGATTCGTTATTCAAGGATCCCGAGTCTCTGATTCAAGATGTCTATACGGCATATGATCAACTGAAAACTTATAAAATGGCACTAGAGATTGAGAAGAAGGGCATAGACCTTTACCATAAGCTTGCTTCAGAGGCTGAAGATCCGGAACATAGCAGATTATTTTCTTTTTTGCGTTCTCAGGAACTGCAACATTATGAATTGTTTGAAGAACTAATTAAGAGAGTATCCCGTCCGGAAGAGTGGGTCGAAGCGGCAGAGTTCGGCCATCGAGAAGAGTATTAATTCGTTTGTCGGGATACTTGAATAGGAGTAATTGTGGATAAGATTATTGAAGTCAAACACCTCTCTAAGTACTATGGAAAATCACGCGGCGTGATTGATTTATCGTTTTCAGTAGAAAAAGGAGAAATCTTTGGCTTTATCGGTCCAAACGGTGCGGGGAAATCAACAACGATTCGTACTTTATTGGCACTTATCAGGCCGACGTCGGGAACGGCGACAATTTTTGGTAAGGATTGTATCGAACAAGCTCCCAATATTGCCGAAAAAGTCGGATATCTACCCGGTGAAGTCTATTACTACGACAAAATGAGAGTTCGTGATCTCTTGCATTATTCTGCCAGCTTTTATGGTAAGAACTGTGTTCCTAATATAGACCGTCTTTGCAAGCGTTTAGATCTGGATCAAGATAAACGCATTGAGACGCTCTCCTTGGGTAACAAAAAGAAGGTTGGAATTGTTCAAGGCCTTCTTCATGAACCCGAACTTATCATATTAGATGAGCCGACGACCGGTTTGGATCCTCTGATGCAACAGACATTTTTCGATATTCTCAAGGAAGAGAATGAGAAAGGTGCGACGGTCTTATTTTCGTCTCATATCCTCTCAGAGGTTCAGAAAATTTGTTCTAGAGTAGCAATAATCAGAGAAGGACGGCTAGTATCCATTGAAGATATTTCGGCTCTCAAACAGAAGCAAGTTCTGGGCGTCTCTTTCGAATATGAAGGTGATGAGGCTCCGGATTTAGTTGAATTAAAAGGTGTATCTGAGTTAACGGTCGATCATAATCTATGCAGGTTGGTGTTCCAAGGTGATGTTAACGAGTTGGTTGAAAGTCTGACAAAAATCAATCTTGTTTCCTTACATATCGAGGAGCCTAGTCTCGAGAGCATTTTTATGCATTACTATTCGACTCAGAAGGATCATGTATGAATATTTTATCGTTTGAGTTTAAGCGACATTTAAAAATGACAATCTTTTTCGCCTTGTTTCTGGCGATCTTTTCGTCAGGAATACTCTTCTTTTATATATATATCAAAGAAGATCTTGATATGATGATGGAATTTTTTGATCGTTTTCCGGCACCGATGAAGGCTATGATGGGTTCTGAAGTTAGTATTGTTACAAAGCCGTTGGGGCTGTTTTCTTTCATCTATTCTTTTATATCTCTGATTCCTGCGATTCAGGCGATTTATCTTGGACTATCTATCCACGGCTCCCCATTTTCCGAGAAAACTTCTGAGTTTATATTTACCAAGCCGGCGTCAAGAGCGAGACATTTTGTTATGAAGGTTTTTTCTGGATTTGCACTTCTTATTTTGGAGACCGTATTTTTTATTGCTGTCCTTGCTCTGGTGCTGTTTTTTATGGGAGAGAGTGACGATAGCGCATCGACGCTACTGTGGTTTGCGGACGCTTTTTTATTGACACAAGTGGTGTTTTTTGCACTGGGTACGCTTTTGGCGTATTTGTTTATGGGTATTAAGAGTTATCTGTCTGTATCACTCGGTGTTGCTGCGTTCTTTTTTGCAATATCTGCATTTGCTGTGTCCGGGAATACAGATAAGCTCAAATTCCTGACGCCGTTTCAGTATCATCGTTTTGATTCCGTCTTACTGAATGGTTATCTGGATTCGGATTTATTCTTTTTCTCATTGCTGATCATTACCGTCTTATTTGGAATTTCGTATTTTCGCTTAACGTCTGCTGATGTATATAATCGATAACGTTTTGAAGGGAGCGCTTTGTGCAAATTATTCTTTCTGAATGGAAAAGATCATGGAAATCACTCTTGGTTTGGAGCGGCGCTTTTGCTTTATTGATTGCAGGAGGCATGGGGAAATATGCCGCCGGAGTGGGGTCTCCCGATCAGAGTATTGAACAATTAATGGATGCTTTTCCTGAGTCGATGCAGCGTCTGTTTGGCGTGGGATATTTCGATTTAAATTCGCCGGTAGGTTACTATGCCGTTCTTTATATGTATTTGACTTTATTTCTGGCAATACATGCCGTTTTTTCCGGAATCAATTCGGTCGGCAAAGAAGAACGGGATCGCACGGCAGAGTTTCTGATGACTCGTCCCGTTTCGCGTTCGTATATATTGATTTGCAAAATCTTTTCTTCGTTTATTCAGGTCATCGTCTTATTTTTGGTGACGGTTGTTGTTTCATTACTCGCACTTTCACAGTATTCCAATCAATTGGATTTGAATCAATTAACATTACTCTTTTCGGGCATTTTTGGAGTTCAGCTTGTATTCATGTGTTTTGGGATATTTATTTCTTCAATCAATGGTCACTACAAAGTATCTTCGTTGACAGCCGCTTGTTGCGTGTTAGCCATGTTTGTATTTTCTGTTCTGGCAAATCTTTTCGAAAATACCGAGTTCCTTAGATATTTTAGTTTTTTTGGATACTTTGAATCCAGAATTCTGATATCGCCTGATTATCCGGAAATATATGTCATTTTAGCGGCAATTTTGTCGTGTGTTATGATATATGTTTCTTTTCGAATATACAATAAAAGAGACGTATATTTTTCGTAGATCATATAAGCCTTAAGTATTACAAACGTGATTCGAAAATATAGTTAATTGAGGTATTTTATGATGTCGACTACCAGACGTCGCCTAATCTTTTTTATAGTGATGATGGTCATTCTGTCAAGCATATCCGGCTTCTATTCGATAGTAAGCGAAGAGGTTGCGCTCAGTGCGACTATTACTGAGGTGAACAGTTGGAAAGAAGGGAACACGCATAAGACGCAATATGCTGTCAGTGTGACGAACCCGACGCAATCCGATGTTAATGGTTGGCGCATCGAATTGTCTGTCCCGGATGGAGCGACGATTTCGGATGGTGGCTTTTGGAACGCCGAGTTTGAAATTGACGGTCAAGTGCTGACAATCACGCCACTCGATTATAATCAGTCGATTCGTGCCGGGGGGAGCACTTCTGACATCGGGTTTATTATTGGCACTTCGAAGGCGCCCGGCAATGATATTTCTGTCATTTCGGCGGTGTCTGACGGAACGTCTGCTTCAAGTTCATCCCCGACGGTGACTTCCCAGAGCACGACTCAGAATACGAGCCAGCCCACAAGTGAATCATCATCTCCGATTGTTTTGATTCAGGGTGATGATTATCTGACGACAGATGGCAACAAGATTGTCGATCAGAATGGCACTGAAGTTTGGCTCACCGGCGTCAACTGGTTTGGATACAACACGGGAACAAATATTTTCGATGGAGTATGGGCGTGCAATATGAAAGACGCATTAGACTCCATTTCCAATCGAGGTTTCAATTTGCTTCGAATTCCGATTTCAGCGGAAATATTACTCGCATGGAAAAGCAATGAATATCCGCAAGCCAATTTCAACCAAGCTTATAATTCCGAACTGGTCGGTATGAATAGCCTTGAGATACTCGACTATGCAGTTCAAATCTGCGCTGAGAATGGAATAAAGATCATGTTTGACATTCATAGTGCCGAGACAGATGCCATGGGACATATGACCAATCTGTGGTATACGGACAATATTTCTACGGAGCAATTTTACGAAGCCCTTGCATTTTTGGCCACGCATTTCAAGGACAACGATACGGTTATTGCTATCGACCTTAAGAATGAGCCGCATGGCAAACCACATGAAAACGGTGCCATCTGGAATGATTCTGACGATCAGAACAACTGGAAACATGTGGCGCAAGAGGCCGGCAACATTGTATTGGATATCAACCCCAATCTTCTGATCATGATCGAGGGGATTGAGATATATCCTATCAATATTAATACGAACTCGAATTACACATCGCAGGATTCTGCCGACTATTATTTCTGTTGGTGGGGGGGCAATCTACGTGGCGTCAAAGACTACCCCATCGATTTTGGTACGCCGGAAAGAAATGCTCAAATCGTCTATTCGCCACATGATTATGGGCCCTCTGTATATGCGCAACCATGGTTTTCAAAAGATTTTTCGTTCGAGTCCATGAAAGCTGATTGTTGGGATGATAACTGGTTATACATTTATGAAGATGAGACCGCGCCTTTGCTCATAGGAGAGTGGGGCGGCTTTATGCAAGGCGATAATCTCAAGTGGATGACGCTGTTACGCCAACTGATTCTTGAAAATCAATTACACCACACATATTGGTGCTTCAACGCCAATTCCGGAGATACCGGTGGTCTGGTCAAAGACGACTTCACGACTTGGGACGAAGAAAAATATGCATTCGTAAAAGAAGTGCTATGGCAATACGAAGGTTCATTTGTCGGATTGGATCATGAAGTGCCTCTGGGTAAATCCGGTAACGGCATCGCGTTGTCTCAGATTTCCGGTCCGGTCGAAGTTGAGGATCTACCCGATTCGACGGTGCCGGAAACGAGTACGACTGAGGCAGAAGTGTCTGCTTCTGCGACTGCAACCAACGAATCTGAAACAAGCTCAAACCATATCGCAGATAGCGAAACGGATGAATCAGTCGATAAGACCGCGAACACAGCGCGCCCCAACGCTTGGTTTTTCGTCGGAATTGGTCTGGCGATCTTACTGGTTGGAGGCGGTGTTCTGGTTTTTATTTATCGAAATCGTATAGGGAAAATATAGTGAAAATTTCTTCGACCAGTATCGATTTATTTATGTGAGGTTGAACCTTTATGATATTGAATACGGAACGTTTAATTTTGCGCCCGTGGCTTGATTCGGATGCTAAAAGCTTATATGAATATGCGAAAGACCCGGATGTAGGACCAATCGCCGGTTGGCCTCCTCATAAGAGTATAGATGAGAGTCTTGATGTGATCAGAACCGTTCTTCGCGGTCCGGAGTGTTACGCTATTTGTTTGAGGAAGGATAACGTTGCGATAGGTTGTATTGAGCTTAAACTTATCGGGAATACGGATATGACGGTGAGAGACGATGAATGTGAACTCGGCTACTGGATTGGCAAAGAGTTCTGGGGACAAGGATTGATGCCTGAAGCAGCAAGAGCTCTGATCTGTCGCGGATTTGAGAAATTGAATATGAATGTCATCTGGTGCGGATATTATGATGGCAATACAAAATCAAAACGAGTACAGGAAAAAGTTGGCTTTGTGTACCATCACACCTCTGAAGAGGTAGCGGTTCCGCTTATGGGGGAGGTCAGGATAGGACATGCCAACTACTTGACTCATGAGCAATGGCGTCTCAATAATCGATAGATTCTGAGCCACTTCAAATGATATGGTATAATTTGGTTGTTAACGGGAACTTTCTCTAATAGAACAAGTTGATGAAGGGAGACAGAATGAAGAAATCTACAAAATCATTACTTATCGTCTCCGCCTTTGCAGTGGCATTAAATCTAAATGCGTGTGTATATGGTCCGCCTGTTGAAATGTCTTCAGATCCGACAACGGTTATAAATTCTTCTGAAGGAGAAATTGAATCCTCGAATACTGAAGAAACAGTTGAAAAGCAACTTCCAACAGATTAATTAATCGCTAATACTTTTTCGTTCGGAACGGCTTTGAATTCAATGAGCTGAATACCTTATAAGGATAGTCTCATGCTTGATGTACCATCCAAAATATCGAATCTTACAGAACTTAATTCTTACATTGAAAATTTATGGGCACAGCCTAAATTGCGCTTTCTCTTTCTTGAATTGACGCTGCGTTGCAACGAGAACTGCATTCACTGTGGAAGCAGTTGCGGCAAAATCGATTCAGAGGAACTATCTCTTGATACGTATAAAATGTTCCTGGATAGGATTAATCAGGATTTTGGTCACGACGACAAGATGCTCTGTATTACCGGTGGAGAGCCGCTTCTTCGCAAGGATTTTTTCGAAATATTAAGTTATGCGAACCATCTCGGATTCTCATGGGGAATGACAAGTAATGGCACTCTCATTGACAAAGAATGTGCCCATAAGCTTAGGGAAACAGGAATGCGTACTATTTCAATCAGTATTGACGGGCTTCCCAAAACTCACGATGAGTTCAGAAGAAGTCCGGGTGGCTATGAACGTGCAATGAGAGGTCTTAACTTCCTTATTGAAGAGGGTGGATTTAAGGCCATTCAGGTTACTACTGTTGTGACACATAAATCAATCCAGGAACTAGATGCGCTGTATGAGATATTTAATGAAATAGATATCGATTCGTGGCGCATTATCGGGATAGAACCCATTGGCAGGGCGAAGCAGCACCCGGAGCTTATGCTCACACCGGAAGATCACAAATATCTTTTTGAATTTATACGCAATAAGAGAATATCCGGCGAGCCTGTTACGTATGGTTGCAGCCACTATCTTGGTCTTGATTATGAGCGGGAGGTTCGGGAAGGGTATTTTCACTGCATGGCCGGAACTTATACAGCAAGTATTACAGCTTCAGGTGAAATTATTGCGTGCCTTGATATCGAGAGGCGTCCTGAATTTGTACAGGGAAATATCTTAAAAGATGAATTCTATGATGTCTGGAATACTAAGTTCAAATGTTTCAGAAAAAATCTATGTGAAGAAAACGATAAGTGTAACACATGCAGTGAGAAGAGATTTTGCAGAGGAGGTTCATATCACAGTTGGAACTTCGCCGAAAACAGACAGGAAATATGTTTTAAAAGCATTTTGTTCTAAGTTCTCTCAAGCCGCAAGAAATACCGGAAACCTGATGATGATTTGTTTCTATTGACAAACCGGATAATTTTGGATAACTTAAGTTCGAGACTCAGTTTTCGCGGAAAGTTTGTCAGGGATAATGTGTCATTGACTGTAAGCACATTTCAGACGAGTAGTAAAC
>JAAYBI010000099.1 GCA_012718915.1 Clostridiaceae bacterium
GACCCGGCTAAGCTCTTATTGCCCGTCAAGGACCTTCCGGGCTATTTAACGCCGACGGCGAATTCGGGCGGCTCTTTTTCGAAAACTTTTCCGGATGATAACGGCACCATCACCTGGTGGATTTATCAGAACGGCTCGGAATTGCTCAACAACTATACGCCCGATTCAACCATTGCTTTTCCCTCTTCGGAAGGTTTCACCGACATCGAAGGCGTGCTGACTTTTCGCGGCAATAACTATCGCGATGCGCCCACTTGGGGCTCGGCGGATATCATCGATAAAAAACTTGAAATCGTCTGGACAAAGAGCAACGGCGCCATCAGCGGCACCGGCAGTTACTGGCCGGGCTCCGGCTGGACCGGACAGCCACTGCTTGTGCACTGGCCCGAAGAAACGCGCCAAGTCATGGGCATCAAGGAAGAGTTCAAAAATACCGATCTGGTCGAAGTCATCTATCCGGTTTTCGACGGCAACATCTACTTTCTGGATTTAGCAACCGGCGTTCCGACACGAGATCCGATTACCGTGGGCTTCGGCTTCAAGGGTACCGGTTCCGTTGATCCCCGCGGATACCCGCTTTTCTATACCGGGCAGGGATTGAACGATACGAACGGCACCAAAGGCGTTTTCAAATACCGAATTTTCGACTTGATTCAAAACAAAGAAATCTTCGGCATACCCGGTGCGGACTCGGTTGCCTACCGCTCATGGGGGGCCTTTGACTCCTCCGCCATCATGGACCGACAGACGGACTCGTTGATTGTGGCGGGCGAAAACGGGGTCCTCTACAAGACCGCGCTCAATACCGTTTATGACCCCGTCGCCAAGGCGATCTCCATTAATCCGTCAATCACCAAGTTCGTCTATAAAACCTCCTATCACACCCTGTACGGCATCGAAAGCTCTCCGCTCCTTTACCGGAATCTTCTTTATTTCGCGGACAACGGCGGAACCATCGTATGCATGGACATCAATACACTTGAGCCTCTTTGGATGTTCCAAACTTTGGGCGATGGCAACGCCACAATGGTCATGGAAGAAACAGACGAAGGGGTCTTCTTGTATCAGGGAAATACGGTTGACCAGTCCGCGAATCGCAATACAAACCTTTGCAAATTCGATGCCATCACCGGAGAGCAACTATGGCAATACGACATTCCCACAACCTATGACTCCAACCTACACGGCGGGCTCCTGGCCACCCCGCTCATCGGGAAAAACGATATCAGCGACCTGATTATCTTCAATGTCGGTAAAACCACCGGCAGCAACAAAGGCACACTCGTCGCACTCGACAAATCCACCGGCCTCGCCGTATGGTCCCGCGAGCTGACTGCCTACAGTTGGAGCTCTCCAATCAGCATTCTCGGAAACGACGGCAAAACCTGCGGCATTTTTTGCGACTCCGTCGGCGACATGCACCTCTTTGATCCGCGAACCGGAGAAGATCTCGATGTCATCTCCCTAGAACTGAACGTTGAATCATCACCCTCCGCCTATAACGACATGATCGTCGTCGGCTCATACGCCCAGAAAATATTCGGGATTAAGATAAGCTAGTGAACACCTTATTATCGAGTGCTTTTCGACTTCAGGCTCGACAATTAATCGAAGAAAAAGATTTCAAATATGGATAACCGGCGAAAGCACGAATCAAAAAGCACCTCTCTGCACAGTGCTGCCGGCACCGTGCAGTAGTTAGGTATCTGTCTTTTTTTCTATTTTTCTCTTTTTCAGAATCCTCAGAATCAAAAACGTTCCTCCGGCAATCGCCGCGGCACCTATTAGCACAGCCGCAATCACCATCGGAGTCCGACTCGAAATTCCTGCCGATTTATCCGAATCCTCTGAACCCGATTCACTTGTATCCGAAGTCCCTGATGTCGGGTCTCCCGCCGGGTCGGAAGTAGAGTCGCCCACCGAGCCGCCAGTCGTACCGGACGTAGACGTCGTTGTGACATCGGGATTCTCCGTCGATTCAGGCGTGGGTGTTATCTCGTGCGTCGAGTTCGATGTCTGGACTATCGAAACAACATATTCAACGCGAATCCCTTCAACCGTGTAACCGACGGTCACTTTTCCGGTTTTTCGCGCCGTAAACGTGGCAGAATCGCCAACCGTTGCGTCAAGATAATCCTCGTTCCAGTCCCATGTGCCTCCCAAAATATTCGGAGTCAGGGTGACGCTTTTGCCGGGATTAATCTTTCCGTCAGACACGCTTGAAGTCAGCACGACTCCGAAATTCGCCGTGAGCGAATAATTTCTCCTCCGCTCAAGGTCAATAGACACTTTCCGAGAGAAAATCGATCCGCTTTCGCTCCAACACGTCAGAGACTCTCCGTCAAAAGGGATTGCGATTACTCTGTAGATGTTCTCACTATGGACTAGCTCATATTCCACATATCCCTCTCCGACTGCAGAAATAGATTGGTGGTTATAAATGTATCGAGTTTTAATCTCCTTTATAGGATTTCCAGTACATATCACGTCCATGATAGAGAGTTGTTCGCTCAGATCCAACACCTCTAGCTGATTGTAACTGCAGACAACTGAAGCTACATTCGGATTTGCCGATAAATCCAATGAAGTTAATCGGTTATTACTGCAATTCAAAGCAACAAGATCCGAATTATCTGAAAGATCCAATTCGCTGATATTATTGCTTGCGCAATTAAACAAGGCTAACATTAAATTTGAATGTAAATTTAATGTTGATATCAAATTACCGCTGCATGATAACTCTCTCAGTAACAGATTTGAACTGACATCTATACTCGTAATCCAGTTGTTATCAATGATGATCGTATCCAGTAAGGGGTTAAACGATACATCCACCTCTTCCAGCAGGTTATTGAAGCAAGAAATCAACGTCAATTGACTGTTATTACTGACGTCCAAAACCTCAAGCTGATTATCAGAGCAATGTAACTCAATCAGTTCAGTATTGGATGTCACATCGATTGCCGTAAGCTTATTCTCTCCGCAACTTAATATCTTCAATTTTGGAGCTTCGCTCAAATCTATCGAAGATAGATTGCTTATGGAGACATCTAAATCTTTAAGCGATATGTTATTTGACAAGGTTATCGATGTTAACGCATTGCCGCTGCAGTAAGCCTGTTGAAGTTGCCCTGCTTCACTCAGATTAAGCGAGGAAATATTGTTGCCTTGAATCATTATGCCTCGCAACTGCGACAATCCACTCAGGTCCATCGCACCGGCAAGTGACCTTTTGGTCCAGCCGAGTGGATACCCTATATATTCCACCCGATAAGGTTGAGAAGAAGACCAGACTATTCCCTTCCATGTCTCCGGATTATCGGGATCGTACCCGGAATCTATAGCCTGGCCATTCGTTTTTCCGGCTTCTGCCGACGGTTGATTGAGAAATGTCTGAATCTTTAGATAGTCGTATTCATCATAACCGGGCGCAACGAAAGAGGAGCCCAAGACCTTTGCCTGCTCGCGTTTCCTAGTATCGGAGGAATCGGCAAATCCGAGGTCACCAGTCACAATCTGCGGTACACGGTAATCTGCATCAAGTTCATCATTCTGATATATCGAAACGGTGAAAAGTATTGAAAGAAGAACAAAAACAACCTTAATACACATGTCGCCAACCCTTCTCGCCTCCGGAAAAACCGAAACATTGCGTCATCATTATAGGCTCGGAAGTATAAAATGTATATCTTCAGAGCTTTCGACTAAATGAGATGCCTTATTTGAACATCAATCGGACTCATCTCTTAGTAAATATTGCCTGATGTGATGTTCTATCAAGCGTGCATTAATCGGATGATTCTTCGTTTCGAAAGTCATTATCAGCCCGGATTCGTTGCAGAGTCCGGTGATGATATACTTTTCGATTTTGTCTATCGCATTTTCCGAATATTTCGGATCCGCCATCATTCCAAAATGCTCCCAAATATATTCTTTTCGACTTCTCACGTTAAGACACGTGAAATCCGGATAACACACACCTAATCCCGGGATTGTCGTTGGGAATTCATACCTATACGGAATATTAAAGCGATTCAGTGCATCCGCGATTAATATTTCTGATTTGGACCTAACCCTTTCCCCCTTGGCGGTGTAGTATTCTGCCGAATTCTCATCAAATGATTTCTTCACATATTCAACGCTCATCCAACGATTGATATAATCCTGATCAGAAAGCTTCACCGGACGAATAAGCTTTTTTCGGCACTCGTGATACGCATCAAATATTTCATCAATCTTCTCCGGTCTATATTCATCCAGAAAATTGGCCAGCGCATCGATTTGAACCTTCAACTCATCTGTCAATTTCGAATCGTACGCCTTCTGTGCGAGCGCTACAGCAAGTGAATCCTGTTTGCGTTTGAGATATATGCCTTTATTATCTGAATGCTCCAGTCTGTGATAATATTGAACGGTATTTCCTTTCCGATCAAATCTAAGCCTTCCGGAAGGTGCTCTTTCAGATGCCTTCGTTGTTTCTTGTAACACCTTCATTAACTCCGCTTTTCTTGTCTGTGCCAGACTCACCAAGCAATCGGGGCGGAGTTCTGTACTCTCGACGCATCTCTTTCTCAATGGTCATCCCTCCCGGCCAAATATCTCAGCATTGGCGTATGCTGTTCGGAACCAGTCCAATGTTGAAATTATACTTAATATCGTTAGCGTCCGATTCTCACATTAACGACAATTACCTAATAATCTGACTAATAGAGGACAAAGCTTACTCTTCGGCAATCCTCAGATTTATTCAATGGAATCGAGCTCCCTCTTCTGCAATAGGGATGTTCGTATTTATTCTTTCTTGCGAAGCCGAAAAATCTGATTATCTGGGAACCTACCGGCAAAACCTCTCCCACACGGCTCTTTTGCCGGTATCCCGCGCGCCGCGAAAATCTTCGAAATCGAAACCTACCGGCAAAACCTCTCCCACACGACACTTTTGCCGGTATCCCGCGTGCCGCGAAAATCCTCGAAATCGTAAACTACCGGCAAAACCACTCCCGCAAGGCACTTTTGCCGGTATCCCGCGTACCGTCGACGTCCACCCGGCGTCGAAACTACCGGCAAAACCACTCCCGAACGCCACTTTTGCCGGTATCCCGTGCGCTGTCGCCGTCCATCCGGTGTCGAAACTACCGGCAAAACCTCTCCCACACGGCTCTTTTGCCGGTATCCCGCGTGCCGCAAAAATCTTCGAAATCGAAAACTACCGGCAAAACCTCTCCCACACGCCTCTTTTGCCGGTATCCCGCGCGCCGCGAAAATCCTCGAAATCGAAAACTACCGGCAAAACATCTCCCACACGGCTCTTTTGCCGGTA
>JAAYBI010000100.1 GCA_012718915.1 Clostridiaceae bacterium
ACATACGAAATGGTTGAGATTGTGCTGTTTCGTATGTATTTTCGTTGCTCTTCAGGCAAGCGCGAAACGGTTTGCTACACACTAATACATACGAAATGGCTGAGATTGTGCTGTTTCGTATGTATTTTGGCTGCTCTTCAGGCAAGCGCGAAACGGTTTGCTACACACTAACACATACGAAATGGTTGAGATTGTGCTGTTTCGTATGTATCTGTGCTTCTGAATAGCTTATTAATTACACTCTAACACATACGAAATGGGGATTTCTGGTGATTTTAGCGGTAATCGATTAAAACGAAACGTTTCGCGCCAGCGCAAACGACGCCATCACCACAAACGCCACCGCCACCGCTACCGCCAACATCGCCAACACCGCCACCGCCACCGCCCACGAGCCATTCTCAGTATTAGTTCGAATATTTATCCGGCGCAGAGGTTTAAATCCGTCGGTCTATTTCCAAACAGACAACTCAATCGGGCGCCCCGATGCAAATTTTTCTCGCTTTAACGGAAAAAGTGGAGGGACCTTAAGTATGATCTATTTCGCAAAACGGCCAGTCTGTATTACAATGATAAGGTTAAAGTATTAGTCTGCAACATTCGTGGTTGCGGCAAGACTAAGCGACACGGAAAGGAACCGATGATATGGCATATTCAAGTGTTTTTCTCTCTCAACTCGTTAAGGATTTCGAGCTCGAGGAGATTTATTCTCCCGGAGAACTGGATCAAATCCGAATTAATGTCGCGGATGTGACTCGCCCGGGTCTGCAACTTGCCGGTTATTATGATCATTTTGGTTCGGATCGTATCCAAGTCATAGGTAATATGGAGCATGCATTTCTGGAGAAGCTTTCTCCGGAGGCGAGACGCAAGAGGATTGCGGCCCTTTTCGAGAGGCAGATTCCGTGTCTGGTCATCACTCGAAATCACGAAGTTCACAAAGAAATCATTTCTTGTGCCAAGCGCTATAAAATACCCGTTTTTCGCACAGCCATCGCCACGTCGGAGTTTATGAGCTCTCTGGTGAAGCATTTGAATGTTGAATTGGCCCCTCGTATATCTATGCATGGGGTTCTGGTCGAAGTCAACGGCGAAGGTATCTTAATCTTAGGCGAAAGCGGCGTCGGCAAGTCAGAAACCGCTCTTGAAATCGTTAAGCGCGGTCATCGGTTGATCGCTGACGATCAGGTTGAGATTCGCCGGGTATCAGAGACCACGCTTCTCGGACGGGCTCCGGATATTATTCGACATCTGATTGAGATACGCGGTATAGGTATTCTGGATGTCAAAGAGCTCTACGGCGTTTCGTCCGTAAAACTTCAAGAGAGTATTGATTTTGTCATTAATTTGGAGCTCTGGGATGAAAAGAAAACATACGACCGCTTGGGCATTGTCGATGAGACAACCGAAATTCTTGGTCTCAAAGTGCCGTCTTTAACTATTCCGGTCGGTCCGGGACGCAATCTTGCCATTATTGTCGAAGCGGCGGCGATTAATTTTAGGGTCAAGAAAATGGGTTATAATGCGGCGAAGAATCTTGTCAGTCGTGTGTTTCCCGGTCAATAAATCTCGGAAAGAGGACGATTCCAGAAATGAATAGACAGCAACTCCTGATTCTATTGCAGCAAGATGGCTTCGGCTATCTTTCGGAAAAAATTCGTTTTGACGAAGATATGAGCAAGCATTGCTCCATGCGTGTCGGCGGAAGGGCACAGGCCTATTTAGAGCCTGAAAATGCTGGCGAGATTCAGTTTATGGTTGCGCTTTGTCGTTCTCAGTGCTGGCCGGTATACGTCATGGGGAACGGCAGCAATCTGGTCATTTCGGATGAGGGCTTGTCCGGACTCATTTTGCGACTCGGTACAAATTTCGGTTGCAGAAGCGAGGCCGTTGTAAGCGAAGACGGACTGCGACTGACTCAGAGTGTTCCTGCAGGCGCGTTGTTGTCATCAACCGCTATGGATTATGCGCGAACCGGATGGGCGGGAATGGCTTTTGCAGCCGGTATTCCCGGCACGGTCGGCGGTGCGGTTTACATGAATGCAGGTGCATACGGTTGGGAAATGAAAGATATTCTTCTCTCGGTAACAGCACTTGACGAGCGCGGGGAGATTGTCGTCTACCCCAAAGACGAGCTTGAGCTTGATTATCGCAGCAGTCGTTTTTCAAAAGAGTGCGGCATTGTGGGCACACGCGGCGTTATTTTGTCGGCGACTTTCGAACTTCAAAAAGGGGATCCCGATGAAATCATTTCTGATATTATGCAGATGAATGCCAAGCGCTCAGCGTGCCAACCTTTGAATTTACCAAGTGCCGGAAGTGCGTTTAAGCGCCCGCGTGGGCATTATGCGGGAGCGCTTATCGAGAAGGCCGGTTTAAGAGGTCTTTCAGTCGGCGGAGCGCAAGTGTCTGAGAAGCATTGTGGATTCATCGTTAATTATAATAGTGCAACGGCCTACGACGTTTATACATTGGTACAGCAAGTTCAAAAGGCAGTGTATGCGGATTCCGGAGTGATTCTTGAGCCTGAGATCTGTTTTTTAGGCGAGGGATTTGAGGACTGCAACATATCAGCACATCAGTGAGGTGTAAGTCATGGACATAATTATTTTGACGGGAATGTCCGGAGCCGGGAAAAGTCAGGCGGCCAACTATTTAGAAGATCAAGGCTATTTCTGCATCGACAACTTACCTCCGGTCATTTTACCGGAATTGGTAAAAACATTTATCAAAGGTCAGGGCGGCGAGGGGTATGGCATTACAAAGCTTGCATTTGTTGTGGATATTCGAAGCAATGAGCTATTGCAAGGTTTTGGTGCGGCTATGCAAGAAATTGACATGCTGGAATGTCCGTATCGAATTATCTTTTTGGAAGCTTCTGACCAGGTCCTGGTTAATCGTTATCGACAAACTCGTCGCAAGCACCCGCTGTCTCAGGGCATAGGAATCAGTGAAGCAATTTCCAGAGAAAGACAGCTGCTTCAGGGTATTCGCGGAGAAGCCACCCATGTATTGGATACATCGCTGATGGCGCTTCCGGCTTTAAGAGAAGAACTATTCAGAATAATTAACGGAAAAGAAGATAGTCACGGCATTTCGATACTCTTTGAATCTTTCGGATTCAAGTATGGCATTCCGGTTGATTGTGATAATATTTACGACGTTCGATTTCTTCCGAATCCTTTTTACGAGAGCGAACTAAAGACCTGTTCGGGTCTGGACCATCCCGTTCAAGCGTATTTAAATCAGTATCCTCAAACCGATATCTACATTCAAAAACAAACCGAACTCTTATCATACCTTTTGCCTTTCTATATTCACGAAGGTAAGGTCCGGCTTGTCGTCGGCATCGGTTGTACCGGAGGAAGACATCGGTCCGTCTATATTGCCGAGTCATTATCGGCTAAAATCAAGGAACTGGGTTATGAAAGCTCTGTATATCATCGAGATATCGGAAAAGATCCCCGATATGCAGCGAAAACGACCGATTCCGATAAGTAGCGGAGGCTTAGTAAACGTGGAGAAAAGTCGTTTTTCAGAAAAAATTCACGAAGATATTATCAAGTCGCTGCCCAAAAATTCGGACGAATGTCAATATGAATTGGCCTCGGCTCTGTTGTGTGCGAGAGTGACTTCTCATAGTACCGGTAAAATCTCCTCGGGAATGAAATCGTTTTCGAGTGCGGTCGCAGATTATTTGCGGCATCTGATGGTGTGCATCAGAATTGAGATGCCGACGGATGATCGGGATAACGACTGGTCTCGAATATTTACCGAAGGCAGAAACAGAGATTCGATGAATCAGCATGCATTTTCGAGCGAGAGTTTGCGGGCATGGATCAATGCGCTTCCGGACTTGACATCGATGGATAGAGCAGATGAACTGGCATCCGACGTTTCGGCTCGAAGGGCCGCTTTGAGGGGTGCGTTTTTGATATCGGGCTATGCCGGGGATCCCATCTCTGAGTATCGCATAGAGATTCGAGTGGCCGATTCAACATATGTTGAGCCGCTGATGATGTTTTTTCATGGTCAGAACATTATTCCGAATATAGCCAGACGCGGAAACACAACTATACTATATTTACGTGACGGTGAGCAAATAGCCGACTTTCTCGCTTTTATCGGTGCCCATAGAAGTGTTGTTTTCTACGAAAGCATACGCGCCGAAAAAGAAGTGAGAAGTCAAGTGAATCGCGTTGTGAACTGCGATACAGCAAATGCTATGCGGCAAGCGGAGGCCGGAATGAAGCGCGCCGAAAAAATTCGACGTATCATTGAAAGCAGTAACGGGTCAGACATCCCTCAGGAACTCTTGGATACAGCGAGAGTATTCTTGGATAACCCCGGACTTTCCATTAGGGATATCGGGGAATTAATGGACCCGCCAATCGGCAAATCCGGGATGCATCACCGATTAAAAAAACTTGAACAAATGGCAGATGAAGGATGAATGGCGATTTTGATTATGCTGTGATAGTATAAGAAGTTGTACTTAAGCTCCGGTCGGGAGGATTTCGTGAGACAGTCAAATTATGTTCGATATGATAATCAGTTTCATCGCCCCAGGAAGCGCAAACCGGATTATTTGTTGCGCTTTATGATTGGACTTACCGGCGTTCTTGTCGTGGTCGTTATCGGGCTGGGCATTTACACATTTGGCCATAAAGATGAATCCGACTCTCCGGGCAAACCATCATCGTCTCAGGGCACCGACACGACACTCGGAGAGACCGGGATCGTGATTGCAACACCTTCTCCGACGCCCGTCGTTGAGCGACTTACCAATCAGAATCCGATTTTGTATCCCGCTTCAGCAAAAATGACAGTCGAAATGGGACTCGTTGCATCAGAAGCAAGCCCTTCAAATCGCGGAATATCTCAGCAATTATATCAGGGTGATGCCGTCATTTCGGATTTCAATCGCAATCCGGCGATGAAGTTTCAAGATCCGCTTTTTTATCAGGCCGTCCCAGGAGTTCTGACATTCAGAGGCAATAATTTCAGAAACAGTGGCGCATGGGGCACGCTGGGGCCCTCTGTAGCCGGTACTCTTGAGCAAGTATGGGAGTTCCGTGATATCGGTTCGCTCAAGTCATCGGCGTGGGCTTTTTCGTGGGGCGGAACCGGTTGGACCGGACAACCGCTGATTGTACAATGGGATCCGGAAATTCGTCAGATGATGAATCTGTACCCGGATAAAAAGGCCAAAGAGAATCTGGTCGAAGTCATTCAGGTGGCTCTTGACGGCAAGATTTACTTTTTCGACTTGGATGACGGATCCATGACTCGTGACCCGATCAATGTTGGCGCTACCATTAAGGGGACTCCGGCGGTAGATCCAAGAGGATATCCGCTACTGTATGTCGGACAAGGCGACAATAACGGATCCGCCGGTCAAATCGGTTTCAGAATATACAGCTTGACCAACAGCCAGGTGCTATATTTTCAAAACGGCATGGATTCTCGCGCCCATCGAGGCAATTGGGGTGCGTGCGACTCGAGTCCGATACTTTGCGCGGATACCGATACGCTGATTTATCCCAGCGAAAACGGAATGATTTACACGCTTAAGCTTAATACAACTTTGGACAAGGCGAACTCGACGGTTGGCGTATCTCCGGAGGTCTATGCGTATCGATTCCAATTAAGCGGTGTTTCCGGAAGTAAGATGGGTATTGAGAGTTCGATGTCTATTTACGGTCACTATGGTTATTTTTCGGACAACTCGGGTAACCTGTTCTGCGTGGATCTAAATACGATGCAGATGATATGGTCTCGCCAACTCGATGATGACACCGACGTAACGCCGGTTATCGAGGAGGATAACGGGCGCGTTTATGTATATACCGGCACAGAGGTCGATTGGCAGAAAAATGAAATCGGCTACTATCAAGGCGCCGCATATACTTATAAAATTGATGCGATGACCGGCGAGGAAGTGTGGCAGACGTCCTATTCCTGCTGGACCAAAAAGGCAGAAAACTCGGGAGATGATGTTAACGGAGGCGTTTTAGGAACGCCCATTATCGGGAAGAAATCCATTTCGAACCTTGTCATTTTTTCATACTGTATGACGCAAGGCGCTTACAGCGGTAATGCGCTGGTCGCTTACAATAAACTCACCGGCGAAAGAGTTTGGGAATATTCTATGAATCTTTATTCATGGAGTTCTCCTGTGGATTGCTATGATGATGCCGGGAACGCTTACATTGTTATGTGTGACAGCGGCGGTCAGGTGCATTATGTGAATGCCGCAAACGGTCAGAGATTGACATACCTTCAGACCATTCGCAACAAGGGCTTAAGTAATGAGACCAAAGAAGGTCTTAATATGGAATCTTCACCGGCAGTCTTTAATAATACAATGGTTATCGGCACGCGTTCCGGGTCCGTTTTTGGCATAAAGATCGGATAAATGAGATAATGGTTATCTTGGAGAGGCAATTATGTTAGACATCAGCGTAATAAGGAGCTATAACGACGTTATGAATTCTTATAGTGACATCGTCGCAGTAGAATCAGAAATATCCGGTTATCGACGAACCTGCGTGCAGGTATCGGTTCGTTTTGATCTCAAGCAAATTGCTTGGAGAGATAGTCTTCAGTGGAACAATAATTTCACCAGGTCATTGTCGGAGGATTGCATCCGTTCGCTCGAAAACCTCTTGCCGTTGACTCGGGTTTTGGAGTGGGACATCAGTTACGAGACGAATGAAGAACTTCGAATCACCAAATCAACACCGACATGCGGCCTTCCTGAGCAATGGCTGGTTCGGATTATTTTCAAAGATGGCACGGTTTATCAGAGTAACGGACGAACGATTTTCCCGCCACAATGGAGAGAATTCAGAGAGTTCATCGAGACTGCTTCCCGTACGCCCTTTCGCTTGCGTTGATTGAAGCGTCCGGGTTTTCATTACGGCGTGCTTTCTGTTAAAATAAATGTCGTTGTCTTATAGGAGGTTACAGAAGTGGATTATCTGGAAGGTTTATTTCTCGGTGTGCAATGGAGTGACACCGATTTTCAAAACCGACGACATATCAGCTCTCTGGTTTTATACGGTTTTATTGTGAATGCACTGATCGCTCTTTCATATTTCACCGGCCGTTTTGCAACATTGTTGGGTACCGGGTTATCCGCAAAAATCGTCATTTTTGTCGTGTTGTTTTTTGCCTGCCCGTTTATTTGTTTTCGATATTATCGTTTTCCTTTGTGGGGAAAAATTCCTGTGATTCTCGTACAGGCAGTTAAGCAAGCCGTTTTGACATTGATTTATACTGCGTTGGTATTGCCGAGACTGACCATGTCTTCTTCGGAGATTGTTGAGAAGGCCGTAGACTATCTGAATAGTACGCTTGAATCACATACGGCAAAGTGGGTTGACTCGGCAGGAACTTTTGCAACGATTTTGGGCGTCATGACCGGCGGTGTATATGTTGTGTTTATCGTTGTAGCTGCGGTCTTTGTTGCCGTTGCTTTACCGGCGATCTTATTTGTCGGTGCAAGGCTGCTTCAACTCCTCTATGACAAGGCAATGGACCGTTTGGTTATCACCAACTTTCTGGGAAAATAAGGAGGCAAGATGGCCGAATTAACTGAAAGGCATATGCTGTCCGTTCAAGATCTTGAAAATCAGCTGGGAGTCAATCGACTCCCGATATTTATCGAAGAGGCGGAGTCTGATTTTTTATCTCGAACACAAGAAGTAGTCGCTTTCATCGCCTCTCATCCGAGTGTTCAAGCGGTATTCGTATCCGGACCGACATCGTCAGGGAAGACCACTTTTACCGAGAGGCTGACTAAAGGCCTCAAGGTACTTGGTCGAGCTTCGCTTCGTCTATCTCTCGATGATTATTACGACATCAAGGACGTTGAATTTGATTCCTGCGGAAGACCTGACTATGAATCGGTTTCAACTATTGACACACGGCTGGCCGGAGAAGATTTATTGAAACTTCTGTCCGGTGAAGCCGTCAATATTCCGGAGTTCAATTTCAAGACGCGCCAACGCGAGTGGCCGGAAGCGAAGCAAAACGTATCGATTGATTCATCCGGGATTGTCGTGACCGAGGGACTCCATGGTTTGGCGGACGAAGTGTGCGATGTATTGCCAAGGGACAAGTGGATCGGCGTATTCATTATGCCCAATGGAGGTCTGGTCGCGGACAAGAAGCTTTTCGGGAGTGATGATTTTCGATTATTGAGAAGAATTGTCAGAGATCAACGGCATCGGGGTGCACACGCGCTTTCTACCATTGACTACTGGCCGATGATTGAATCTTCCGAAAAAGCATATTACGAGAATTATTTGAAAAAGGCAGATTTTTACATCAACTCTTTCTTGCTCTATGAAAGCCTTGTTATTGCACCTATCGCAAAGAAGGATATTGAAGAGTCTCTCGAAGCTCTTGAAAAAGGAGTCATTGAACCGTCGGTCTTTCTGAAAAGAACTATTCCGCCGAAGCCTTTCGCGGACATTGATACGGCCGTAGCGAGAGCGCGATTATTGCATCGACACTTATCGATGGTTCCCGAAATTAATCATGAGCGCGTTCCGGAACACTCGATTTTACAAGAGTTCATCGGTGCTTTGTGATCGCAGATCCTACGGATATTTATCTTGCAAGAGTTCGATGACGAGTTATAATTAATGGAATTAGCAAATTCAATTTGGAAAGGAGTCGTGTCTGATGCCGATTCGTGTTCAGAACAATCTACCGGCAACGCAGATTTTGGAAAGTGAGCACATTTTCATCATGCCCGAAGATCGTGCTTTCAAGCAGGACATTCGCCCTTTGCGCATTCTTATCCTCAATCTCATGCCGAATAAAGTTGCAACCGAGACGCAACTTTTACGTGCTCTTTCTAATTCTCCGCTTCAGGTGGATATTGATTTGCTATATACATGTTCTCATACACCGAAAAACACGGCGATTGACCATTTGACGAAGTTTTATGAGACCTTTGACTCCGTTAAAAACCGCTATTATGACGGCATGATTATTACCGGAGCACCGGTCGAAAATATGGATTTTGAAGAAGTCGACTACTGGCCGGAGCTGGAAGAAATCATGAATTGGAGCAAGTCGCATGTCTATTCTACGCTTCACATATGCTGGGGAGCACAGGCCGGACTTTATTATCATTATGGTGTTCCTAAATATCCTCTGGAGAGCAAAGTCTCCGGCATTTTTGCGCACAGCATGACATATACAAAGCCGGTAAAGCTTTTTCGTGGGTTTGATGATATTTTCTACATACCCCATTCCAGACATACCGAAATACGGAAAGAAGATCTACTGGGCAATGACAAATTGCGCATTTTATCCGAGTCGGAAGAGTGCGGCGTTTATGCTGTATCTGACCTTAAAGGCCGGCAAATATTCATAACCGGCCATTCGGAGTATGATGTCGGGACGCTACGCGATGAGTATTACCGAGATTTAAGCAAAGGTATGAATCCTGAGATCCCTCAGAATTATTTTCCGGAAGATGATCCGACAAAAATGCCAATTATGAATTGGCGGTCCAGTTCAACCTTGTTGTTTACGAATTGGCTCAATTACTACGTCTATCAGGAGACGCCTTTTGATTTATCGCTGTTGCCGCCTGCCGAGTGACTATAGGCAGTAACGACATTTCTTCCAAAGAGGTAATGAGAGATGGCACTTTCAGTGGATGAGCAAGTGAATAATATCCAAGTTATCCGCGTGGATCAATCCGTTGTGTCCTCGATGTCGCCGGTTCGGCCAAAGGATGGTCATAAAGGGACGTTTGGCACGCTCACCGTACGCGCCGGATCAGAGAATATGGCAGGTGCCGCGGCTCTTTGTGTGTCTGCCGCTCTCAGAAGCGGTGTCGGACTGGTCCGTTTGTTTTCGGAAGAGCGAGTCATTTCAAATACATTTTCACTGATTCCGGAGGCGTTGACTCAGGTCTTGCCGATAGATTCGGCAGATCGAATTCGGCTCTGGCGAAAATTTGATCTTAATAGGACGGCGGTGGTCATCGGACCCGGTCTCAATACAGATGATCAGAGCACATTAGATGAATTATCATTTTTGTTATTGAATGCCGATCTGCTGCTCTTGGATGCCGGCGCAATTACGTTGTTGTCCGAATCTATCCCGAGGATGAACGAACTATTTTCGGAAAGATATGAAAAGGGTATGCCCCCACCGATTCTTACGCCTCACCCCGGAGAGTTTAAGAGATTGGTCCCGGATTGGAATCGTTCGGACCGATTGACACGGCCTTCTGACTTTGCGAGGACAAATCGTGTGATTTTGGTTCTTAAAGGTTATGAAACGGGGATATTTTCTCCGGACGGGCTATGTTATATTAATACCACCGGCAACGCCGGCTTGGCAAAAGGCGGATCCGGCGATTTGCTCTCAGGCTTAATCGGCGGATTTACTGCTCAAGGTATCTCCGCTTTACAATCCGCTGTTGCAGGCGTTTATTTTCATGGTCTGGCGTCCGATATTCTTTCGGAATCACTCGGACAGAGGGCGATGAGACCTATAGAACTAGCCGACGCTTTTTCGGAGGCATATAAGCGTTGTGGTTGGGAATGAAGATTTGAGGTGAATGCGATGGACAGATTTCCGAGCCGCACATGGGCGGAAATCGATCTGGATGCGCTTGCGCACAATATGAGAGAGATTCGAAAATTCACGGCTCCGTCAGCAGAAGTTATGGCGGTGGTTAAGGCTGACGCTTACGGACACGGAGCGATTCAGGTTGCTAAAGTTTTCCTTTCTAACGGGGCTTCTCGACTGGCGGTTTCGATGATTGATGAAGCGATCGAGCTTCGTAATTCCGGGATTGATGCGCCGATTCTGACACTCAATCACACCGATCCGAGACGCGCTTTCGAAGTCATCGAAAATCGCATCGACCAGACGGTTTATTCTGTTGAGTTTGCCAAGGCGTTGTCTGACAATGCTTTAGCCGCCGGCCGGAAAGTAAATATTCATATCAAAATGGATACCGGAATGCATCGGGTTGGCTTTGACGATGGCTGCAAATCTGTTGAGCAAATCCTGCAAATCGCTGAGATGCCGGGCATTTCCATCGAAGGCATTTTTTCTCATTATGCTGTTGCGGACACAGAAGATGATGATTTTACACGAATGCAATATCGTCTTTTCAACGAAATGATTAATTCTCTTGAATCGCACGGTATCAACATCCCGATTAAGCATATTTGCAATAGCGCAGGAACTCTGAGATTTCCTGAAACGCATATGGATATGGTTCGCGTCGGTATAATCGCATATGGTATGATCCCTCCGGGTTGTCCTCCGCCTTATCGTCCGATTCAGCTTAAGCCTGCGATGACATTGAAGTCTAATGTCGTCCACATCAAAACCGTCAATGCCGGTGAGACCGTCAGTTATGGCCGCAAATATGAAGCCCGCAGTGATGAGACCATAGCAACGATTCCCATTGGATATGCGGACGGATATACGAGGCGATTATCCGGGAAAGCAGACGTATTGCTTCACGGACAAAGAGCTCCGGTCATCGGAACAATTTGTATGGATATGTGCATGATTCGGGTGGATAGCGTCAGAGAATCTGTTAAAATCGGCGACGAAGTGGTATTATTTGGACGTCAATTGTATAAAGATGATGAATTTTTGTTGTCGGTAGATGAAATTTCGGAATTGTCGGATACAATAAATTACGAAATTACATGCCTTATCGGCAAAAGAGTTCCTCGTGTTTATATGCAAGAGGGGAAAATTATCCATATGCATAGTCTCATATGGTAATGAATACACCAGGTGAAAGGGGTTACAATGGAAAAGTCAACACATCTTCAACTTAAGCTTTTCGCAGCTCGAATGAGAAAGCTAATCATCGAGGGGGTTTACAGCGCCCAGTCCGGACATCCCGGCGGTTCGCTGTCGAGCACTGAGATTTTCGCGTATCTCTACGGATCAAAAATGCGCGTGGATCCGGCAACACCGGAGAATCCGGATCGTGACCGTTTTGTATTGTCAAAAGGTCATTGCGCACCGGGCCTTTACGCGGCACTGTCACAGAGAGGTTTCTTTGACCCATGCAACATAAAGGATTTCAGAAAATGCGGTTCGATGCTTCAGGGTCATCCTTGCAGAGCTTGTATTCCGGGCGTAGACATGTCGACCGGGTCACTCGGGCAGGGCATTTCAACCGCCGTTGGCATGGCGATGATGGGTAAGCTTGATAAGAAAGATTATCGCGTATACTCGATTCTCGGCGATGGTGAGCTTCAGGAAGGTCAAGTCTGGGAGGCATTGATGTCAGCTGCCCACTATAAGCTGGATAATCTGTCGGCTTTCATCGATTTTAATGGTCTCCAGATTGATGGAAAGACCGACGATGTTATGAGTTTGGGTTCGATTGAGGCTAAGGTGTCGGCTTTCGGCTGGCATATGATCCCGGTCGACGGCCATGATTTTGAAGCTATTGAGGCTGCAGTTACGGAAGCCGAGAATACCAAAGGTAAGCCGACAATGGTTGTGGCAAAAACACATAAGGGCAAGGGTGTATCATTTATGGAGGACCAAGCCGGTTGGCATGGAAAAGCTCCGAATCAACAAGAATACGAACAGGCCATGGCGGAGCTCGATGCGACGCTGGCTGAGTTGGAGGTGCAAGCATGAGTAAGATGGCAACCCGAGAGGCATACGGAAAGGCACTGGTCGAGTTCGGCAATCGTGATGACGTTGTTGTGCTTGATGCAGATTTGTCTAAGTCAACGATGACAACATTTTTCCAAAAGGCTTATCCTGAAAGACATTTCAACATGGGTATCGCTGAGGGTAATATGATGTCTGTTGCCGCCGGCATGTCGACTTGCGATAAGACAGTTTTTGCATCTACCTTCGCAATTTTTGCTGCTGAGCGCGCACTTGAGCAAGTGCGTAACTCCATCTGCTACCCTAACCTGAATGTTAAAGTTTGTGCGACACACTCAGGTATTACGGTCGGTGAGGATGGTGCGTCCCATCAATGCATCGAAGATCTTGCAACCATGCGCGCGTTGCCGAACATGAGAGTTATTCAGCCTTGCGATGCTGCTTCCACACGTGCGGTCATTCGCGCAGTTATGGATACAGAAGGTCCGTTTTATGTTCGTCTCGGAAGACTTGCGGTTGAAGGTGTATACGGCGAGTATGCGGATGATATTAAATTTGAGATCGGTAAGGCCAACACCATCCGTGAAGGTAATGATATTACAATTATCGCAAGCGGACTGATGGTTCAGCAAAGTATTGCCGCTGTGGATATGCTAAAGGCCAAGGGCATCAATGCCCGTCTGCTCGATATGCATACCATTAAGCCCATTGACGTTGCTGCAATCGAAAAAGCTTCTATGGACACCGGTGCCATCGTAACCGTCGAAGAGCATAATATTTTTGGCGGACTCGGAAGCGCAGTTGCTGAAGTATTGTCTGAGACCCGTCCATGTATCATGAAGCGCGTCGGAATGATGGATGTGTTCGGAAAGTCCGGTAAACCGGAAGCATTACTGCAAATTTTCAATCTGACTCCGGAAAGTATTGTAGCGGCAGTCGAAGAGACAATTGCCAAAAAATGAGCTTAACTAATCTATAACACAAAGACCGAGCCCAATAGGCTCGGTCTTTTTTTTCGGAGAGTATTGACAAATTAGAGCTTTCTTCTCAAGCCTACAGCTTTGCCCAGAATTTGGACTCGAGCGCCGGACAGCTCGGAGTCAGGACAAAAAATTGCTCGCTGATCGGAAAGGATGGGAACAAAAGTAAATCCGCCATTTTGCTTTGTTGCCAAGTGAATGTCTATGGGGTTTCCGTCGACCGATATCGCGTAATATTTTCCGTCATCGACAGTACTTATATCATCGCAGTTGAAGATGACGATATCGCCTTGTATGAAAGATAAATGATTTGATGCAGATACTCGAAGGCCAAAAAATGACTCGCTGATTCCTTTTTCGCGAAAAAACGTCTTCGGTGTCTTCTCATCTGCAATATATACCGAAATTTCCTGGAAGTTTGTGACGATCGGGTGTATGGGGTCATGCTCGTTATGAGCCGAATCCATACTGTAGAACTTGGCGTAAAGAGGGAAAGTTACGAATTTAGAATTGTTTTCGTAGAGCGTGTCGAGCGAGATGCCCGTAAGCTGAGATATCCTGATTCCCTGTGATATTTCGGGAATAGAAGCGCCTGACTCCCATTTTGAAACCGTCGTCTGATCGACACCGATGCTTCGCGAGAATTCAGATTGGCTCAAACCTTTCGATTTGCGATAGTTGCGAATGATGCTCAAAGTGACACCTCTTCATTTTGGAATAGCGCACTATAAGTATGCGTATTTTCAAACTACGTGATGAGAGGACATTTGAGCAATATAAAGAGTATTTGAAACGCGAGAATATGAATAAGATTCATATATTACGGCTATATGGTAAACGGAAAAGATTTAGATTCATGTCAAGGCGAGTTATATTATAGTATTTTCACGAAAAAACCTCGTGGATATCCGCGGGACAGGTCGACGGAGTCCGTTGTGTAACCCCGTCGCAAATAAAAGCCTGCCACGGATTCATTGGATATGGCCGTATGAAGTACTATTGCGCGTAATCCTTCGTCTCTCGCGATTTTTTCGCAAGTGTCTAACATTTTGCTTCCGATTCCAATTCCCCGAAAACGCTGATCCACGGCAAAACGAGTGAAATAGGCAACCTGTTCTTGTGCAGATAGTTGAGGAAAATTGACAAGCGAGACCGGATGCATACGATTCAGCGGCATAAAGCGAAGGCGCGCAGTGGCGAGAATTTGATCATTTGGATCGACTGCCACAAAGACGAAACCGGATTTGATCGCCTTTAGTACATCGCGAGAGGTTTCGGTCGAAATGTCCAGACGGTCTTCAGGAATCTGTCCCAGAGTACGGTATGTTACCATAGCAGAGCGTAAGAGGCGCAGAATATCCTGCACCTCCCAATGCATTGCCGGTCGGATCGAAAGATCTGAAGATTTAAGTTCAGACAAATACTCAGCGTTATTGTTCATTTGCCAGACAATGGACAAGGATCGCCTTATGGGCGTGCAAGCGATTCTCTGCCTCGTCAAATACAACGGAGCAAGGCGAATCAATAATGTCTTCAGTAACCTCATAACCGCGGTATGCGGGCAGGCAGTGCATGAAGATCGCGTCCGGCTTGGCGTGAGACATGAGGGTTTTATCGACTCGATAAGCACTGAAAATTTTGACCCGCTCCGCCTTTTGATCTTCTTGTCCCATGCTGGTCCAGGTATCTGTGTAAACGACGTCAGCATCGTTGACAGCCGCGACCGGGTCTTCGGTGATAAGAATCTCAGATCCGGTAATCTTCGCGTCAGCAAGGGCCTGGTCAACGTAAAACTGTGGACAGGCATGGGTAGAAGGTGTGGCAACCGAAATATGCATTCCGGCCTTCGCGCATGCTTGCAATAAAGAATTGGCCACGTTATTGCCGTCGCCGACATACGCTAATTTTAGCCCCTTAAGTGAGCCCTTGTGCTCTTTGATGGTGATTAAGTCGGCTAAAGCTTGAGTGGGGTGCTGATCATCGCTGAGGCCATTGATGATCGGGATATCACCATAACGGGCAAGGTCGACAATATCCTGATGAGAAAATGTACGAATCATAATACAATCGAGCATGCGGGTCAGGACTTTGGCGGTATCTTCAATAGACTCGCCGCGCCCCAGTTGAATGTCGTCCGAACTCAAAAACAATGCCTGTCCGCCCAACTGGTACATGCCAACCTCAAAGGATACACGAGTACGTGTCGAGGACTTGGAAAAAATCATGCCCAGAGACTTTCCGGACAGAATAGGATGAGGGACAGACGCCTTTGTTTTTGCCTTGAGATCGATGGCAGTGTTAATCAGAGCATCAAGTTCATCAATGGTAACGTCAGTGTGAAAATCTATAAAATGCTTCATAGTAAGTACCTCTACTTTTGTCAGATGAAATTATTGTATCGTCTTTATTAAGCGAGAGAAAGTGGAAACGAATAATTGAGCTTCGCTTATGGTCAGGATCAACGGAGGAGCCAAGCGGATGGTATCCGCACCGATTGAACCGACCAACAGGCCATTCTCCAAGCACAGAGCCTTCACTTCGGCGGCTATGGGTGAGTTGAATCCGATTCCGATTAATAAGCCCATTCCACGTACTTCAGAAATCAGAGGCGTCGTAATCATTAATTCTTCAAGTGCATTTTTCAGATAAATACCGACAGAATTCACGTTTTCAAGTAAATGTTCTTCGCAAATAACCTCAAGGACGGTCAGTGAAGCACGGCATGCCAAAGGATTTCCGCCGAAAGTCGAGCCATGATCTCCGATATGAAAGCCGGTGGCAACTTCATCGGTTGTGAGCATTGCACCGATCGGAACGCCACCCGCAAGACCCTTTGCAGATGTCAAGATGTCCGGAGTGACACCCAGTTGCTCATGCGCGAAAAGCGAGCCGGTTCTTCCGATTCCGGTTTGGATTTCGTCGACAATCAAGAGTGCACCGGTCGCATCACATAGTTCCCTTGCGGCTTGAAAATAGGCTTTGTCGGCCGGGAATACGCCGGATTCACCTTGAATGGGCTCAAGAATCACCGCGCATGTAGTCTCGTCGACTTCCGCTTTCAGGGCGGCAATGTCGTTGAACGGAACATAAGTGAAGCCCGGCACGGTCGGACCGAAAGGCGTACGGAACTTATCCTGACCGGTAGCCGAAATGGTGGCCATCGTTCTGCCGTGGAAAGATTTTAGGGCGCTGACGATTTTTGTCCTTGGTGAACCTTTGTGATAGAAATAGCCTCGCGCCAGTTTGAGCGCTGCCTCATTCGCCTCTGCCCCGGAATTACAAAAGAACACTTTATCCGCGAAACTCAGGTTGACCAACTTTTCAGCCAATAAAGACTGCGCCTCAATGTAGTAATAATTCGAGCAATGTATTAGCTTTTGGGCTTGGTCCGCGATGGCTTGCGTCAGCTTCGGATGGGAGTGGCCGAGAGCGTTGACCGCAATACCTCCGATCATATCCATATAAGATTTATTATCGGTGTCGTAAAGATATATTCCATTTCCGTGCGTAAAAGAAACCGGTGAACGTTTGCCAAAAACGCCGAGGTAGTATTTGTCATCTAAGTCCATGATATGTTGCAATTGATCATTCATAATAATCTCCTATTCCTATGCACCGCTGCTCTTCAGATTTTCTCGCCATCGAAATAGGGTCGTCGCTCTTTAGTAATCATGGTGCCGATGCCTTTTCCGGTAAATATCTCAAGCAAGATGCTGTGAGGGATCCTGCCGTCGATGATATGTGCACGACCGACGCCTCGGTGGATTGTATCCAAACAACCGATGACCTTCGGAATCATGCCGCCGGATATGACTCCGTCCTGAATGAGTGTGTTAATATCGGATTCCGTCAGAACAGGGAGAACCTTTAACGTTCCATCCTTCATAACGCCCTTAACACCCTCGACGTCCGTTAATGTCATCAGTTTTTCGGCGCCGAGAGCGGCGGCAATTTCGGATGCGACCGTATCCGCATTGATGTTATAACTTTCTCCGTCCGTGCCGACACCGATAGGCGCGACCACCGGGATAAACTCATCGTTGGCCAGCATGGAAAGAACTTTGGTGTTAATTTTCGTAATTTTGCCGACATATCCGACATCGATTTTCTCGCCGTTTGGACCTTCGGTTAATTTTTCGCACTCGATTAAATGTCCGTCAATACCGCAAATGCCAATAGCTTTGGCGCCTTTGGTCCCCAGAGCCGAAACAATTTCTTTGTTCGTCTTGCCGATTAAGACCATCTGAGCAATTTGCATGGTCTGCTTATCCGTAACCCTCAATCCGTTTTCGAAATGAGACGGAATGTCCATCTTCAAGAGCATGTCGCTGATGTCCGGACCTCCGCCGTGTACGAGTACCGGATTAATGCCGACAAACTTCAGAAGGGTGATATCGTCCATCACAGATGATTTCAGTTCGTCGTTGATCATAGCGTTGCCGCCGTATTTTATGACAATTGTTTTGCCGGATAGGCTCTGGATATAGGGTAGAGCCTCAATAAGTATCTCGGCTTTTCCGATTAAATCTTGCATACCGGTGATGTTAGCCGCTTCGTGAAGAGTTTTCATAAATATCCTCCGTCAGATCGTGGAATACATAGTTGGATTACTGTTGAAAAGAGTTCTCAGACCCCGGAACATAGTACGGATAAACCCGCTTGCTCGTCCAGTCCTAACATCACATTTACTGCCTGAATTGCTTGCAAAGCGGCGCCTTTCCCCAGGTTGTCGAGAGCGCTGAAGACCTTGATTTTTTTCGTCCTCTTATCGTAAGCAACTGCGATGTCGATAAAGTTCGTTCCGATAACCAGAGATGTTTCCGGCAAGGCGTTATCGCTAAGCACTCGGACGAAATACTCATTTGAATAATATTCTTCATAAAGCTTTCGGACGTCGTCGATGCTGAAATTATTCGGATCCATCGGATCGGCATAGATCGTAGCCAACATACCGCGCTTCATCGGAGCCAGGTGCGGCGTGAAAGTCAGCGCAATGTCAGTCTGTGCCAGCACACTCAATTCTTGCTCAATTTCTGAAGTGTGGCGATGCTTTTCGACAGCGTACGGTTTATAATTTGCATCTGCCTCACAAAAAGAGTAGGGGAGATCTGCTTTTCTTCCGGCGCCGGAGATGCCGGATACGGCGTCGATAATGATGTTATCCGTTGAGACTAATTGATGCTTAATTAAGGGAGCCAATGCGAGAATGCTGCAAGTGGGATAACAACCCGGGTCACTCACCAGTCGAGCGTTCGCGATTTGCTCGCGATAGAGCTCGGGAATGCCGTAGACCGCCTCGGACAAAAGCTCCGGATGCGGATGGTTAAGTCCGTAAGCTTCCTCGTAGACTGTGACATCACGGTAGCGAAAATCACCGCTGTGGTCCAGTACCTTGAGACCTGCATCCAGCAGTTCCGGGACAACTTTTGAGGAGACGCCGTGTGGAAGAGCAGTGATTACAAGATCGCAAGTCGATTTCATTAAAGATACGTCCAAACCGGATAGTTCAATGTCGCAAATGGAACGAAATTGCGGATAAACATCCGAAAATTTCTTTCCGACGTAACTTTGAGACACAAGCGTTGTGAGCAAAACCCCGTCGTGCCCGCTGAGCGCACGAACGAGCTCAACTCCGACGTAGCCGGTTGCCCCGATAATTCCGATTCTGTATTTATTCATGTGCGTTTCCCCCTTTGGAAAAAAACAATTTGTTGTTATATAAATATTAATAACCATAACAGATACAAATTAGAGCCATAAGTGCGCATAAGATATTCTCGAATTAATATTTATACAGAATACTGAATAAATACATATTTTTCAATAATGCAACGCGATTTTTTTAGAATTTGTGCAAAATAAACAAAACGGAAATGATATTTAATGTCGGCTTTGTGTAAATGCTTAAACAAACTGTTAATAGCACCAAAAATTGTAGAGAAATTTTGGTTATTCTAGCATCTGGCAGTTTAGATCACCGGGTGGTATAGTGGTCATATACAAAAAAAGAGTGTCGTCGCCCTGCGGCGACATATTTTCGGAGGTAACCCAATGGCCAGTTTATCACTTCAACATGTTTATAAGAAGTACGACGGCGGAGTTGTTGCTGTCAGTGACTTTAATCTCGAAATCGCAGACAAGGAATTCGTTATTCTTGTCGGACCTTCCGGTTGCGGAAAGTCCACAACACTTCGTATGATTGCCGGTCTCGAAGATATCACCGAAGGTGAAATCTATATCGACAATCGCATCGTCAATGACGTTCTTCCTAAGGATCGCGACATCGCGATGGTTTTCCAGAACTATGCTCTATACCCGCACATGACTGTTTTTGAGAACATGGCTTTCGGACTTAAGATCAGAAAGACTCCCAAAGATGAGATCAAGAGACGCGTTTCTGAAGCGGCTAAGATTCTTGAGATTGAGCACTTGCTCCAGCGTAAGCCGAAGGCTCTTTCCGGTGGACAGAGACAGCGTGTTGCTCTCGGACGTGCTATCGTTCGTGACCCAAAGGTCTTCCTGATGGACGAGCCGCTGTCGAACCTCGACGCAAAACTTCGTGTTCAGATGCGTGTTGAAATCACAAAACTTCACCAGAGACTGCAGACTACCATCATCTACGTTACGCACGACCAGACAGAGGCCATGACCATGGGTACTCGTATCGTTGTTATGAAGGACGGCTTCATTCAGCAAGTCGACGCACCTAGTGAGCTTTATGCAAATCCTGTTAATACATTCGTAGCCGGATTTATCGGAATGCCTCCGATGAACTTCATCAATGCGCTTGTTGCTGTTGAAGGCGACGATGTTAACATTGTTTTCGAGAACTTCACGATCAAGCTTCCTGAGCGCTATGCGGTTCCGGAAGTTATGGAACAAGACGGCAAAGAAGTTATTTTTGGTGTTCGCCCTGAGGCAATCACGGATGAGACCACTTATGTTGGCCAGCATCCTGAGTCAGCATTCTCCGCAGACGTCGATGTTGTTGAAATGCTCGGTGCAGAAACATATCTATACGTTACCGTCAACGGCGCACTGCCTTTGACCGCCAGAGTTGATCCGACGACTTCTCAGTCTCGCGTCGGCGAAGTGGTTGATCTTGCTATCGATGCGAACCGCGTTCACATCTTTGACAAGGACACAGAGCAGAGCATTATTTCTTAATTAGTTACATTACCAGAGCCAATCGCAAAAAAGCAGACCTTGATTAGTCGAGAGTCTGCTTTTTTGCACTGCTTTTTTGTATGCGTTGATTCTATTGCAAGTTTAGCAGATTACGTTTAAGATTGATTGCGTATGGATTGCTGTCAAACGAATCGCTTTACCCTTAGCAAAGAATTGAAATGAGGTGTAATAATGGAAGAAATCAAGCGCTGTATGCTCGACATCAAACGCATCATGGATTATACGGTCGGTGTCATTGATGCCAACGGCATTATTGTCGCAAGTACGGATTCCGCACTAGAAGGATCTGAAGATTTATCCATACGGGCGGTTCAGAAATCACAAGACACCGTTACTTCCAATTCGGAGCGTACTTACTTGAACTATTACAACGGTGACAAACTTCAGTTTACGTTGTTCATCCAATTGCTGGAACCTTGCGCCAAGACATACATTGAATTAGTCGCTCAGTGTTTGAAGGTTGCACTCAAGGATCGTGATACAGATAATGAACGCGCCGCTTTTCTCAAGAATATTCTTTTGGAGAACGAGCTTCCGGGAGATATTCCTCTTAAGGCACGAGAATTTAAGATGCCTTACAGCATGGATCGAGTCGTTTTCCTTGTGCGTGTGCCTCGCAGTGAGAGTTCCGAGAGCCTTTACATCCTCCAGAACATGTTTCCGGAGACGGACACGCAGCATACATTCGCCATGGATGAAGAGACCATTGTTATGGTTATGAAGATTGAAGACGAGTACTCCGAATTTGTCGAAGTGAAAAGCAAGACTATTATGGATAATCTCAATGCGGAATCGATGACCAGGGTCAAAATCGGAATCGGCATGCCTGCAACAAAGCTAAGGGATATTGCTAAATCTTATCGCGATGCGATGTTGGCTCTTCGAGTCGGCGGCATTTTTGAAAAGGACAAGTGCGTCATGAGATATGACAAGCTCGGACTTGGAAGACTGATATACCAGCTTCCCCCGACGCTATGCAATATGTTTTTGAGTGAAGTCTTTGCCGATGGCGCTTATGAACTTCTTGACCAAGAGACCATTCAGACCATATCCAAGTTTTTCGAAAACAACTTGAATGGCAGCGAGACTTCACGCAAACTCTTTGTTCACAGAAATACACTCGTCTATCGCTTAGATAAAGTTCAGAAGATTACCGGACTTGATTTGCGTAGCTTCGATGACGCAGTCTTGTTCAAGCTGGCAGCGATGGTTCGGACTTATCTGGAAAAACAAGACAGCAGTGCAAATCCGACAAACACGGTTTGGTAAAGTAAGGAGTTTCTCTTGATTAGATTCGAAGATGTATATAAGACGTATAAAACGGGAACCGATGCGCTGCGCGGGGTCAGTTTCAAAATAGAAGACGGAGATTTCGTTTTTATTATCGGCAAAAGTGGTTCCGGTAAATCGACCATTATGAAATTAATCACTCGCGAAGAACGACCGACAAAGGGCTATGTCCTGGTTGATCGCTTTCCGATATCCAAAATGCATAATGCCTTGGTTCCGGTTCTTCGTCGGCAAATCGGTATGATTTTTCAAGATTTTAGATTGATCGAGAGCAAGTCTGTTTTTGAAAATGTCGCTTTCGCCGGCGAAATTGTCGGGATGTCTCCCAAAAAATTATCACAAATGGTCGGGATCGTTTTGAGTATTGTCGGCCTCTCACATAAGGCAAATGCCATGCCTCTTGAGTTGTCCGGTGGTGAGCAACAGAGAATTGCAATCGCCAGGGCCATGATTAACGACCCCAAGCTTATAGTTGCGGATGAGCCGACAGGTAACCTTGACCCTCAAACCAGCGAGTCCATCATGGCTCTTCTTGAACAAATCAATCGCAATGGAACGACGGTCATCGTATGTACGCATGACAGTAATCTCGTCGACCGCATGAAAAAGCGCGTCATCGAAGTGGACAATGGAATCATTGTCCGTGATGAATGTGCCAGCGGTTATTGTGCGACGCCTCCTCCGGAAGATAAAATTAGTATTATTCAAGCCGTTTCAAAACCCTCTTTCCCGAACGGTGAGGATGAACGTCCGGCGGTCAAGTTGGAGGATATTTGATGAAATTCAGAGCATTATTGACTTCGACCCGTGAGGGTATACAAGGTATAATCAGACATCCGTTGGTCACACTGGCCTCGTTCACGACAATTCTTCTTATGTTACTGCTTATGTCTGTGTTTTTGTTATTTTCAGCAAATGCCAGATACATCACAAAGCGTGTTGCCCAACAGCCGCCGATAGAAGTATACATGAAGCTTGAAAGCACTCAGGCAGAACGCGATGTAGTGATTTCTTATTTGGACCAAAACAATCAATGGATTATTGAGTACGAACAGAGAACTCCGGAGCAGAATTACCTTTGGTTTCGAGAAAATCTCGGCGAGAGCGCATCCATTTTAGATAATTTCGACTATATGACATATCTGCCTTATACATTCCATATAAGACTGATCGACCCGTCTTATGCCGATGAATTCGGAATGAATATGCGGGCGATACCCGGAGTTAACAAAGTATTAATTGAGAGCCGAGTCATGGATTTTTTGTCGATGACAGGGCGATGGGTTAATATCGGTACTTTTGTTGCGTTTTCCGTATTACTATTGATTGCGATGTTCATTATTTCGAATATGGTACGCATTTCGGTCTATTCCAGGTCTGCGGAGATATCCATCATGAAGTTTGTCGGTGCGACGAGTGGGTATATTCGATTGCCTTACATTATTGAGGGATTATTTGTCGGAATGGTCAGTGCGGTAGGGGCTTGGGCGATTGCATATTTTACGTATCAGCAAGTTTTTGATATTATGATGGCAAATGTTAACGCTACAAGTTTTTACGCCTTGTTGCCCATCCAATCGCTTTCTCATTGGGTGATGATTATGTGTCTTGTAACCGGAATGCTCATCGGTGGTTTGGGAAGCGCGGTTTCAGTTCGAAAATATGTCAAGGTTTGATTCAATGAGGAATACATTTATGCAAATACGATTACAACAAACTTCAAATATTAAGAAAAGATTCATACGAGCGGCGGGATTCTCTTTGGCCATGCTCATGGTACTCGGAATGCTGCTTCATTTTCATCATCCTTTAGCCGCGGTTCAATACACTTTTCCGTTAACCTATCAAGCCCCGAAAGGTCTCAAAGACGCTAAAGACGAGAAAGAAAAAGTAGAAGAAGAGCTTGATAAGGCAGAACAAAATGTCGAGGCGCTCTCATCTGAAGTCGGCGCTCTATCCGGAGAACTTAAGCAACTTGAGGGCTTAAGTGCAGAGCAAAAGGCACAGTATCTTGAAATATCACAAGAGCTCGCAGCTGCTTTGATTGCCAAAAAAGAAGCGCTGAACATGTATATCGACAGCCAGAATACGCTCGCGCAAAAAACGCTTGAATATTCCGAGCGAATCAGTGTTATGTTCGAATATCAGAACAAGTCCACTCTCGAAGTACTGTTAGAATCCGAAAGTCTGGCCGGCTTTTTCGTTAATCTCGAGCTGATTGAGCTCATTGGCGATTCAGATAAGCAGATCATGGAAGGTATGCAGGCGGCAATGGATGATGCGGCTCTGAAGAGCGAATACGCGCTTCAGGAAGCGGATGATATGCAGGCGGTTGCAGACCAGAAAGAAGCGGAGCTTAAAGAGTTGGAGGCTCTCATTGGAGAGACAACGGCAGCACTTGAGCGCAAACAAGCTGAATTGTCCGAGTGGGAGAAAAAAGAGAAAGAACTTGAGGAAGAAAGTAAGCGCCTTGAAGGCGAGATCGCCGAACTTCAGAGGAAGCT
>JAAYBI010000011.1 GCA_012718915.1 Clostridiaceae bacterium
CCAAAAAAGGCGCCGACTCACGTCGGCGCCTTTTTGTTTGTCGATTCAGAGTAATTATGCTTTCCAAAGACCATGAAGATTGCAATATTCATAAACTTCAATATTACTTGTGTCTTCAACCATGAACGTCGCTTTGGGCGCTTGTCCGGGATTCAAGTACTCAATGTAGCACTTTGCTCCTGAGACCAGAATAACAAACTCGATATAGTGCTCATTGATCATCGGATGATCGACACTTCCCACATTAACCACAACTAAGTTACCGTCAACAGACACTACCGGAACATGCTTTTCCTTAGCAGCAGTATCGTTCTCGCCGGCAACGAGAAGCTTCATCGGCTGCTCACAACAAACCAACTCACCAGGTCCTTCGTGAAGTAAAACAACAATGTTTCCACACAATGCACATCTGTAGATTTTTAGTTCTTTAGCCATGTTAGCCTCCTTGAAATAAATGCTTCAGCGGTTGGATGATTAATAGTTCGTGGACTGTATTTCAAAGTGCGCCTGAGGATGTGCACAAACAGGACACATCTTCGGAGCTGCCTTTGCAATGTGGAGATGACCGCAGTTGCTGCATTTCCAAACTACAACACCATCTCGCTCAAAGACCTCTCCGGCCTCCAAACGTTGGGCCAAAGTACGATAACGTGCTTCATGCTCTTTTTCAATCTTGCCAACACCCTCAAAAAGAGCAGCTAGTTGGGTAAAGCCCTCTTCTTTAGCAACTTCAGCAAAAGTTTTATACATTTCTGTCCACTCGTACTGCTCGCCTGCGGCTGCATCCAATAAATTTGTCATAGTGTCCGGCACATCATTACCATGTAAAGCTTTGAACCATAGTTTTGCATGTTCTCTCTCATTACCGCTGGTTTCCGTAAAAATGTTAGAAATCTGAACATAGCCTTCCTTCTTGGCCTTAGAGGCGTAATAGCTGTATTTATTGGTTGCCATTGACTCGCCCGCAAAAGCTTCCTGAAGATTTTTTTCTGTTTTTGATCCTTTAAGTTCCATAATTATCTCCTCGTTTTAATTATTTGCAACGCATTTAAGCGTACTGCATCAAGTTAATCTGCACTTCGGACAATATCCTGTAGCCCGTACTTCGAGAGTATTCATCTCATATCCTTCAATTTGATCCGGAAAAGAACAACCATCCAGACAGAAATCGGCCACCATTCCGCATTTGCTGCAAAAAAAGTGACCGTGAAAATCTGTATATGCATCTAGCCTGGCTTCCCCTTCGTTTGCAATGATTGTACGAATGAGACCCGCAGATGACAAAGCATCAATCGTGTTGTAAATGGTCGTTTTCGATAAAGAAGGGTTGCTTTTCTTAAGATGAGTATAAACAGTATCAACCGTAGGGTGAATCCGGTTCTCCAGCAAATACTGATAAACACTAATTCTCTGCGGCGTAAGCCTGATATTTTTATCATTAAATCTTTCAATTATCGTATTCACGGATTTTGGCATATGAACCCACCTTCAAATTGTAATGCTTCCATTATAATAATGTTTACTGATTTCTTTGTCAAATTGAAAATGGGGTTCTTAAATAAGTCTGACATCAATCAATGATTATCGTCAATTCTTCTTTTTCTTCTTTTTGCATTTTTTATCTTCTTTCGACTTCCCCTTTTTCTTCTTGCTCTTCTGTTCTTTTATGATATTGTCATTCGGAAGTTCCGGACTCATAATGACGGATTTTGGTTTTGGAAGCATCGGTGATTTTTTATATCCAGATGAATTGATGACCGTATCAACTATTGAATAAGCCTCATCTGCAAATTTTGTATCTGGTGATTCATCTATAAGAGATTCGAAAAACTTAACTATGCTTCTTATTCCGCTTTTCGATAATTTGTAATATACATTTCGACCAGCTTTTGTAGCAATAATCAAACGCGCTTCAACCATTGCATTCAGATGATGCGAAAGCGTTGGTTGCGAAAGAACAAAATGAGCCAGTATATCTTTTGCACAAAGTGAACGACCGCCGGAAAGCGTCTTCATAATCTTAATTCGCGTTGGATCCGACAAAATGTGAATCGTATCTTGTATATTTGTAGCGGATAATAGTTTATCAGTTTTTTCCGGCATATTCGGTCCTTCCTCTTCTCAACCAGGCGTGCAACTAAGCAATCAACTGATCTTTCAGTGCCTCTTCAAACTCCGATAAATTCGCGCATGCGACTACTTCTGTACTTTCTTCGAGCAATATGTCATCTTCGCCTTTAACCATTACGGTAATCGGCACACCCATTTTTTTCATGAGTATGAGCTGAAAATCTTTAGAATTTTCGAGTTTCAAATATCGGCTGAGCATTCGAACGACTTGTTTGGCGTCTTCAAGATATATACCCGAAAGACGCATCAGGTGGTCGACAACATACATCGCGAAAACATCATTAAACTCCAAGTCATTTTTATCAGGGTAAACCGAAATAAACGCGGTAAGCGTCAGTTTGGAAACCATCTGTAAGGACGCAAAGTCATGGATAGGAATTCTAAAACTCTCTACATTGGGAGAGAATATCTCCCTCAACTGCTCTGCCGAAAGATCCTTTTTGAGTTCCTGAATTTTTTTTACACGCGCCAAAACTCGCTCCTTGGGAAAAAACGTCGCTTGTCCGGTCGAAGTCGCCTTATGAATAAACCACGACTCCGGTATCAAATGCATTCGTTTCCAGCGATATAGCGTTCCATACGAGATTCTTGCGGCCCTTAACAGGTCTTTTTTTGAAATCAGTTCTTCTTCCAGCATATCTGCACCCCACAAAAAAAGCTGCGGCTTGCTTAGACAAACCAACAGCTTAATTGTAGTTGATGTATGTTACAACGCATGGTCGATATGATGGCAATTCTCTTGCCAAAGTAAAACATTACATCGATTCGATAAAATCGTTCAAAACGTGAAGCATCTCTTCGACACTACCCGAAGCGGCTAAGTCTCCGGGCAACTCGAATATGTCTGAGCCTACAAATACGTAACCCAATATGACACAAATCAGAGCCAGGACAAGACCAATTATAAAGAAGACCAGAATTGCTCTTGATAAACTCTTCGTATTCTTGTTCTTGGCTGCAAACGCAGAAATCAAAACAAAAAGCGCACCGATGACCGGAATGGAGACAAGAATGTAATACAGCACCACGCGAATCGTAGAAAGCGGCCTATATTCTTTGGGAAGTTTTGCAATCTCTTCCTTCATCAATGCCTTCTTGGATTTCTGAGGCGGAAGAGCGGCACTCGGAGGAATCGTTGAAGCTTGCGAAGTAGCATTCACGGGCGCCGCAGCAACCGCAGGAGCGGCAACCACCGCAGCAGAAACCGGCTCAGTAACCTGTGAAACCGGCGATATCGGAGCAACCGGTATCGGTTCCGCAGCGTCGTCAATATCATCTAAATTAGAAAAACCTTTGTTTTCCTGAACGGGAACAACTTCAGGCTCGGCCGATATCGGCTCAGCAACTTGATCTGCAACCGGTAGCGGAGTATCGCCTGCAAGTTCAGAATTATCATCAGCAACAACTTCAGAAACTTCTTGTGTAGATTGTTCGAATTCCGATAAATTTGTGCCACATTCAGAACAAAACAAAGCGCCATCCGGATTCCCTGCTTGACATTTAGGACAATTCATTGGTACACCTCCTTATTCGAAAAAGACAATTAGCAATACACAATTTCAAATCAAATTAATTATATCACAAAGATCGGCTGTCCGCTTTTATCAAACTTTATGATATTTAACTTACAGCATGATGCAACTCAGGCGTAAATCTCCACCGCATAATTCACTTCTATCCATTAGGTATTTTCTTCTGTCAAACATCAAAATTTAACCTGCTCCTGTCTAAAACGCTCGAATTTAGTCTTGCGCCGAATAATGAAACACCATGACGAGCACAAAAAAAAGACCTTCGAGATAATCCCGAAGGTCTGGTGGGTAGTAATGGACTCGAACCATCGACCCCTTGCATGTCAAGCAAGTACTCTAACCAGCTGAGCTAACCACCCAAACGCTATGTAATTATACTGAATAAAATTCGGCCTGTCTAGTTGATTTTTGCTGAATCAGTAAATATGAATCAGTAAATATCAGTAAATATTTCTCATCATCAATTGAATATCGAATAGAGCGAAAATTCAAGAATATCAAGAACTCTATAACTCGAACAGATTAGTTTACGATTCAAGCTTAACCGTAAACC
>JAAYBI010000101.1 GCA_012718915.1 Clostridiaceae bacterium
TACATACAAAACAGCACAAACCCAACCATTTTGCATGCATCATAATGTGATATATAGTCTAGCTCGAACCGCCATTACCGACAAAATCTGAAAAACTCTCCTTTTAGCCGGGATTTGCTCTATGCTGAACTTTTCGCGCCAATCCCATTCCAACATAATTAATCAAACGATCCATTTCGTCGGTTTCCTCAGATATTGAAGACTTCAACGTGCCGTCAGAAAGATAAAACAATTTTTGACGGCGTATTTCCGGATAACGAATTGCCGATACTCCTCGCGCAAAATGCGTTAACGACTGTTTCCATGACATGTCACGTAATGCCACTCTCTATGGCTGTCGCAGAAAGAGGTGAAGGGTCAACTCAAAGGCAGATGTTGCAATAGTTAGGTTCGCACAGGTTAGCTAATCATTTCTGTGGTTATAAATATAGTACCTGCTCGCTCTTTACATCAAAAACACTAATAATACTTCATTTTTTGAAAAATTTTCATTGACGCCTGTCGAAATACACTATATAGTTGTTCACGAACATTATTTTGAACAATAATATTTTATATTATTAACTTTCCATATTAGAAAGTGAGGGTACCCATGAAAGAAAAGTTTTTCCTGATCATGATGCTTTGCATGCTTTTTGCGGTTTCCGGGTGCGATTTTAACCTTCCGGACAATTTGGGCTTATCGGACGATAAGAAAGATGCTGAAGCCACAACAGAAGAGTCGACCGAAGAGAACGTCGATGAGACAAAGACAAACAAGAAGAATGCAGGCTATATAGCCGCGGTTCAGCTTGACGAAAACGGACTTTGGGGCTATATCGATGAAGCGGGTGAGTTCGTGATTGAGCCTGAGTTTTTTGACTTTGGCTATTTTGCTCAGAACGGTTTAGCGCCGGCACAGACTGTTGAAGGCGGACAATGGGGTTATATCGATTCGTCAGGTGAGTTCGTAATCGAGCCCACGTTCTTTGACGCTTGGGATTTTTCTGATAACGGTATTGCGTATGTTCAATCGGGTGACGGGACTGCATGGGGCTATATCGATGCAACCGGCGAATATGTGATTGAACCGCAATTTTACGATGTGTGGGGCTTTGCTAAGAATGGTTTGGCTCTGGCCAAGAATAGTATGACGGAGCTCTGGGGGTACATTGATGAGAGTGGAAATCAAGTCATCGAGCCGCAGTTCTTTGATGCATATGATTTTGACGATAAGGGATTGGCTATTGTGCAAGTCGAGGAAGATGGGCTCTGGGGCTATATCGATGCTACGGGCGAGTTTGCTATCGAGCCGAAGTATATCTGGGCTGATCTTTTCGCCGATAATGGGCTTGCAGCCGTAATGGATGCTGATAGCGGTCTTATGGGTTATGTCGATGCTTCCGGCGAGTATGTCATTGAGGCACAGTTTTATGATGCGTACGCGTTTATGTCGAACGGCTTGGCGGCAGTCCAAGTTGAAGAGGATGGACTTTGGGGTTATATTGATGCTACCGGAGAGTTCTCAATTGAGCCGAAATTTTACTATGGCTGCGCTTTTACCGAGAACGGGCTTGCATCTGCTCAAGACACGGAGACAGCACTATTCGGTTATATTAATGCCACCGGCGAGTTCGTTATTGAGCCTCAGTTTTATGATGCTTGGGATTTTGCAGAGAACGGATTAGCGCTTGTACAAGATGTGGATAGTCAACTTTATGGCTATATTGATGAAACGGGTAAAATCGTCATCGAACCGCAGTTCTTCAACGCTCAGTATTTTTTTGAAGTTAACTAGTAAAATCGTCTTTATGGACGAGGAGATTAGGTGAGCTTCAAACGAGTTGAAAACCATACTAAAACATTTCGGTGTTTTTGTATGGTTTTTTCGATTCCCACCGACAGTAATACACCCACACGACGGATTAGTCGAGATTTCCTCGTGTAGAAATGCGTCATATCATTGTCTGCAAGATTATTATTCGCAGAGTATTGCTTTTTGCAATCCCGGCACCGGTGATATCTGGGGGAAGAACTATGAATTTGCTTATGATGCAACAGAAAGATATTGTACTATAAGAGTATCGACAACCCCTATGGTCAAGAGCTTTCCGGACGCTACCCACTCCAATCTTTGAATCAAGACATATTGACCCCGAAGTTGTCGGAAAAAAGTGAAGGACCCTAAACTAAAAAGCATTTGCGATAATAGCGCATTCCTGATACAATTCGAAGGTAAAAATCATTGCTTGCGGTTCGATGGCGGAGCAGTGTTGAAAGTATATTCCGGAGGTAAATTATGAGCCAGTGGAGAACTCCGACAGAAGAGGAAGCGACGTATCTGTTACCTAAGCTTAAGAAGGAAAATCTATTTGACCAGCTTCTATACATCATCATGTTTGCAACGTTTGCGTTTGCTCTGTACATGCTCATCATCAACTTGATTGATGTGTACAACAACGAATCCGACAAGACGCTCCTTATTCCGGTAGCCTTGTTTATCGTGTTTGTTGTATTTATACTTGGGTTGTTGATTTATCTTTCAATAAGAAATTATCTGAGTGTCAAGAAATATAAAAACAGAGAAATCATTATATCTTACTGCGTTTTGAAGGATAAGTTTAAGAGGAGAACCGGCAAAAACACATATCGCTATTTTGCGGTTGAATTCGAAGACGGTTCAAGTAGTTTTCATAAGGTA
>JAAYBI010000102.1 GCA_012718915.1 Clostridiaceae bacterium
CTAGTTCTAAGCGCTCAGCACATGACATCTTAAACTCTACAATGTCGGAAATGTCACATTGCAAGGCAGTGCAAATCTTCACCAAAGACTCCATTGCTACCGGACTGTTCTTGCTCATTCTTGCAATTACATTTGTACTAACGCCCGCAAGCCTAATCAACTCTGTTTTTTTCATATTCCTGTCAATTAACAACTTCCATAACTTGTTGTAACAAATAGTCAACGCTTCGCGCTCCTTTCATTTATTAGTATTATCATCAATGGCATTACGAAAACATGACTCGAATAATCACGTTGTCGTGATTATAATTGCACCATGTGGACTAAAAATCCGTTGACGAAATGAAACCGGTGAGGTAGTCTGGTAGAAGAGAGGATGCACGTGGTATGCGGCAACCCTTTCATCTTATCCCCCACTGGTTTCATTTCATAATGTTTGGCGGAGAGAGAGGGATTCGAACCCTCGGAAGGCTACAAACCTTCGCCGGTTTTCAAGACCGGTGCCTTAAACCAGCTCGACCATCTCTCCAAAGCGATTACAACTGGCATGAATACGCTTGCACATTTTACTAAGTTGTCGGGCAAATGTCAATGAATAGGGCTTGGAGAGTTTTAACTTGGAGAGTTTTAACTAAGTCCTGTGTTTCGGAAATTATTGTCGCGTATTATTTTTGAACAGTGGGCGGTGTTATCGCATGTGATGACGCCGCCCGGTTGTATATGCCGAAACAATAATAGGAAGTGCCAAGTATTAGACGAATATTATGACCAGAACTGGAATAAATATTTGATCAGGGAACATGAAGAATAGACAATTGACAAAAAAAAACAATGATAAATTAATTCTGACATACAATATAAATATTAATTATTAAGGAGAAAAATCATGAAAAAGGCTATTACATTTGCAACTGTTCTAATGGTCGTTCTTGTGTTTTCTGTTGGTACTTTCGCTGCATCCTTTAACAGACCTGGTATAAGTGTTAAATATCAATATAATGTCCATTAAACAACTGCAACAACGACTTTTTATGCACAAGACAAGACAATGGTAGGGACTTATTCTTATTCTTTGAGAGCTCGAGTCATGTTGGATGATGGGACTGAAGTAGTAAAAAAGACTAAACAAGGCGGAGTAGAATATGGTAAACTGCCGCTATACTATGAATCATCAAATGCTTCATACTCTGTGGTAGCAAATGCTTCCTGGAAGGGTGATTACGGAGAGGCTTACGTATATTATTCAACTACAAACGGCCCTTATAGCGGAAAAGTTACGGCATAGAACTGCCCAGAAACTATTAACGCCTCAATCACGCCGTCCGATACAAATCAAATTGAATCGGACGGCATTTCATATATTCGTTACAATTACTGGATGCGGTGGTTTCAGAAAATGAGCAAGAAATCAAAAGTCATAAGATTTGGTTTATCTAGCTTTATTGATAACAAGGTGATTCTTGCTATCTTATTTGTAATGATGCTTTTTGTCTTTTTGGTTCAACTCGTTTTGAGTTCTTTGAGTGTGAGTATGTTGCAAGCAACGGACGAAAATGCCAATTGGCAGAGAAGTCTCTATTATGCGGATGGACTGTCTTTATCAATGGATGAGGCAGATACACTGATTAGCGCCGTTCTTCCATATAAAGAAAAAATTCGAGACATCTACATCACTTCAAGAATTCCGATTTCTGAAGAGGTCATTTTGCATCCGGAAAGTGGGGTGCCGGTCATTCAGTCCGTTGCATTTTTCCCTGGGCCACATTCAGATCGACTTCTTGATCCTGATCAGGCCTTATCCTTCAAACGTGAGAAAGAGATATATATTGACTACGACCTTAATCAGATTGTGTATCTCAACGCAAAGGGTCTCGATGAATTGGCGCGTATGGAAAATGGCATGATCTCTATGCCGAAATTGACCGCTGAAGAGAGTTCAGAGCTGAAAATAAATGATGATATTTGGATTGTCAAAGATTCAATCGGACTTAGTCGTTCTGTAGGCAGTGGTGCGAGCGCTTCTGTATATATATCATATGAAGCGTTTTTCGCAATGAATGACAGATGCGAAAAAATATGTCTGCAATTTACTGAGCCGCAATCGAAAACTACTATTGACAGATTGGATCAGGTTCTGCGTGAGGTGAGCGGAACGGATTCGCGATTCATTGTTCTTGCGGAGACCATCAATTCGGACGAAATTGCAGGAATTACTTTTATGAATATATTAATCGTGTGTGCCGTTTTTTTGCTCTTGCTTAACTTGATGTCTCTCTACGACTATTTGCTATTTCGTCGCCGGTCTGAATTCAGGGTTTATCGACTTTGCGGCGCAACGATAAGAAAAATTTGGCTTTTAGCGGGACTTGAGCTCCTTGGGTGTGCCTTAATGTCTATATTTTTAGGAGCGATAATGGTTAGTTTGCCGATTTTAAAAATGCTGATTACGGATTATGTATGGTCACGCTTTCCTGTATTTTTTGCTGCTAATGCTTTGGTTTACATATTTTTGGTGGTAGTTATTTATTGGGTCAAAATGCTAGCAAAATACAGTGTGAGACCGCACGCTTCTTCAAGGAGCAAGATATGAAAAAAATACTTCTGAGCATACAAATATTTCTCGATAATTGGCTCATGAATGGCATATTGTTGGTATTTGCCGCCCTCGTAGCCGTGCTGCTACATTTTACAGTATCTGAATACGTTAAATATAGCGAACGACTCATTCTGGCTCGTGATTACGGATTGCAAAATCAAATTCTGGTAGGAAACATGCTTCCTACGGATGATATTAATCGCATATCCGAGCGTCTTGCCGAGGCATCGGAAGAGGTCATTCAATTGCCGGGCGTCGCTCGCTATGCTCCGGCTTCATTTGGGATTACGGCTCTCGATGAATACCGGGGCAACTTTATTCCGCTGGAGTGTGTTAATGAAGAGTATTATGGAAAGACAAAATATGCATTAGCTGAGGGATCCTGGCCGAATGCGCCAAATGAGGTCGCACTTACCGCTGAAGCAATGGCCCTATATTCAATCGGAGATAATATCGAGGTGACGTTTTATTTGTCTGATATGAATGACAATATGACCTCGCATGAAAGTACAATCGAAATTGTGGGATTTGTCGATGAAAATGTTGCGATATGGGAGTTGGTGCCTAATGTATTCCGGCCCGGACTTGACGAACTAACGACAACGCTCAAAGAATATGCGGATAATTATAGTCCTCTCGATGAGCGGATGGTATTCGGATATATCATAGAGCCCACTACGGCCTCCGGCGAAAGAATAGAATTGATCTATCAGGGTGGCCCCTACTTGATCACCGTCAACGCCGACACCGACCCGGAAGATATCAAACCCCAATTGATTGAGATCTTCGGCGGCGGTCGGGTCCATACCGGCCCGGAGATGATTCATCGATATAAAGTCGAGCATAACGAAGAGTATCTTCAACTGATTCGTTTTGCATTTATTTCTCTCGTCCTAACGATGAGCAGTCTTTTTGCGGCGGTTTTTCTTCAGCTTCGAAAAAAGCGATTGGAAATGACCGTTTACTATATTTGCGGCACGTCGTGGGCTCAGAGCTTGTGGTTTTTTATCGGTCCCTATTACCCGCTCATCACGATGGGGTCTTTAGTCGGCAGTGCCATTTATTTTAAGTTGGCGCCTCAACTGATTCGTACGGATCCGATGACCGTGGTCGTCATCCTCGTGTTTTTGTTGACCGTGTGTTCGATACAAGTACTCCCTTCTTATTTCAGCGCCAGGCGCATTCACCCGACAGAGTGGATCAGAAAGGATTAATCATGACGAATATTATTGAAATAAAAAACATCGAAAAGTCTTATTACCCGAGCCGTTCTGTTCGAGTGCCTGCTTTGACCGGACTTTCACTTTGCGTCCGCGAGGGGGAAATGATTGCAATTTATGGTGTCTCGGGATCGGGCAAATCGACTTTGCTTCATATTTTGGGCGGATTGGATCGCCCGGATAGCGGAGAGTATATTCTGGACGGCGAAGTGATGGGCGAGAAGAATGATTCGCAACTTGCCAGGGTTCGTAATGAGAAGATTGGCTTTGTGCTTCAGGATTTTGGATTGATTGCCAATCGAACCGCACAAGATAACGTTATTGTACCGGTGATTTTCTCGAAAAAGAGTCTTCGGGAAGGCTATAAGCGCTGCAAAAACCTCTTGGATAAACTGGGGATTCCGGAGCTGGAACGGCGAAAAGTCAGTCAAATGTCCGGCGGACAGAAACAGAGGGTGGCCATTGCTCGGGCTTTAATGAATGAGCCGAAAATTCTCTTGGCAGATGAGCCGAGCGGGGCGCTGGATTCGACAACTAAAGAAGAAATATATGCGATGTTCGATATGTTGCGAAAAGAGGGGAAAACCATCATTATCGCAACACACGATCATGCGATTGCGCAAATCGCGGATCGGGTACTTCAGATGAAGGATGGTCAACTGAGCGAATGCTGAGCAAGAATTCTCGTAAAATACGAATCGCAAGTCTATTGCTATCGGTGTGCCTATTTTTTTCGTGTGTTGCTTGCGAGAAGAATGCGCCCGCAGTCTGGAATGTGAATACTACCGAGCGATATATTGCGGATATTGATCTGAATTTGTCGTTAAAGGAAATGTCGGCTGCTTTAGGCTGGGAAAAGGGTGCGCTGGACTCCGGATGGGTCGCGTTTTTCGACATGGCGGAATGGGACGGATCGGTATACTTGTTATACGAGTATCAGATGCAGAGCGAGGTTGCCCGAATCAGTCGGGATGACGGATTAGAGGCGCATTTTGCGATCGAAATATCGGAAGATGAGGAACCGCTTCGAATTCACGTGTCTGAAGAAGGAAACATTTACGTATGGGTCAAAGATACTTCCAAAGGACTTTGGGAACCTCAATATAAGTGTATGGTATACATGGCGGGAACAGCATCGCCGGTTATCATGCAAGTGCCGGCTCTCGATGGAGAAAGTGTCTTGGACATCGAGTTTAACGGGACGGATCGATTCTGCGTCGCTACGCTTTCGCACATTAAGCTTTTTGATTTATCGCTGGCACTAGCGGAGGATGTTCGAGTATCCAAAGACAATCAAAACATTGTGGACGTGGCATTTTCGAGCGATAAAGAAATAGTGCTTCTCGTGACGGATGAAGAGCAACAATTATTTATGATCGCTGCTGAAATTAGCCATTATAAACAAAAGTCTATGGTAGAGATTCAGGGATTGACACAGACGGATGCGATGAGCTCGAAATTGGTTGTCGAAAGGATCGGTGATCTTCAGAGAATCTACTTAGATACGGATTCGGCCATTTATGCTTGCGATGATGCAACCGGTGCGCTGTTTGTGTATTTCAATAAAGCGATGAGAGAAGTGTACTCACTGACGACATCCTGGATGACTGCGGATGGCGAATGGATGATGTTTGGATTTGTTGATAGCGACGCGGTTGTGGATCGGGAAGTTTTTATTGCCCGCCATGTCGGTTTGTTTTCGCTGCGCTTTCAAAAAGACGATCGACCCGTTCAGACGCTTCGCGTCGGTATAGCTAATGCCAGCGTGGACACCGTTCAGACGTATCTCAATTTATTTACAAAGCAGCACTCGGAATATGTTTTCGAAATCATTGATTATAATATGTCGGACTCAGGGACAAACGGCGAGCAAGAATCGCCGAGTGATCGCTTATATGCGGATATGTTGTCGGGGAATGCACCGGATATACTTTTTGTGGATGCGTTAACATACAATCGTTTTGAGGCGCCAAATGTCTTCATAGATATGAGTGAATCATTATTTGATACAGATGTAGCAGTGCCGATTCGTAAAGATGAGTATCTGCCTAACGTCTTGTCGGCGATGTATTCCGGTCAAGCACTCTATCATATCTGTCCGTTCTTTTCACTTAAAGGAATGTACACGCTGGAGTCGACGGAGGCCATATTTAGAGATGCAAGTATCGAAGACATGGCGGCATTTTTGGATTCGGTAAATCCTAGGCCGCGCTTGTTTCTTTTCAATCAGCCGGAAGAGGTCTTCTCGACCATACTAACGAATCTGCTTCAAAATGGCCTTTGCAGAAACGGCTCAGAGTATCAAGCGGACATGGAAAAAATTAAATCGCTTTTGCTGTTCTCAACGACTTACGGGACGGATGTGTCGACCGATTTCACCGTGCCGCTTATGGAGCAAATATCAGACGGGAAAGTGCTCTATACAGAGAAGCGAATCTACAGCTTCATCAATTACTTGGATGATCTGGAGCGGGAAGTCGGTAGAAATTGCACTTTCGTATCGGCGCCCGGCGTACCACAGGCCGCACCCATTTTGGATACAGATATGATCATCTGTATTCCGGTTGCCGGAAAACAAAGCGAAGCCGCACTGGCCCTAACACGATTCTGCATGAGTGCGGAAGTCCAAAGCAGATACGCGGATGTCAGATTGTCTATGGGCTTCATGCCTATTCTCTCGAGTGCGTTTGATGTGATGCTGGAGGACCAATATGCATCGTATTTGATAGGGGGAACCCCGAGTGCAGGAGAAATATCGCTGGTCTTCGGGAACACGGCAATAGACATAGACAATCAGGAGAATCTGGGCTCGGGTGTGCCCTCGGCTCCGGTTTCTCCGATCTCCAAAGATGATGCCATCGGGAACTTCAAGGCGTTCGTGACATCTGCGGTATGTTTCAACAATCCGAATGATGATGTAGAGCGCATTATTATGGAGGAGGCAAGCTCATATTTTTCGGGTGATAAGTCCATTGAGCAAGTCATGACGAATATTGAGAGTCGAGTCCAGGTTCTGGTTGGAGAAAAGTCATAAGACGTCGATGAGCTCGCAACTAAGGAGCCCGATAAACAACTCTTCAACTATTTCCGTGAAGGCATGAATAATGATTTACGTGTGACCTAAAACTGCCGTTAACGGAATTTGGACGCGAAAAGATTAGTAAAGTGCAAATACCGACTAAAAGGAGTGTTTTGCTGATTTTGTCGGTAATCTGCAACTGACGCAACTTGATATGAAGCCGTGAGGTGCTTCATTTACCGCCAAATTTCTTGGAATTATCTATTTTGGCGGTATAATCAAAAAATCTCTTGTTCCCGATGCACTTGATCTCCCAAAATTTACCGCCAAATTCGAATGTTATGCAACTTTTGGCGGTAATCTGCAACTGACGCAACTTGATATGAAGCCGTGAGGTGCTTCATTTACCGCCAAATTTCTTGGAATTATCTATTTTGGCGGTATAATCAAAAAATCTCTTGTTCCCGATGCACTTAATCTCCCAAGATTTACCGCCAAATTCGGATGTTATGCAACTTTTGGCGGTAATTGCACAAGACGAAACGTTTCGCGCCAC
>JAAYBI010000103.1 GCA_012718915.1 Clostridiaceae bacterium
AACTTTTGGCGGTAATCGCGCAGGTGTGAAACGTTTCGCGCCAATCCGACACCGCGCTATTCCGTCACTGTCACTGCCGCCACTACCAGCGAGCGCAGCCACCGCAGTCCTCTATACAAGCAAATCCGATGATTCGGCACCCAGCCTTCGGACAAGAACGTGTTGATAAGGCGCCGGTTGAATCCTCCTATGAAGAATAATCCGTAAAACTTCGTTTCATACGAATAATTCCATATATCATGCCCACCGCCAGAACGAATAATATACCCTCAACCAGCCATATATTCAGATCGAATGCGCCAGCCATAACCGCGGGCACATTCACCAGCGTGTGAAGCAGGATAGAAACCGCCACAAGAATCGGCTTTTTCTTGATAATCGCCAAGCAAACCAACACAGACAAGCAAATATGTACCGGCATTACCAATATCCTTTCCAATCCGGATGCAAAAAACAAAGCCGGCGAGGTATTCAGATACACCGATTCAATTTCACTCATCTTCTCATCCATGCCCGAGGCGATCAGCGAATCAAGCGCACCGGTCCGAATCAAAATCGATGTAATCACATTACTAACCTGCGCGAGACCGACCAGCAGAATCGACTCTATTCCGCCATGTCCGATGCCAAACGCAACCGCATCTGCCCACGTTACGCCATTTTTTTTGAGTAATGAAAGTCCTCCATACCTCGCTGTCTCCTCGAAAAGCCCTGCCGAAAAAGCACCGATAATCAACATATAGATAAGATTATCTGCCATACCTTTATGAAAAGGCGTCAGTGCCAGCACGCTTAGCATCGTGGACCGAAGTATAATCTGACTGATAAAAAACGCCGCTGCCCCCATAAAAAGAAACGAAATACGAAATCGATTGAGTCGATACAAAACTATTGCTAATACGACCGGCAGAAGAATCGCAATCCCCCCGGAAACAGACATGCCAATGATAGATAATGTTGGAATCATATGGTATTTCCTTTCATCTCTTAACATGCTCAAAATATCTCCAAGAGACGCTATGCATGAATATTGCGGATAATGAGCTCGTATATGCCGCCCTTTCACCACTTGTTCTATATCATGTATAACACGTAGCGCAAAATTCGTCAACTAGCTGCTTGTACAACTAGCTCCTTTCTGTCTCCGTGTCTTTCTCAGAATGGGATTCCTTTGTTGCCTTAGCCTAAATACTCTTCGAGCGTTTGGCCGTTAATATACATAGCAGTAGCCGGCTCCACACCGACATATCTGAAATGCCATGCTTCAAATGCATAGCCGGTAATATTCTCTTTTCCGCTCGGATACCTGAGGATGAATCCGTACTCATGAGCGTGAGCTGCCATCCATGCCCCGGCGGGCGTCGTCAGAAAACTTCCGCTGATCGTCTTGGTGGCGGTGGTCGCAACGTCAAGTGCCAAGCCCAGCTGATGTTCGGAGCGTCCGGGATAGGCATATTTCGATATAGCCCGTACCACACCTTTGGTGGCGATTGCGTCATCGAAACTGCTTTTCTGCGTTGTGTAGGATCGGTACCCCGAGCAAATATATAATGTGCTTCCGGTCGCGGTTCGACAGGCGGTCCGCATGAGATTCCAAGCCTCTGCAGCTTCCGGCCTGATATAGCAGCCTTTTGATGACAGAGCTAATACGAGAGCCGGTACATACTCTGCCGGTACCGCGTTGAACTTATTTACCAGAGTGGTCAGTGAAGTCGGGTCCGGGACGATCACCGGTGTCACTGAACGCGGGTCAAGAAAGCCGTCGATATATACCAGCTGATCATTCGATGACGGCGACACAATATTTTCGACCGGAGCCGGCGCCGGCCAACCCTTTTTCACAAGAATGACCTTAATGGCCTCCATTCGATATCCATATCCGACGGTACCCGCGAACTCTCCGTTCTTGCACCAATCCATCCAACCCCTGTTCTGAACATGGACACAATAGTAGATGTCATACTTCTCTGAAGCCGCTCCGGTCAGTCGAATTTGAATCGCTTCCAAGCGCTTGGAGTGACCACTGGTGCCGCTGACTTCGTTATCTGAGACCCAGTCCATCCAACCGATATCCTGAACATGCGTCCGATACTCAATGTCTCCGGCTATATTTTCAAGCTTAATCTGAATCGCCTCAAGACGCTTGGATTGTCCGCTGGTGCCGCATAACGCTCCGTTGCTAACATAATTTTGCCACCCGATATTTTGCACATGGGCCTTATAATCGACTGTGGCTGAAGGTGCATAGGCATCAACAAACGGCCATGAGGATACCCCCGGAGAAGTCCCGCCTTTGAGAACCAGACATATTTCGATTGCTTCCAGTCTGTAACCATATCCTGTGGTTCCTGAGGCTTCGCCGTTTTTCGCCCAATCCATCCATCCGATATCCTGAACATGGACGCGATAATATACGTCGTAGGCCGTACCGGCCGCCCCTGTCAGTCGAACTTGAATCGCTTCCAAGCGCTTGGAGTGACCACTGGTGCCGCTGACTTCGTTATCTGAGACCCAGTCCATCCAACCGATATCCTGAACATGAGTTCGATACTCAATGCCACCCCCGATGCCTTCGGACGCCAGCTGAATGCGAATGGCTTCGAGGCGTTTGGACTGACCACTGGTTCCGGATGCTGTGCCGTCACAGACATAATCCTGCCAGCCGATATCCTGAATATGAGTCTGATAAGAAATACTTACAATTGATTTTGAAGCGGCATATACCGTCTTATTAGCAGACATCAATACTCCCAATATAATGACGAGACTCACTATAATAGCCAGAATTCGAAAATGTCGATTTTCCTTCATCTTTTGCACCCGTTACTCTCTCAAAAACCAGGTAAAAACCAAATACTCAAAAAGCAATCTTCAAAGCTTTTCTGCCCTAAGTGTGACAGATGGATGAACCCTTTAGACGAAAGTTAATACCCGGCAATTCTCGTCAACCCTTGTGTATCCATAATCTACTCAAACTAAATCTTAATCAAGCCTCGAAAACCCCTTGCGGCGTAATAAGATTGAGCGCCATTATGGTATAAAAAAACCGTATCATATCGTCGGTCACAAAAAAGCGCCCCGCCCAATACCCTTATTTTATCGGGCGTTTGAATCCAACTGGAAGTCTTTAAGTCAAATTCTCCATGCTTTTGAAGTTCACGATATTGGGCTTCATTCAAAAGTACAATTCCCATTTCGGCTGCCATATCTACGGCAGTATTGATTGGTCGATTATCTTTTCGCGATTCGAGCGCTTCCCGATCATAACATAGACTTCGTCGACCGATCGGGCTTTCCTGTGAGCAATCACAAAATGAGTACTCATCTGTCGCCTGATCATAGCTGATTACGTCGGGTTCGCCGCCCGTTAGCTCCATCTGATAGAGAGCGCGGAGTTTTTCGGGCTGGGCATTGAGTTTCGCCATAATGGGCGCCCATTCCAATTCCTTGTGTCGATTCATATGGGATTCAAAGCGTTCCTTAAGCAAATCGAGCACTTCATCCGTTTGATCAATAAGCACAATAACCTCCTTGCCAAAAACGAGACCCTGCTATATGCTTTTGTCGCTCATATAGTTGACCACCGCTTTTTCGAAAAATCATCCGCGAAAATACTTCTTATTTCTTGGCCGATTTAGGAGTCACGTCGATGATAAGAGCGATGATGACGCCATAAATGATCCCCGCAACAAAACTGGTGTGGTCAACCATTCCTGTTCCTAAATAGAAGGCAAAGGACACCACCGTGCCCAACAAGGCACCGCGAAAAGCGGTCGCAATCTTTGATCCGGACTTGGGTGTCAATCCAATAATCAGACCCATAATCACCCGGTTGTACCACAGCGAAGATAAATAGAACATATCCCGCTCAAACTGAAAACGCACGCTTGCACCAATGATGCAAAAAACTCCCAGAATTGCACCAAAAAGAATAGCCGTAATCAGTCTTTTTTTATTCATCATTTTTAGCCTCGGCTTTCAATGTTGCATCGTTATTTGCCCGTTAGCATGCATGTTTAACAATATAATCATATCACGACTAATTCGTCGTCAGCAACGTTACAGCACGACAGAAAGCGCTCTAGGCATCAGCTCCGTTTGCTACATATCGATCAAACATATGCAAAACCAAAACCGTCCCTTTCGCGAACCTGTTTTCACAAAGGAAAATCAACCGAAGAATGTTCTTCTCGTATAGAATAGAAGCAGGACAATCGGCTTGCATTATCGCACACAAAACAAAGAAGTGCCCCACAAGGGCATCAGTGAGGTCATCATGAAAACCATCGGCAATATACTATGGGTCATTTTCGGAGGCGCCATACTCGCTCTATTGTGGGCGATCGTCGGACTCTTATGCTTCATTACCATTATCGGTATCCCTGTCGGCATCCAGTGCATGAAATTTGCGGGTTTGATTTTGTGGCCGTTCGGACGTACGATTGAGTATTCCGACGGCGCCGTAAGCTTCCTGTTTAATATCCTCTGGATCATCTTCTTCGGTTGGGAACTCGCCACAACCGCTTTGGTCATCGGCTTATTCTGGTGCATCACAATCGTCGGCATTCCCTTTGGACTCCAGTTCATCAAGTTCGCCCAGCTGGCTATCATGCCCTTTGGCGCAAAGATTGTGCGAGGGTAATCCGTTCTACTCATCGCTAAAATTGAAATGAGGATCCACCTATCAGGCTGATCCTCATTATCCTTGAATACCTTTGGCGGAGAAGGAGGGAGTCGAACCCTCGCAACAAAAACAGCTCGTAATATTATGTTTCAATTAATAAGATCAAGCCGAACAAGGTCAATCCATTACTTGAAAATAACAGGCTGACAGTTCAAGT
>JAAYBI010000104.1 GCA_012718915.1 Clostridiaceae bacterium
GAGCAAAATGGCGGCATTCCCGAAGATAAAAAAAATCTTTTTGATGTGTTACAAGAAGACGAACATAGTGTATAATCAGTTTATATTTTATGTCGGAGGACCTTGATATGTCAGAACGTCACTTAGTTGTGCGTTCTTCTTTTGTAAATGTGGGGAACAAAAGAAGAGCAACACATGTATTTGTGTTACTTTTTGTTCTCCTTTTTACTTTTACCGGGTTGGTTTCGTGCGCTACTATTAAGCCTCAAGCCAAAGTCGACCCGGATAACATCAATCTTTCAGCGGAAAATGTTGCTCGCGTGTATGCGGAGGCAATATTTTCCGGTGATGATTCGTTGATGATTCAGTGTTTCCCATCTTCTTTTAGTGCAAATCTTACAGATGATGATTTGTTGAAAATGGAGAAGTGGGGATTGCAGATTAAGGACTCACTATATTCAACTAATACCGTTCTTGATGGTTCACTCGTTGACAAAACGAAGGATTATCTTCCGGATAAACAATCTCGACAATACAACAGTATGAGAGAAAGCATCGCAGAGTCTGTTGGCATTTCGCCGGAATTGATTCTTGATATCAAGCTATGTACGGTTAACCTTCTGTATCAAGTTGATGGAGAGAAGAAGTATAATGGTGCTTCTGTCATAGTATATAAAGCTGATGAGCTCTGGTACGCTCATGGTTTTGAATCGATGAGTTAATCTAGAGGAGTATCTCTTGTTTTTCCCAAGAAGTTGTTATCAAAGCACCGTCATTTGTGGCTTGCGATTTTTGTATGACGTTAATATGTCAAATCCCAACTGTTTCAAGAACTTGCGTGTTTCATTGAAATATTGCCCCAGACCGTCCGGTGAATGAGCGTCAGAACCAAGACTGATTATTGTGCCGCCGAGTTCCTTATATCTAAGTAGTATTCGATCATCTGGCATCGGATTGTCGTGGCCTTGCGACCTCAACTTGCTGATGGATCTTGTGTTAATTTCAAGAGACTTTTCAGAATTAATCATTGCTCGAAAAAGCGTATCAAATTCATCCGGACAGATATCATAATACATTTTGCAATCTTTATAAGGCGCATATCTGCTTATATAATCATAATGACCCAAGATATCAAAGTTGCAATTTCCTGACGCAATCTCGACCAAGTCGGAGATGTATTTTGAGTATAATTCTTTAGGGCCTAAATCATAGCAGTCTCTGAAGAGGTAAGGGTCAATTCCGTAAATCAAGTGGCTTGACATTATAACTGAGTCAAAGGGGTAATTTTGAACGATATTATTGTATCGATTAACTAAGCCGGATTGATATCCCATTTCTATGCCAAATCTCAGTTCGAGTGAAGGCGGTGACTGTGTCAGCCATTGTTGAAACGATTCATAATAAGATTCTATGTCACATGTCATCGGTGTATCTATCTTGTGCGGATAGTCATCATCATAATGCTCTGTAATTACAACGGCTTTTAGAGAAGCAGAAAGAGCACCGGAGATCAGGTCAGATATATTCATGCGCGCATCTCCGCTAAAATGCTTTGTATGAGAATGGCTGTCAATAAACATGGTATGACTCCTTGGCTATTAAATATATACGGAAAGTATGTTATTATGATTTCTACTCATTTTAAAGAATAACATATTCACCATAGGAGGTGTCATATATATGGCCGAAAAAAAGACAAGCAAAGCAAATTCAAAATCGAAACCGGATTCCAAAGACATCAAAAAGAAATTCGATTACTTAATGAATGACTATAAGAACATTTGGAAGTCATCATCGCAAGAAGAACGTGATAGTATCTTCGCGTTTGCCGATGAATATAAACAGTTTATTGATATTGCTAAAACGGAGCGCGAGTTTGTGTCCGAAGCGATTAATCTTGCCAAGGCAAAAGGGTTTGTAGATATTAACTCATTGAATTCAATAAAACCCGGACAAAAAGTATATGCTTCAATTAAGGGCAAAGGTCTGGTTATGGCTGTTGTTGGGAAACAACCTGTTTCAGATGGATTCAATATACTTGGTGCCCATGTCGATTCGCCGCGACTTGATCTAAAACCGAATCCGGTCTATGAAGATGAAGAGACCGTTTATCTAAAGACACATTATTATGGTGGAATTAAAAAATATCAATGGACGACAATTCCACTATCCATTCACGGCACAGTGTATCTGAAAGACAATACTTGCATTTCTATTTGTGTCGGAGAAAAAGACGAGGATCCTGTGTTTTATATCACAGATTTATTGCCTCACTTAGGCAATGAGCAAATGAGCAGGAAAGGCTCGGATATAGTAAAAGGAGAAGACTTGAATGTCATTATCGGCGGCATTCCGATTGAAGAAGATATTCCGCAAGCCTTCAAAATTAATGTTCTGAAGTATCTCTTTGAGACGTATGGTATGACGGAGAGAGATTTTGTATCTGCCGAGCTTGAAATCGTTCCTTCCATGAAGGCTAAAGATGTCGGCTTTGATCGTTCGTTTATTGCAGCATACGGTCATGACGATCGAGTGTGTGCATATCCTGCTTTAGCGACCATTCTTTCAATACCCAAACCGAATAAGACCTGCGTGTGTATGTTGACGGATAAAGAAGAAATTGGCAGCTATGGTAACACCGGAGCACAGTCGCGACTTTTCGAAAATGTTCTTGCAGAGCTTTTCGGCAAACAAAACAGATCATTTGACGAATTGCTCTATCGTAAAACAATAGAGAATAGTAAGATGCTTTCCGCCGATGTCTCCAACGGTTTTGACCCTAAATACGCTTCTGTGTCGGATCCTCGCAACTCGGCATATATGTCTCACGGCATTAAGATAGAAAAATATGTCGGTGCAAGAGGTAAGTCCGGGACGAATGATGCCAACGGTGCCTTTGTTGTTGAGGTCATAAAAGCCTTTGAGGATAATGGCGTCATTTGGCAAACCGGCGAACTCGGAAAAGTAGACGAGGGCGGAGGAGGCACGATATCTGCTTATATGGCTCAGTTTGGGCTTGAGGTATTAGATTGCGGGGTGCCTGTAATGTCTATGCACGCACCATACGAACTCATCAGCAAAGCGGATCTTTATCATACTTATTTAGCGTATAAAGCATTTGTGCTTCATATGAAGTGATTCTTCTGTGATATTAACCATCGTAAAATTTGTAGTGTCACGATTGTGACGGAGGTAGGAAAATGATTATTGTAGTTAAGCCAGGCGCAAGCAAGGATCAAGTCGATGAAATTCTCAACAAGCTTTCCGGATGCGATTTGAAAGCGCATATATCTGAGGGTGCAGAAAGACTCATCATCGGAGTAATCGGTGATAAGTCGCGTTTGGCGCCCGGTTCTCTTGACGTTCTGACTGCGGTCGAAAAAATTGTTCCGATTATGGAATCGTATAAACTTGCAAGTCGCGCATTCCGTCCGGAAGGTTCTTCATTTGATATAAATGGCGTCGAAATTGGCGGCAAGATGATTACGATGATGGCCGGTCCATGTGCTGTTGAATCTGAAGAGCAAGTTGAAGAAGTGGCTCAAACCATCGTCAAACTAGGCGCAAAGTTTTTGAGAGGCGGGGCATATAAGCCTCGTACATCTCCTTATGCATTTCAGGGTCTTGAGATGGAAGGTCTTAAAATATTACGTCGGGTGGCGGATCGTCACGGCCTTCTGGTTATTAGCGAAATAACTTCGGAATGCGATATCGATCAGGCAACAGAGTATTTGGATATGATTCAGATAGGAGCGCGTAACGCCCAAAATTTCAGGTTATTGTCTGCTGTCGGAAAGTCCGGTAAACCGGTTATGCTAAAACGTGGTATTGCAGAGACTATCGACGAATGGCTTGGTTCAGCCGAGTATATAATGAGCGAAGGAAACTACAAAATAGCACTTTGCGAGCGAGGTATTCGCACCTTTGAGACGGCAACTCGAAGTACACTTGACATTAGCGCAATCCCTGTTTTGAAATCCAAAACGCATTTGCCGGTAATTGTTGACCCGAGCCACGCAGCAGGTAAAGCAGCTTATGTTCGCCCGTTGTCTCTTGCAGCTATTGCGGCAGGAGCGGATGGATTAATTATTGAAGTGCATCCGAACCCGACTTGTGCGCTTTCAGATGCGGCGCAGCAGTTGAAGCCGGACGTCTTCATTTCACTTTGTAACGAAATAAAAGCGATGTGTGAAGTTATCGGTCGGACTTATCCGGAGTAAATTGAGATAACGGGTTGCTTTCAATAGCTTTGTGCAGAGATTCATCGTCAACGTGTGTGTAAATTTGAGTCGTAGCGACAGAAGAATGTCCCAAAATGGTTTGTAAACTTCTTATATCTACTTGACCATATTTGTACATGAGTGTGGCGGCGGTATGTCGAAGTTTATGGACGGAATATACATTGGTATCTATTCCGGATTCGGAAAGCCTCTTTTTCACAGTATTCTGTATCATTTGATGGCTAAGCCGGCGTCCTGTTCTGCTGAGGAATAGGGCGTCGGCACTAATTATTTTCGTCAGTGCCGATCGCTCCTTCCGATAAGCATCAATAGCTTCCATACAGGCCCGATTAAGATAAATGGTTCGTTCTTTATTGCCTTTTCCAATCACTCGCAACGTGTTTTCGTGCATATCAGAAAGATTTATTCCCCGGAGTTCGGATAATCGCATGCCGCAATTTAAGAATAATGTCAAAATACAAAAGTCTCTCATAGAAGTCTTGTGTGTAGAAGCGTGCGCAACGTTGAGTAGATTGATGCTGTCGTCGAGATTCAGATACTTTGGTAAACGACGACCGATTTTGGGTGATTCCAGTTCATACGCAGGGTCAGAGGTTATGCATTTTTTCTTTTGAAAAAGAAACTTAAAAAACGATTTGAGTGTAGCCGTTTTTCTGGCTCTTGTCGTTGCAGAAGCTTTGCGTTCTCTGGAAAGATAAATCATAAATACGTACAAATCATCTATGGTAACAGATTCCAAATCTTGCAATGAAATATCGGATATATCAATTTGGTTGAAAGGGGTATCCATATCGACGCGTTTTCGATCTCTTTTAAAAAACCGAAAGAACATGGTCAGGTCATATCTGTATTCAGAGACCGTTAGGGGAGATCTCTCTTTAACCGCCTGCATATAATTGATGTATTGGTCTAACATATCGAATGATGTTGCGTTTTTCTTCTTGCTCGTAGTCACACTATATGTCCTCCGTTCTTGTCTACATTTTATCATAGCATAAGAAATAAATCGGAATTTGATGCTATTGCATTCACCAGAGTGATATGATATTATACACCCATCAAAAACAAATGTCCGCACAAGAAGGACAGTCTAGGGGTGTAAAATGGAGAGAAAATTTAAAGTCGGTGTCATTGGTGCGACAGGTTATGTCGGACAACGTTTTGTAACTTTGTTGGATCAACACCCGTGGTTTATTTGTGCTAAAGTTGCGGCTTCACCTCGATCTGCCGGACAAAGTTATGAACAGGCAGTTTCCGGACGATGGAAAATCGATCGCGAGATTCCTGACATGATTAAAAAACTAATTGTGTATTCTTCCTTAGACTTGGAAGCTTTTTGCGATGGTCTTGATTTTGTTTTTTGTGCAGTGGATATGCCTAAGGATCAGCTTCGCAAATTTGAAGAAGATATTGCCCGATTAGAAGTGCCGGTCGTTTCAAATAATTCGGCTCATAGAGGCACAGTGGATGTTCCGATGATTATTCCTGAGGTTAATCCTTCACATGCGGCAATTATTGATGCACAAAGACGTCGTCTGGGTACGCAAAGGGGATTTATTGCGGTTAAGCCGAATTGCTCCATCCAAAGCTATGTGCCTGCGCTCGCTCCTCTGTATCATTTTGGAATCGATAAAGTCAGCGTGTGTACTTATCAGGCGATTTCCGGTGCCGGAAAAACTTTTGAAGATTGGCCGGAGATGATTGGAAATCTTATCCCGTATATTGGCGGTGAAGAAGAGAAGAGTGAGAAGGAGCCTTTGAAAATTTGGGGTAATATCGTCGGCGATGCGATTGAACCCGTGAATAGTCCGGTCATCTCTGCTCAGTGCTATCGCGTTGCGGTTCAGGAAGGTCATACGGCTGCAGTGTCTGTGTCTTTTAAGAATAAGCCGACTATCGAGCAGATGAAAGAAGCTTGGGCTTCATATCAGGGTGAAGAAATAGCGCATGGTCTACCGAGTTCTCCGGAACATTTTTTGCAGTATTTTGAAGAAGATAATCGACCTCAAGCAGCACTTGATGCGAATCTTGGTGGCGGGATGTCTATTTCAATTGGCAGACTTCGCGAAGACAATATTTTTGATTACAAGTTTACCTGTTTATCACACAACACGCTCCGTGGTGCAGCAGGTGGTGCTGTACTTACCGCGGAATTACTTGTTAAGTCGGGTTACATTACCTATAGATAAGATTCGTGATAATCATTAACACCTTCTTGAACCGGATTTTTCTTAACTGATACTATTTTGTTTTCAGTTGACAAAGATCTCGA
>JAAYBI010000105.1 GCA_012718915.1 Clostridiaceae bacterium
AGGGGGTTTGTATTATGTTCAAAGATTTTAAAGCGTTCATCACAAAGGGGAATGTCATTGACTTAGCCGTTGCAGTCGTAATCGGTGCTGCTTTTGGCAAAATTATCACAGCTATCGTAGATAATCTCATTATGCCGGTTATCGGCATCTTGACTGCAGGTGTTGATTTTGCGGATATGAAGGTGGTACTGCAGAAGGCCGTATTAGACAGCGCCGGAGAGATAACAACGCCAGAGATTGCGATCGGATACGGCATCTTAATCAATGCGGTCATCCAATTCTTAATCATCGCCTTTGTTATATTCATCATTGTCCGTCTTATCAACAAGGCAAAAGAGAAAGCTGCTGCTCTTTCAAAGAAGGAAGAAGCCGAATCTCCTGCTCCGGCACCCGCAGAGGACGTTGTTTTATTAACCGAGATTCGCGATCTTCTCAAGAACAAATAAGTCGAAGTTCAATGTTTCGTTTCTTTTTCTTGTCGATTTTAGACCAAAGGAAAGGGGGTTCTCCCCTTTTCTTGTTATAAGGCTATAATCGTGATAACGTACGATAAACGGAGGTGGCACAATGAAGCACAATCTATCAATTCTCGTAGAGAATCACTCCGGCGTTCTAGCTCGCGTCGCCAACCTATTTGCCCGTCGCGGGTTTAATATCGACAGTTTGGCTGTCGGCACAACAGACGACGCAAAGATTTCTCGAATTACAGTATCTGTCATCGCCAACGAATCCGAAATTGATCAGGTCTTGAAGCAACTTTACAAGTTACCGATTGTCCTCAAAGTTAAGCGTCTTGAAAGGGATGCGCACATTTCCAGAGAGTTGGCTTTCATCAAGGTCACATGTAACGATCAGACGAGAACTTCCATTCTTCAGATTGCCGACATCTTCCGCGGACATATCGTCGATGTATCCACTTCAACCGCAACCATTGAGATTTCCGGAGATAGCGATAAAATAGAAGCACTGAAGAATTTGATCGCTCCATTTGGCATACTCGAGATGGTTAGAACAGGTACAATTGCCGTTGAACGCGGCGAACGAGTGCTTTCACTGACAGACACAGAAAACTAAAAAGATTTCAATTTACGAGGAGGCTATACCATGAAAAAGATTTACAAGGATGCCGAGTGCCAAACACATGCGCTTGACAACAAGACCGTTGCCATCGTTGGCTACGGAAGTCAGGGACACGCTCATGCTCTCAACCTAAAAGAAAGCGGATACAACGTTATTGTTGCGCTTTATGAAGGTTCCAAGTCTTGGACTAAGGCAGAAGATGCAGGCCTTAAGGTCATGACAACTGCCGAGGCTACCAAGATTGCTGACGTTATTATGATTTTGATTAACGATGAGCACCAGCCCGCGATGTACGAAAAGGATATTCTTCCTAACTTGACGGAGGGCAAAGCACTCGCTTTCGCACATGGCTTCAACATCCATTTTCAGAGAATTGTTCCGCCGGCAAATGTCGACGTATTTCTAATTGCCCCTAAGGGTCCCGGACACACCGTGCGTGCAGAATATACCATCGGACGTGGCGTGCCTTGCTTGTATGCCGTTTACCAGGACTACACCGGCAACTGCCGTGACATTGCTTTCGCATATGGTCATGGTATCGGAGGCGGACGAGCAGGCCTTCTTGAGACAACTTTCCGCGAAGAGACTGAGACAGATCTTTTCGGCGAGCAAGCAGTGCTTTGCGGCGGCGTTTCCGAGCTCATGAAAGTCGGTTTCGAAGTCCTTTGTGAAGCCGGATATGATCCGGAAAATGCTTACTACGAGTGTATGCACGAGATGAAGCTTATTGTTGACATGGTATACCAGGGAGGTTTATCCCGTATGCGTTACTCCATTTCAGACACTGCAGAGTATGGAGATTATTGCATCGGCAAGCGCATTATTACCGATGATACCAAGAAAGAGATGAAGAAAGTTCTCCGTGAGATTCAAGACGGCACTTTCGCCAGAAATTGGATTCTCGAAAACCAATGCGGCCGTATGAACTTCAACGCACGTCGTAAACTCGAAACCGAACATCCTATCGAGAAAGTCGGCAAAGAACTCCGCGCACTAATGAGCTGGAACACGGCCAACGAATAATTAGTACTTTCTCTGATA
>JAAYBI010000106.1 GCA_012718915.1 Clostridiaceae bacterium
GCGTAGAAAAACATTTTACAAGCGGTATTGATCAATCTCGACCGCTATCTATATTCTACGTATTCTTTGTAATAATTGCTATATTAAAATGAATAAAGAAAGTGAAAATTGTGACGAAAAGTTCACCTTATTCTGCTATGCGAGTGAGTCTCGAGCAGGTATACTCAAATTAGCAGGGAGCAAACTGAAAGAATCTGATTTTCGAGAGTTTTGAACGTCAATCGCCTTGATAAATATAGTTTTCTGGAGAATGGATGACCATGACGAAATACGGCACAAGAAGCCGCGCGTTGCTCAAGAAATGGGTTCCGGCAGTTCTGGCAATGTTGCAGTTTTTGATTATTATTTGTCCGGTAGAACGTGTCATTGCAGCCGGTATTTTGCCCGGTATTCAGGCAGGGTCGGTTTCGGCGCCCACAGTCATTCTTACTGAAGAGGAAAAAGCATATCTCGAGGAGCTCGGAACGATATATATGTGCGTGGATCCGGATTGGGCGCCATTTGAGACGCTGACTGATGAAGGATATTATTTAGGCATCGCGGCGGATACCATCTATCTTGTTGAAGAAAGATTGGGCATAAATATTGAGATTATACCGACCAAAGATTGGAATGAAAGTATTGAGCTATCCCGGCAAGGCAAATGCCACGTTCTGACGTTCCTCAATAAGACGCAGCAGCGCGAGGAATGGCTCCTGTTTACTGAGCCGGTCTACACCGATGCCAACGTCATTATTACTCGCCAGGATCACACATATATTTCTGACCTGATGGATGTACGAAATCAGACCATGGTTCTCCCGGAAGGGACATCGATCGAGGAACGGGTAAGAACCGATTATCCGGACATAGAAATCATTATCGTCGGCAGCGAAATCGAATGTTATCAGAAAGTTGTGGACGGTCAAGCGGACATGACGCTTCGATCACTGACCGTATCGGCATACACGATCCGCAAAGAAGGGTATTTTAATCTGAAAATTGCCGGTCAAGTCAGCGAATACACCAATTATCTGAGACTGGGAATCATAAAGAGCGAGCCCATGTTAAGAGATATTCTCAATAAGGGTATCGCAACGATTACGACGGAAGAAAAGGATGCAATTTTCAATAAATACGTCAATATTGAGATGCGGAAAGAAGTAGATTTCGCAGATCTTCGAGAAGTCATAGTCATAGCACTTATTCTGATTGCGGCATTGTCGGTTGGTTTGATTCAATCGCGCAGGACGATTCGACAGAAGCAGAAGAGCGAACAGGCCATTCAAAGAAGCGAACAAAAATACAGAAGTCTTTTCGAAAACGCGGTTGAGGGAATAGCGGTTCTTCAGGATTCAAAGATTCAGCTCGCGAATGCTGCCCTGGGGCGTATTCTCGGAAGACCGACAAAGTCGCTCTCGGGTCTGGGACTTGAGACATGGATTCATGAAGAGGACGTGCGTTGGGTGTTGGAGTATCACCGTATGCGAGCTAAGGGCATGAAGGATCGCGAAAAAATTCGTTTTCGTATACGCCGTAAGGATGGCGAGATGCGGTGGGTCGAATCTGAAGGAATTCAATATGACTGGAACGGCAAACCGGCGGCACTGAATTTTTTCTTGGATATTACCGAGAATAAAGCGGCAGAAGATCGCATTCGATTCTTGAGCTACAATGATCAGCTGACCGGGCTTTATAACCGACGATTTTATGAAGAAGAACGTGAACGAATTGATAACGAAGGGATGCTTCCGATATCTGTCATTATCGGCGATGTCAACGGACTCAAGCTCACCAACGATGTGTTTGGGCATGTTGCCGGAGATTTATTGCTCACCAAGGCGGCAGAAGCTCTGCAGCGGCACACAAGGAAAAGAGATGTCGTTGCTCGAATCGGAGGTGACGAGTACGCAGCCATACTTCCGGACACAACTCTTGACGAGGCCATGAAAATTGCTGAGCAAGTGAAGCAATCTTTTGCAGAGGAGGCGATATTCGCAATCCGAGGCAGCATATCTTTGGGCGTTGCAACCAAGGTGCATGCGGATCAAGATATCCTAGCGATTATCGATAAAGCAGAGGATGCCATGTATAGCGAGAAGTCTAATCATCGCAAAGACATTAAAGGCGGCTTAATTAAGAATATTGTGGACAATCTTCATTCAGAAAATCCCGGAGAAAAAACTCACGCTGAACAAGTGGCCGAAATATGCGAGCGAATTGCTCGAAAAATGGGTTTGTCTGAGGAGAGAACGAAGCAAGCGCGACGAGCCGGTGCATATCATAATGTCGGACGGATTACGACCGAAAACAATAGGGGTCAAGAGGATACATTACATCAAGCTGATCTTGGCAGGGAAGAGACCAGACCGGTCTCTTCAGATATCGAAAATTATCCCGCTGTAGGGTTTCGCGTTCTGTCGGTTTTCGAAGAGACGGCAGATATCGCTGAGGCCGTTCTGGCGCAACGCGAAAACTGGGACGGCAGCGGCTATGCAAAAGGTCAAAAAGGCAAAGAGATTCCGGTGGTGGCGAGAATCATACGCGTCGCTTGTGATTATGATGACCAATTGACGCATCTTCTCGGCCGAGGATACGATCGAATTCAGGCATCCCGGATGGCGATAAGCACAATTGATAAATCGAGCGGAACGCTATATGATCCGGAAATTATCGAGGCGCTGAGGCAAGCAGAAGATCCGAATTAACCGGGGATTCGGATAATCGAATAACGAAGGGGAGGCGCTTCTTGAGAAATGCCTCCCTTGTGATATATATAATTCATTGAATTAGGTCAATAAGCAACGCAGTCAGCGCTCCGCATATTGATCGATAAACGTCTTCAGTTCATCAAAGACTAACGGCTTTCCGATTAAAAAGCCCTGCCCCATCGTAAATCCGGCTTCTTCGAGCATCTCCATCTGCTCCGGCGTCTCTATGCCTTTAGCGCAGACATGTATGTCCATGACTTTTGCCATCTCCAATATCCCAATGATCACCTTAAAGTCTCGCTCAAAACTCTCGATTTCTTTTACGAAAGATTTGCTGACTTCGATGATCGAAAAAGGGATTCTTCTTAACAAGTCGATGTTCGAAAACCCTTGACCGAAGTTCCCGAGCACCAGAGATATTCCGTATTCATCATGAATTCGCTTCAAATTACCGGTGCCGATCTCATCAAGAGGCTGAACTTCGGAGAGTTCGATTTGAACATTATCAGATTCAAGATGATGCTTATCCATGAGTTCAAGCACACGCATTACAAATTCCGGACGGTTAGCCTGAAACGCCATGACGTTGATTGATACGGTCAGACGTACTTTGAGCGCATTCATCATTTTCGATGCGTCAGCAAAAGCACGGTCAAGGAACCAAGTTCCAAATGCTTCGGTGAGAGCGTAATCCGCCTGAATAATCGGCAAAAAAATCGAAGGCAAGATGGGCTCGCTATCTTGCGTCATCATCAAGTCGGCGAAAACCTCGTATGTATTGCATGTATTCTTGCCAAAAGTCCACTTCGGTTGTCCGTAGAGCTGGATGCGATCCTCCTCAATTGCTCGATAAATATCTTGCTTGGTTAACTCCGCCATAATCGTATCCTCCTTCGCATGCTTTTTGCGACAGCAAATATCTTAATTTCATGATAAATCCGTATGCAATTGCATGCAACCATTTAGATGCCTGATACAATTAGAATTCTAAAAACGTTGTGAAAACAATTAGCGCAGTACAATCGCAGGAGGACATAAAAAGCGGATAATATAATTGATTAAGCCATTACATGACCAGAAGGACTCCGCCTGTAATCAATAACAGATGCAAAATAATTAGTATCGGAATACCGACTCGAAAAGAGAGATGCCGTGTCTTGTGCCGAAAAATGTACATGGCCAGATAAGAACCCAGTGCACCGCCCATTAAGGATATACAAAAGAGCACATTTTCACTGATTCGAAGATGTCTTGAGACTGCGGCATACTTATCGTATCGAAAAAGCGAGAATGAAATAACACAAATCAACACATAGTATAATATAAAAAACATTCCATATCGACCCAGAAATTCCGATAAGTCTATTAACATACCGTACCTCACTCGTCCACAATATGTAATACGAGTTCATTTTATTGAACCTGAACATATTTGTAAAGAAAGCAGAAGATATCCGAGTGAGATTAATAATCAATAATAAACTAGAGACTCTCTGGAATCGTAATATAACTATTGGTATATACGCGATCATTTTTGGGTTTTTCTTTATCCAACGAGTAGTCGTAAAGAAGCTTCACAGGCAAATAACCTTGCTGAAATGGATCCTGCGGTATAGATGCCGTAATGACACGCTTTTCCAAAAATACCTTGGACTCTCCGGTATAGTCATGGGTCAAAAGAATAATTTTGCCGGCCATTCCGGCCTCTTCGATTGCGCGACATGCGCCGTACACAGCACCGGCTGTCATGTAGATGGCATCCGGGCAATCCTTGGATGTAAGAAGAGATTTGGCTAGTTCATATGAGATGTCCGAGTTGTCCTGTGTCTCTTCGACATCCACGACGCTGAGGTTTGGGTACTCGGATTTTATTACAGAATAGAATCCCGAAATGCTTTGATTATGGCCGAGGACATGGATAGAACCGGTCAGAATAACAATTCGCTTTTTGCGACCGGCTGCTATGAGGCCCATGAGTCCGCCGGCCATTTTGCCGCTCTTAAAATAATCCGTCCCGACATAACACAGACGATCTGATTTTTCGAGGTCGGTGTTGGCGGTGATGACCGGTATTCCGACAGACAATAAGTCCTTGATGCGACGTGCAATGGCTAAATCGTTGACCGGAGAAAGTATGATGGCCTGAACACCCTCATCAACCAGCGTGTCAATCATTTTGAGTTGCGATGAAGTGCTAAATCCTTTGGTGGTTTTAAGTGAGATTGACACCCCGAAATCGGCATACTCGCTTTCTGCGGCTCGCATGCCCAATATAACGTCTTCAAAATACGGATTGCCTTCAGAAGGAAAAATGGCACCGATTTTTAGTGGGTGCTTTCGGGCTGCCAAAGCCAGCCCGGCACGATTGGTCTTGTATCCAAGATCCTTTGCGATGGAACGAATACGGTTTGCAACGTCTTCATTGACCCCGTCACGATTATTTAAAGCACGATCGACGGTGCCCCGAGAGACACCGGCGATTTCGGCTATTTTTTTGATTGAAGTCATTATTTACCACCCGGAACGTATAGTTGGAGTATTATTTAGATTTTTTCTTGGTCATAACGTCCAGTGCCACGAAAAAGAGAAGGACAAGGCCTTTAACGACTTGTTGAGCCGCCTGCTCAAATCCGAGGATGCTCATGCCGTTGTTCACAACACCCATGAAGGCGGCACCGATCAATACGCCGCCGACCGTACCAATACCACCGTAAGCCGAGGCACCGCCGATGAAGCAAGAAGCAATGGCGTCGAGCTCGTTGTTTTGTCCGGCAGACGGGCTGGCGGAATTGAGACGCGCTGCGAAAACCAAACCTGCAACAGCGGCCAGAAAGGCCATGTTGGTATACGCAAAGAACATTACCTTCTTGGTATTAATTCCGGAGAGCCGCGCGGCTTTCTCATTACCTCCGAGTGCGTAGAGATAACGACCTGGAGCGGTCATGCTGGTCAGTATAGAGTAAATCAGAACGATAATGGCAAGAATAATCAAAACAGTGGGAATACCTCTGTATTGCGCTAGTGTGAATGTAGCCAAGAGAAGCGCACCTGAAATCACGATGAGATTAATAGCGAATAAGATTGGATTTCCGGTCTCGTAGCCTTTATTGATTTTATTGATTCTGCCGAATATCTTGATGCCGAGGAATGCGATCACAGCTGCGACCCCGACGACGAGCGCCGTCCCGTTCAAATCTCCGACAGCAAAAAAATCCGGAATGAAGCCGGTCGAGAGACCGAGGAACTTGTCTGGGAAAGGTGCGAGAGTTAGGCCGTTAAGAATGACCAGAGTCAAACCTCGGAAAACCAGCTGTCCAGCAAGGGTGGTAATAAATGGCGGGATACCAATGTAAGCAATCCAGAAACCTTGCCATATACCGATGCCGATGCCGGCAATCAGACAAATGACAATAGAAATGAAGACCGGATACTTTTCGACAATCATCAGATGACCGGCAAGGGCACCGATGAAGCCGACAATTGAGCCGACCGAAAGGTCAATATTACCGCCGGTAAGGATACATATGAGCATTCCGACTGCGAGAATAGCGATGAAAGAGTTTTGAAATATTAGGTTCGAAATGTTACGTGGGGCCAATAAAACACCGTTGGTCATGATACCAAAAATAAGCATGACGACAATCAGCGATATAATCATGGAATATTTCTGAAATATGTTTAGGAAAGTAACCAGCGGAGAGTGCCGTTCCAGGTCCTCCGATTGAAGAGATAACTTAATTTGGCCTGGGGTCGAGGGCTCGGACAGCATTTGGTTGATTTTGATCTCGTTGGGGTCGTTTAAGTCGGATTTCATAATTCTCATGCTCCTTTACTTGCTAGTAGTATCAAGCTCATGATGACTTCCTGCGACGCTTCTTCTCTGGGAAGTTCCCCGATGATGCGGCCTTCGTACATCACATAGATTCGATCACACATACCTAAGACCTCTTGGAGATCTGAAGATATCATTATAACGGCTTTTCCGGCTGCCGCCAGATTATTCATAATCGTGTAAATCTCATACTTGGCGCCGACGTCGATACCGCGGGTCGGCTCATCCAGGAATAAGACGTCCGGATCGGTAAACATCCATTTGCTGACTAAGACCTTTTGCTGATTACCGCCGGAGAGGTTTCCGACTTTTTGCTCTACCGAAGGCGTCTTAATACGCAATTTATCGCGGTAATCGAGCGCACTCTGTCTTTCCAAATCTTTATCAACAAATATGCCGCTGGTCACCTTATCCATTTTGGCCAAAGTGATATTCTCCGTAATAGACTCGGATAGAATTAATCCGTCGCCTTTACGGTCTTCTGTGATATAGGCAATACCGTTTTCGATCGCCCTCCGAATAGAGGGAAGCGCTATCTCGGCACCATTTTTGAAGATGGTGCCGGAAATGTAATGCCCGTAAGCGCGGCCAAAAATGCTCTTAGCTAACTCGGATCGGCCGGCACCCATCAGTCCGGCAAAACCGACGATTTCGCCCTGACGAACGTTAAAGGAAGCGTTTTTTACAACGAGGCGGTCAAGGAACACCGGATGTCGAACGGTCCAATTACTGACACTGAAACATTCGTTGCCGATGGCAACATTTCTCTGGGGATAACGGTCAACCATTTCACGTCCGACCATGCCGCGAACGATTCGAGGTTCGGAAATATCATCGGCTGCCTTGTCCAGGGTCTCTATCGTAGAACCATCGCGCAAAATCGTAATGCGATCTGCGACGTAGTTAATTTCTTCCAGTTTATGAGAAATAATAATTGAAGTAATGCCTGCTTCCTTCTTAAGAAGAAGAATCAGGTCAAGTAGTTTACGAGAGTCGACATCGTTGAGGGATGCAGTCGGCTCGTCGAGGATTAAGAGTCGCACGTTCTTGCCAAGCGCCTTTGCGATTTCAACTAATTGTTGCTTGCCAACGCTGATATCCTTAATCAATGTCCGAGAATTCTCGAGAAGTCCGACTTTTCGCAGAAGCTCGTCGGCCTCGTGAAAAGTGGCGTCCCAATTAATAAATGATGCGTTTGAACGCTCATTTCCCAAGAATATGTTCTCGCCGATTGTGAGGTATGGGACCAGAGCAAGTTCTTGATGAATGATAACAATGCCAAGTTTTTCGCTGTCGCGAATCTTAGAAAAACGGCATTCTTCGCCATCGTACGTGATGGTACCCTCGTAACTTCCATAAGGATAAACGCCGCTGAGAACATTCATTAGGGTTGACTTGCCGGCACCGTTCTCGCCGACAATAGCATGAACCTCACCTTCTTTGACATCGATATTGACGTTGTCTAAGGCTCGGACACCGGGAAAAAGCTTTGTGATATTCTTCATTTCGAGAAGCGTTCTTGACACGGAAAGATCCTCCGTTCATATATTACTGAGATAAAGAGAAGGAGCGGGCATGAGATCGAATTGTCATCAATGTCATGCCCGCCGGATCTCTGGCCAAAACTTGAATAATATCTATTACTTGAGTTGATCTTCGGTATAATATCCGCTGTCAATCAACAGTTCTTTGTAGTTGTTGATGTCGCCGAATACCGGAGTACAAAGGTATGTAGGAACGACTGTAATGCCGTTGTCATAGGTTTCGGTGTCATTGACATCGACTTTCTCGCCTTTGACGATGGAATTAACCATTTTAACAGTCTGGTCTGCAAGAGTACGTGTGTCCTTGAAGATAGACATGGACTGCTTGCCGGCAATGATGTTCTTCATGTTCGGAATATCACAGTCTTGTCCGGTGATGATCGGCCAATTGGTGCCCGGTGTGAAATCTCCGCTGTTTTCCAGTGCATTGGTAATACCGATAGCAATGGAGTCATTAGGAGAAAGCACGACGTCAAGCTTAGTGCCTGTAGCGTAGTTGGCGGTCAAAAGGTCGTCCATGCGGCTCTGAGCGGTTTCTGTTTTCCAAGAAGTAATCGCGCAGGTCTCGAAATCTTTCTGACCGGATACAACGACGAGCTTACCGCTGTCAATGTAAGGAGAAAGAACGTCGTATGCGCCCTGGTAGAAGAAACGAGCGTTGTTATCGTCCGGTGAGCCGGCGAAAACTTCCATGTTGAAAGGACCTGCGGCATTCTCAAGATCCAAAGTCTTTTCAATAAACTCGCCCTGAATGGTTCCGACCATGTAGTTGTCGAACGTCGCATAGTAAGATACGGCGTCGGACTTCATGATCAAGCGGTCATATGCAATGACTTCAATCTCTTCTTTCTTGGCGTCTGCAAGTACGTTCACCAAGGAGTCGCCGTCAACGGCAGCAATAATAAGAACGTCGCACTTGTTTGTGATCATGTTCTCAATTTGGCTGACCTGTTGGTTAATCTCGTTGTTTGCAAATTGCAATTCAACTTCGTAACCGGCTGCTTCGAGTTTCTCTTTTAGGTAAGCACCGTCCTGATTCCAACGTTGCAGAGACTGTGTCGGCATGGATACACCGACCTTGGTCTTTCCGCTATCTTTCTTAGCACATGCGCCCAAAGATAGGATAGACATGAGAGACGCAAAAGCGATGACTAGAACGAGAATTTTTCTGATAGTTTTCATCGTAAAATCTCCTTTAATTTGTGTTGATTTGTCTTTGTGTTGAAAGTCAGATGTCACTTGCCGATTATCCCTCCTCTCAGGATTTAGAAATATATGCCGGATTCTGACCGGCACCCAAGTAAAAAAGCAGTCAAGAACTTCGCGTTCTCGAGCACGATTTCTATAAAAAGTATATGCTCCTAAAAAAATATAGTCAATAAAACCAGAGATAAACGAAACGTTTTGCTGTATAAAATGCATAATTTTTAACATTTGATGATAGTTAAATAGGTGCAGTTCTCACAAAATATTGAATGAAATCTGCATGAAATGAAAAGAGCCTGATTTTTCGGTAATTGAGGAGATTGGATAATCCGAATATAATAGGATTACAGGAGGTGAGTAACGATGAAGCAGATTAATTTCGGAATTCAACGAATATGGATCCGAGTTGCTCCGATATTGATTCTGACGGTATTTTCGGTTGCCTCGTGTGACTTCGATCCGGATGCCTCTCGGATTTCTGATAGTATTCTGTCCGAAAGTGAGATGGCTCAGCCATCTGAAGCCTCACAGTCTTCAGGATCTGTCCAAGTCATTGATGCTAAAACCGCCAGAGAAATGATGAATGATGGCGAGGCATATATATTGGTTGATGTTCGCACTGAAGATGAATTCAATCAAGGTCACATCGAAGGAGCCTTGTTACTGCCTTACGACCGTATTAATACTCTTGCATCGACGCTTATCCCGGATACGTCTTCCAGAATTCTTCTTTATTGCAGAAGTGGCCGTCGAAGTGCGCTTGCGGCAGAGGCCTTAATCGATATGGGGTACACGAACGTCTATGACTTTGGCGGAATTAACGATTGGCCGTATGAGGTGGTATCCTAACAGGTTCTTCACCCATTTTCGAGTTTTCGAGAAAGGCAGGAATCGTGCTGGTTACTAAAATGCACGGAAACTGCAGTTGATGGATTTAATACGCTAGTAACAAAGGAAAACCTCGCCGAAAATACGACTCGGGCAATACAGTCAATTCATTTTCGCAAGTTGCCGGAACTTAGAGCCGGGTTAATTTCGCGTAATAATGCATTCGAATAAAGGGATAGATACAGCAAAGCTGAGATTAAGGCATGCAATTGTGCTATGAATCAGTATATTTTTCTCATACTAATACATGAAAAATGGAGAGTTCTGATGGTTTTTGTAATGGCGGCTCGAGTTTGAATGTGCATCACACTCTAACACATACGAAATGCCTGAGTTTGTGCTGTTTCGTATGTAATTTCATTGCTATTCAGGCTTGCGCGAAACGGTTTACTATACTCTAATACATACGAAATGCCTGCGTTTGTGCTGTTTCGTATGTAATTTCATTGCAATTCAGGCTTGCGCGAAACGGTTTGCTATACTCTAACACATACGAAATGCCTGAGTTTGTGCTGTTTCGTATGTAATTACCGCCAAATTCGGAAGTTTTGCATCTTTTGGCGGTAATCTGCAACTTTCGTAAGGCGATGCGAAGCCATGAGGTGCTTCATTTACCGCCAAATTTCTGAGAATCGTCTGTTTTGGCGGTAATTTCGAATTTTCTCCTGCTCCCGATACATTATTCTCTCAATATTTACCGCCAAATTCGGAAGTTTTGCATCTTTTGGCGGTAATTACCTAAGACGAAACGTTTCGCGCCACCGCCCACGCCACCGCCCACACCACAGCCGCCGCCAACTCCACTTTCACGCCACCGCCCGTGCCACCGCCAACTCCACCGCCCACACCACAGCCGCCGCCAACTCCACTTTCGCGCCACCGCCCACGCCACCGCCCACACCACAGCCGCCGCCAACTCCACTTTCGCGCCACCGCCCACACCACAGCCGCCAACTCCACTTCCACGCCACAGCCGGCCCTATCGCCAGTGCCGCAACCACCGAACCCGCAACCCGCGCCGGAGATCCTGCACGAGACCTCGAGCCATTCATAATTTCCAACCAAATATTTCTCGGCGAGAGGATATACATGTTGGTGCAACTTCCGATCCAACAACTCAGTTGGGCCCACGAAGCATTTATTATTACTTATCTGGGTGATAGATAAGGATCCTGGTAACAGACGTCCGAGCGACAATATAATCTCCGTGTTATAATGATGTTCCAACGGCGGACACAGGTTAAGATACGACTTATGTCGTGTTCCTGTCGGGGAAAGCGCAGCGCGGTATAAGGCCTTGGGAACGGTGGCGCGGCGTGCACTCCGGTATTGCTTACAGCAATTTCACATGCTTCTTAGCCTGTTCCGCTCGTTGGTTTTTTTGTGCTAATCATTCCGTCGCAGAATAGAATGAATTACGGAGTTCGTTACCATGTTGGAATTACTTAAGAGTGATACCATGAGTATTTATCTGGATGAAGCGCTTGAATCGGAGCGCCGAAAGTTTCGGTTTGATCCGGATAGTCGGCGGATTGATAGTATTCCAGACAAGAATGATATCCTTATCCGGGCAACTGAAATAGTTTCGGGGGAATATACTCCATCTCTTCCGGAAAAAGTATTAATCAGCAAGCTTGGCACGCCGAAGAAGCGAGTAATCTATGTCTATAATGATTTGGATCGTTTAGCGCTCAAGCTAGTTCAGCATGTACTGTCTCTCCGCTATGATCGGTTCATGCCATGTTGTCTGGCTTTTCGACCGGGGTTTTCAATTCAAGCCGCTTTTCGAAATGTGCTTCGCCGCTACGCTCCGGAGTATTCTTGTGTTCGAACAGATATCAGCGATTTCTTTAACAGTATTGATGTGGATCGTATGGCAACTCTCATTCGAAGTTTGCTTTCGGAGGATGAACCCCTGTCAAGTGTCGTTGAACGCATGCTTCTGGATCCTAATGTAATTGCAGAGGGTCATGTACTGCGCGAGCAGAAAAAAGGGGTTATGGCCGGAATGCCGCTCGCTCCGTTTTTGGCGAATTTATTTTTGGACGGATTCGATCGACAGGCGGTGCAATGGGCACCGATTTATCTGCGGTATTCGGATGACCTGATTTTCTTTTGCCGCCCTGAGGATGCCAAGTCATTGCTTGACATGGTTCGTTCAGAGCTGGGCGCTTTAGGGCTGGAAATCAACGAGGATAAGACTCATATATCATCGCCGGGTGAGTCGTGGTCTTTTCTCGGGCTCTCGTATGAAAATGGGCAAGTCGACTTATCCGAGGGTGCCATAGAAAAAATGAAGGGAAAGATATCCAGAGCCGCGAGAAAACTTTATCGCTGGCGCGTCAGTAAAAATGCATCTACGGAGCGAGCAGCCCGTGCCTTGATTCGCAAGTTTCAATTCAAGTTCTATGGCACCGGGAAAAAGGATGACGAATTAACCTGGTGTAAGTGGTATTTTCCGTTGTTGACATGTCATTACGGTCTGTCGCAAATAGATCTCTACATGCAACAGTGGATTAGATATCTTTCGAGTGGGCGCCACTGCAAAAAGAATTTCCGGCAGGTTACTTACGACAAGATGAAAGAATGGGGTTACATCCCCTTAAAATCGGCATATTACAATCGTTTCCGAGTTTCTCCGGGAGCGGAAGAAAAGCAAACGCGATGAAACACATAGAAGTTCATCTATGTAAATGTTTGTTTAGGGTTTTCAACAATATATTAGTTTTGACAGCGACCCTTGTTATCTATACAATTCAAATGAACAAACTGTAAAAA
>JAAYBI010000107.1 GCA_012718915.1 Clostridiaceae bacterium
AGTGTGATTATGAATCTGAGACCAGACGTTTTTCTCCGGTAATATCTTGGATCGGCTTGATGTTCTGGGTGACCTCGAGAGTACCTAAGTATTCGCCTTGGTCACTTCGAACCGCAAAATAACGAATAAAGACAAACCTTTCTCCCATCTTAATCCAAAAGTCTTCGTGGTCTTTCTTGCCGGATTTAAAATCGCTGACAATGCCTTCGACGATGTGAACGCTGGCCGGCGGATGGCAGTTGGAAACCTTGCGGCCTATGATGGACTTGGTACGAGGGAAAATGCGCTCCTTGCTTTGCGAGAAGTATTTGACGGTGTCGTCTCTGTCAACGAAAGTGATATCGATAGGTAAAGTATCCAGTACCCGCTCGAGTTCTTCGACTTTGAAGACACCGGTTGCTAAGTGGACGAGTCCGGTAGCGCTAGGCGTCGAGGCGAGAGTATCGGCAAAGTCCGTACTGTCCGCATCATCGTCTGTGGAAGGAGACCATGCCGGCACGTTTGAGATAAGACAGTATCCGAGCTCGTCGGTATCGTCGGCAATCTGCTTCCAGTCCTGTGTATTTAGGTGTTCAAGAAGCATCGGCAACATGATATTTTCTTCTTTGAAAATCATCTCTGTAATTTTTTCCAAAACGGCATCGATTTCATCGATCATATCAGAAACTTTACTGTCGTTAAGTTTTGCAACGACCGCTTTGAGTTGTGCGCGAATTTCGTCGTCCACTCCCCACATCACTTTGGGTGGTGCGGTAATTCCGTATTGCTCCATAAAGGGAAAGTATAGATTTTCTTTTTTGAGATAGTGTTGGTCAATTTGCATCAGCTTTTGAAGGGATTCAGAAACGGCATCATCCCTGCCATCTTGCGTAGCGAGGGCAACCTGATCGCGGATGGTTCGAATCAGTCTCTCAATCGCGCGGTTTTCGCGTTTAAGTGTGTTAATCGGGTGACCCGGCACTTCGGAGAGCGATGATGGCATATGTATATCCGCGATGGAACCCTTGAAGACGGATGCATGTACGTCACAGAGACGCTGAACTTCTTCTATAGGCATACCTTCTTCAATCAGCGATTGCTCGGCTTTCGATATCTCATCCGCCGACACGCCGTCGAACGCCTCTTCGAATTGAGATTTGACTTCATCAACGGTCTTGCCTTCGTGAAGCTGAGCGATCAAGCTTTTTATGACCTCAGCACGATATTTGCGGTTATTTATTTCTTCACTCATTATCACTGTCCTCCTTGATGGTGTAGCCTCGTTGCTCGAATAGCGCTATGACTGACTCGATAGGTATTTTCTTCATCGCACATCCTTTGGGGACAGTCATAATTCGTCCGGCGGTTTCAAGCATCCCTGGTTTCACAATATCTCGAAAACCGATTTCTGCCAAGGTGGCAGAAAAATCAGGAATCGTTTTACTGAGTTCGTAAACTGATTTCTTTAAATCAATTTCTGTGTTATTCATCTCTGTCACTCCTTCGGAAGAAGCAAGTTCCGCTCAAACGTCATCAATGGTCTCTTTGAGCAGAATGTTATTCTCGAGGTGGATATGTTGGTTAATGTCTTGCTCAATGGCATTCAACAAATCATAAGCAATGCGATAAGTTTCGCATGCATCTTCCGGGATAGCGAAATCGCCGGTGATTCTATGAAGTGTGGCAAGAATTTCTCCGGCAGCCTCATGTTCCTCGACAATTTCTATGGCCAATTGTCGTGTATCTTCTTCACCGGGCGCATCTTGAAGGGCCGGGAAAAGTAGATTTTCTTCCTTGAGCAGGTGCTGTTCAAGGTCTGTTTTTAACTGGCCGAATAAGCGATAGACTTCAAAAAGCTCTCTATGGGCTCTGCCGTGGGCATTTAAAACCATTTGTAAGAGTTCGGATTCACGAGGCAGTTGATCGCGAAGAAAAGCATGATGGGTATCTTCAATATAAGAGCTGAGTTGGCCCGAACTCATCTCGCGAAAGTCGATTTGTCCTATGGTGCCGCGTTCTGCCTCGATGGATTGGAGTTTTCGATCAAATTCTTCGATGAGTACGCCTTTTTCCTCGAGGGCTACCATGAGGGGTCTTCCGCCACCGCAACAGAAATCAATACCAAGTTGTTTGTATACGTGAATCGACATAGGGCGAGAGGCCGCTAATTCGCCGACAGATTTATTCTGATAATCAATTTTATTCATATTTCTTTCCTCCTAGTCAATCTGATGTATTCATCGTAACAGGACTGAAAGCCTATTTCTGTGATCTAAATCAAATTTCGAAAAAGGGCTCAAAATTTACTTTATTCAATACGACCGGATAATTGTTCCAGTGCCGGTTTATCTTTGATTAAGATGGATCGCGATCCCACGGAACTGAGGATGCCGTCATTTTCAAGTTGGCTAAGCTTGCGACTGACTGTTTCACGTGCAATGCCGAGATAATTGGCCATGCCTTCCCGACTGAGCGGCAGGCGGATGGAGATACCTTCCGGCGTGCTGATGCCATATTTGTCACAGAAGGACAAGAGCAGCGATCCCAGCCTGGCATCGACGCTTCGAACGCCGAGCCCTTGAATGACTTCCTCCAGACCTGCCAGGCGTTCTTCCAACTCTTCAATAATACGGATGGCGATGTCCGGGTTCAGTCTCAACTCTTCGTTAAGGTTATCTTTAGACAAAGTGCAAATTCTGACCGGATTCAGCGCTTCAACCGAGTAGGCTGCCTTGCGATTTCCAAGAAGGAATTGCTCCCCGAAAAAGTCACCTTCGGTAAAAACGTAAAGAATTTGCTCGCGACCGTCCGGCGTGTACTTATATGCCTTGACGCTGCCTTCATTGAGAATAAAGAGCGATGCGGGGTGAGAATTTTCCTCAAAAATCCGGTCTCCTTTATTAAATTCTAAATGACCGATTTTTTCGGATAGGCGTAAGAGTGTATCGGTATTCAGATGCGAAAAGATCGGCACTTTTTGCACGCATAAACGGTGGGAACAATTAGAGCCGCATCGGGCGCATTCGGACATTTTCACTCTCCTATATGTTTGAAACATCAGACAGAAATACACTTATCGGTTGATAACGTTGATTAGTAGTCGGGTCGTCTTGTTTACATACTGAGTCCGTAATTCTTGATAAATCTATTTTACAACGATAAGAGATGAAATAGCAGAAATTCTCCCGAAAAGCTTGAATTAGGACTATAATGAACCGCAAGAGCGGAAACGCATGGCACCGTAAGTGGTGTAATTATAGGAGGCAGAACACATGAAAGCCGTGATTTATTACTATTCCCTTGAGGACAATACAAAGCGTATTGCTGAACGAATTGCCGAGGGGACATCCATGGAAGTGTGTCGCCTGATTCCCCAAAAGACATACCCGACGAACGGCCTTAAGTTTCTCTTTGGGGGTATGGATGTCATTTTCAAGAAGACCCCGAAACTTGAATCTCTGTCTAATCGCCCGGAAGGTTATGACTTCATCGTCTTGGCAACGCCGGTATGGGCAAGCTCTTTTACACCTGCGATTAGGAGTTTTCTGGGAGACCATAACTTGTCCGGCAAAAAGATTATACTCGTCGCCACATCGGGCGGCGGAGATGCAAGCAAGTGCTTCAAGGCGATGAGAGAGGCTTTGGGAGAGTCCGAGATCGTTGGGGAGTTTGTCATCAAATCACCGGTCGCAGACAACGAAAATGCGGCAGATGCCGTAGTGGATTCGATTCGAAAGTGTTTGGGTGGTGTCAACTAATCACACCGTCCGAGTGTTAATTATGACTAAGCAACTCTGAACGGCAAGTTCGCTGGATATGGGATATCCCGATAACAGCGGCTTGCCGTTTTCTATTCTTGCGAATACAGATCTTTGATTATATTTTCGATTTCCAGACTCTCGATCGACATGTCGTTGATGATGGACTTTTCGTTCATCTCTTTAATAAATTCATTGAGTTTTAGCTTTGACAAATCCAGCTCCAACTCAACATCCCGATTGGAATGCTGCTTGCGTATTAGTATTCCCGGCTGAGCCAGTGATGGTAGCGGGTTGCGAGTCGTCACATGCACGGATTTCTTGTCGCCGAGATGCTTGCGTAAATGATCCATGGAATTATCAAATACGATTTCGCCATGGTTCACAACGATTACGCGCTTGGCCAATTGCTCCACATCTTCCAAGTCATGAGTGGTCAAAATAAAGGTCGTACCGTTTTTGTTTTGCTCATGAATAAAATCCCGGATCTTTCCCTTAGCGATAACATCCAGCCCGATGGTTGGTTCATCCAGAAAAACGATTTTGGGTCGATGCAGCATGGCCATGATAAACTCACACTTCATCCGCTCGCCCAGAGACAGCTGCCTCGTGGGCTTTCGGACGATTTTTTCCAGGTCCAGCATTTCAACCATTTCGTTCATCGTTTTTCGGAAGGCTTGTTCCGGAATGTTATAGATCGATTGATTCAGCAGGAAAGAATCCATTGGCGGAATATCAAAAAGGAGCTGCGATTTCTGCCCGAAAACCGCTCCAATATTTGCCACATATTTTTTGCGATCCTTCCACGGCACATAGCCCATGATTTCAACCGCTCCGGAGGTCGGATACAAGATGCCCGTCAAAATTTTAAGCGTTGTCGACTTCCCGGCGCCGTTTGGCCCTAGAAAACCGATTAACTCTCCTTCGCCGATTTCAAAGGAGACCTCTTTGAGGGCTTCCACCATTTTCTTTTTACGAACGACAAGGCTCTTCAAGGCTTCCCTGAAAGTTCCGCCTCTTTCATAAGTGGTATAGGTTTTGGTCAATTTATCTACTTTTATCATTGTAGATCCTCGCTTCACGATTTCAGTAATGGCTTTGATTAGTAGTTCGATCGGTGTCTTAACCGCCGGCGCTGGTGTAGTTTCGCACCATTCTGTGATAAAACCATAGTCCAAAAATGAGGAACCCAATGGCACACAACATAGCTCCCAGAACACCGGATATTTCTTTGCCCAAGAGCGCTGAAGCCGGGAAAGAACCCAACAGACTGATTGGGATTACCCAAGTAATAATGGTTTGAAACAGCTTGTTAAAAATCGATCGTGGATAAAGACCAAAGTCCATAACCGACATAAAGATCTCATAGATCCGGTAATTTCCAATCCATACAATTCCAAGCCCCGACATGAAAAGCCCAAATGCAAACATCGATAACAGGGAAAAAATAAACAAAAGAAGGAAGGACACCCAGTTAGTAAACGGCGGTGTCGGCACGGACTTCATTGCGTAAGCAAACATCAATATCCCGCCGATCAATTTCCCCAGATCTTCGCTGTCAAATGCCGTTACTATGGACATCTGCAGTATAGATCGGGGCTTAATCAACAACAGATCGTAGGTGCCTTCCTGAACTCTGCTGATCGTATTCCAGACCATACCCATAAAGAACGGAAAAGCAATGCCCCGCGAGAGCAAAAAAACACCCTGTAGAAGAAGAACTTCATGTCTTTCCCACCCGGGGAAGGACGCTCCATTGTGATAGATTAATAACGTGATGAGAGGTCCGAACAATTCCACCACCATCATGATAAACATGCTCATGAAGAAATCACCGCGATAAGCCATTCTTGAGGCAAAAGCGGTTTTCATACCGTGGATGTAGATCTTGAACCACTGCAAAAATGTACTACGGTATGCCTGCTGCTTTTCCGGAGATGGCAGGCTTAAATTTCGTGACATACTATTGCCTCCTTCTCCATCATGCACCGACCCCTGTGAAGCGTTTGATTCCCAAATGCCACACCAAACGGTTCAGGAAAAAGGTCACGACCACCATGAGCGCTTGCAGGCCAACGATCTGTGGGATAGACAACTTTATACCGGCTAATTCGTAGCTACCCATGAAGACACGGGCCGGCACATAGGATATAAACTGAAACGGTAAAATGAACAGAAACTTTTGGATAATTGAGGGAAACAGTGTCAACGGCAGGAATATACCTGAACAGACATCCTTAATCACCATTATCGCTCTGCGTAAACCATCGGTCTTGACCAACCAAAATGCAATAGTACCGATGATGTAATTAATCAAAAAACTGAGCACAAAACTGAGCGAAACGGAAACTAATGCCCAAATGGGCATCACGGGAATAGGATAGATCTTGAATAGCAGGTAGAAGCCGATAATCGGAAGGATCTCTACCCAGAAAGCCAAGATGCGATGTCCGACTTTTTGGAAAAACGAATAATATAAATAATGAACCGGTCTTAACTGATAAGTAATGAACCGACCGGTTTGCACCAACCACTGAAGGGAACCGTCTGCGTTATCCCAATTTAGAAAACCAAGCAGGGAAGAGACAGCAAAATAGTAAAGCATGGTTTTCAGTGTAAAACCGGAAACGGTATCATTTACTTGAAAAACCGCCTGCCAGATAAAATAGTTAACCAAAAAATAAATAGGTTGTACGATCAGTGAGACGGCCATCGAGCTTCTGAACGCAAAATTCTCCTTATAGGTAGACTGAATAACCGCCTTAAATAAAGGCGGCGCTTTTTTTGTCTGTTGTCTTTCTATTAGCGCCTGCACAAGTATTCCCCCATCGAGTGCCAGTCTGATCATTGAATAAGAATCAATTGAAACGAAAAGCTCTTTGTCAATCAATTATTCGTTGAATCAGTTTACACCGATGTCATTGCGGACTCAAGTAGTTGAGAGGCGAAAATCGAGGGTTATAGACACGGTAGGGATACAATTCAGGAAATCGTGATTACAATTATCTATTTGGGTGGTATTTCTATAGAGACTGAATGATTCCCGAAAAAATGATGAGTCTATATAACTGCAAGAGTAAATGGAATAAATAGACATATCGCAGAAAACAGTGATGCGTTATCTTATCGGGATATTCGGATACCTTGTAGGATAATTCGTTTTTCGGAAAGGGAGCCAGCAGAAAATGAAGATGTACAAAAAACTCAATATCAAAGGGCATCTCGATAAATACACACTCTCAGAGCTCATCAGAATCGATTATATATTTCTCGACAACAAAACGTGCGAGCGATGTATTGGCACGGATGATGTATTGCGAGAGGTCGTTGGCATTATCGCCCCGGCTCTGAGGCTCGCCGGTTATCGAATCGAACATCGTGAGATTGAGATGAGCACAGAAACGTTAGCAACGGAATATCGATTTCTGTCTTCTCCGACCATTCGCGTGAACGGACGAGACATTTGTTTATCGGTTAAAGAGAACGCGTGTGGATGTTGCAGTGATATCAGCGGAACCGATGTCGACTGCCGAGTGTTTGAATACCAAGGAACGGATTATGAAATTCCGCCGAAGTCGATGCTTGCCAAAGCCATTTTCAAAGCGGTTTTTTCGGATGACGTGGATGGCGTTTGTGAGAGTGACGACTACAAAATGCCGGACAATCTGAAGACCTTTTTTGAGGGCAGAGATAGGAGAGCCGGTAATTAATTCCCATATCAGATAAAGATTATGCACACACTAATGGTCTTTGTCCGAATTGCGACGCGATAAAGTTTAACAAAGTGCAAATGCCGACCAAAAGGAGCGTTTTGCTGATTTTGTCGGTAATTGCGGCTCGAGCCTGAATATGCATCACGATCTAATACATACGAAGTGGTTGGTACTGAGCTGTTTCGTATGTAGCTTCTTTGATTTCCAGTCGAGCGCGAAACGTTTTGCTATACTCTAATACATACGAAGTGGTTGAGTTTGTGCTACTTTGTATGTAATTGTGCTATTAAATTGCTTCTTTTTCACACTCTAATACATACGAAATGGTTGATTTTGTGTTGCTTCGTATGTAATTGTGCTATTTAATTGCTTCTTCTTCACACTCTAATACATATGAAAAGCTTGAGTTTGTGCTGTTTCGTATGTAATTACCGCCAAATTCGTCGATTTCAAGTTTTCACCTGTTCTCGATGCAATCATCTCTCAAGATTTACCGCCAAAATCTGATGTTTTTCAACATTTGGCGGTAATCGCCCAAGGCGAAACGTTTCGCGCTGATGACACCGCCACAACCACCGCTGCCCTCGCCACCAGCACAAACGCCACCGCCGCACCATAGGCAATTCTGAATTTCATATCAATCATTGGAACAGAGGCTAATACACGTCGATGCAACTTCCGATCATATAACTCAATTGGGCACCCGGAACCATTTCTATTATATTTTCACAGTAACTAGCAAAGAGCTAAGAAAGCCTGCATCTTTACAGTGAGAGCAGTCGGTATTATGATGAAAATGTAAGTTATTTTTTACACAAAAGAAGGTCGATTAATGCTGGGAGGTTAGATAAGATGGGTCAAAGAGTAAGTCGAGCGATGTCTTTTGTAGTTGTTTTTTCTATGCTTCTTGGTATTATTTTCGTTTATGATATTGCGGTTGTTGCAGATACGGATCCTTACACGGGTCTCTCCTACACGATTTCAAACGGGAATGCCACGATAACCGATTTCACGCCACTAAGTGGTTTCAGCGGACACTTAAGCATTCCCATGATGTTGGAAGGTAGTTTTGTAACAGCTATCGGGAGCTATGCTTTATCTAATTGCACTTCTCTGACGAGTGTTACTATCCCGACTAGTGTGACAAGTATTGGATATGGATCTTTTTATGCTTGTGATAATTTGGTCAGCGTAGATATTCCCAGCGGAGTAAGTCTTGTTTCAGAAAATAGTTTCCTGAATTGTACAAAACTGACATCGATTACGGTTTCAACTTTAAATACTGTTTTTAAAAGCGTTAATGGTATGTTGCTTTCAAAAAGCGGATTAGAGTTACATATTTGTCCGAACGGAAAGAGCGGCAGTGTGACGATTCCGAGCACGGTGACAAGCATTTAGGCTTCGGCGTTCTCGGGTTGCTCCTATCTGAGTGGCGTGGTTATACCGAATGGAGTAACAAGTATCGGCGGGGATGCATTTAGAAACTGCTCCGGATTAACAAGTATCGTCATTCCGGGCAGCGTGATAAATATCGGCGATTATGCCTTTAATAGGTGCAACAATTTGGCGGCCATTTCCGTTGATACATCGAGTCAATATTATAAGAGTGTATCAGGCGTCTTGTATTCAAAAGACGGAACAAGATTAATTTGCTGCCCCGGGGGAAAATCCGGCAATCTTTCGATTCCGAGTGGAGTGACGAGTATTCCCCCGTATAGCGTCGCATACTGTTCTGTTCTACAGAGTGTAAATATTCCAAGTAGTGTAACAAGTATTGGGGACTATGCTTTTTATTTTGACACCAGCTTGCAATCCATTACCGTAGATTCGGCAAATACCACATACAAAAGCTCCAACGGCATGTTGTGTTCAAAAGATGGGACTGTATTGATTTGTTGTCCGTCCGGAAAGCCCGCGATATCTTCTGTTCCGGATGGTGTAACGACAATTAAGGCTTATGCGTTAAGTAATTGCAGTGCGATTCAGGGAATAGGTATCCCGAGTAGCGTGACGCTGATTGGAGATTCTGCATTTTATGGATGTACTAATATGAGTGCGGCTTTCTTCCATGGAAATGCGCCTGTTATACATGGGAGTGTGTTTTCAGGATGTGCACCAGATTTTACGGTCCGCTACCTGGAAAGAAATAGCGGTTTTTCAAACCCTTGGCATGGCTATCCCGCTGCACCTTTTTCCACAGTGGGTATTTCTTACCAGACGCATGTTCAGGATGTTGGATGGCAGGATTATGTCAGTGACGGCGTCACATCCGGAACTCTCGGACAGTCTAGGCGGCTTGAAGCGATACGTATCAAGCTCGATCTTGATGGTGTTAATGGCAATGTTGAATACCGCACGCATATTCAAGATATAGGATGGCAAGGGTGGGTTGCTAACAATGCCTTGAGCGGTACAATCGGTCAATCCAATAGACTCGAAGCGATACAGATTCGCCTGACAGGGGATATCTCGAATAATAATGAAGTCTATTATCGCGTACATGCTCAAGACATTGGTTGGATGGGTTGGGCAAAGAACGGTGAATCTGCCGGAACGGCCGGATATTCTCTTCGTATTGAGGCCATCGAGATTGTGCTGATTCCAAGAGATGCACCCGCACCCGGACAGACTGCAAATCGTTTTATTGAGAAAAAAGCGGCAGTGGAAGGGTTAAGCTACCGAACCCATATACAGGATGTCGGTTGGCAGGAATATGTTAGCTGCGGAGCAACTTCTGGCACCAGCGGACAATCCAAGAGACTTGAGTGTATTCAGATTAAGCTGAATAATCTTGACGGCGGAATTGAATACAGGACACATGTTCAGGATATTGGGTGGATGGAATGGGTTGCGAACGATGCAATGAGCGGTACAAGTGGCCAGTCCAAACGCCTTGAAGCCATTCAAATCCGATTAACCGGAGCGGCAGCCAATGATTATGACGTGTATTATCGCGTCCATTCTCAGAATTTGGGGTGGCTCGATTGGGCAAGAAACGGTCAGTCCTCAGGTACAGCGGGGTTAAGTTATCGGCTGGAAGCGATTCAAGTTGTACTGGTGCCCAAAGGTATGCCTACGCCGGGTCCGACTGTTCGAGCCTTTGTGCAGGGATAAGGTATATTTTGAAATCACATTCACACATACTGATAGAATAGTCCGTGATTTGAACAATACCATATCAACATACCATGGCCGAAGCGCGGAATGCGTGTTTGAAGATTCCATTCCGGGTATAGTTTGCGAAACATTATTGCGTCACCGGTGACAAGTGCGACAAAGCTGACATAGTGTGACTTGGTCATCGCATGTTCGGAAGAAATGAAGTAATCATTTTCAATGAGCTCGACAGATATTTTCTCGTCATCAGTGGCTTTTTGAGGCGTCAATGGGTCAAGTTTCTTGCCACAGCACACCATAGCGGCTTCCGAAAGGCCGGTGATTATATTATTACATGAAGGGCAGACGTAGAATTTTAGTTTTTTCATATTGCCGACCACGCGCAGATTGGCATCCAGGTCTCCGGACAAGAGACTTTCTTGAGTGATGCCGAAGATCCGGCAGATGTCGGGTATCAAAGCAATGTCCGGACAGCCGGAGCCGCGCTCCCATTTTGATATCGCCTTATCGCTGATATTTAGCTGATCGGCCAGTTGTTGTTGAGTTAAGTTTTTCTCTTTTCTCAGAGCGCAAATGAGGGCTCCAATCTTCTCACAATCCATTGGTTTTGTACCTCCGCATTCTATTTAATCGAATGCGCGACAGAAATGCAATGAACGCGTCGTAGAGTTCCATATGGGATGCTCATTCTCGTACATGCAGATAACGATCAGAGAAGTGTATGAGTGCGAACGCCGTTTTAAAGCGCATGATTTCTGAATCATATGATAGTGAACCGGGCAACGGAAATCATTTTTGACTATTAATATGAAGAAGTGGTCTTAGTCTTCCGGAAACAACTCAGGAGTTATAGATCATGACCTTTTCGACCATGTCAGCGACGTCTTCGCATTTATCGATAGCCAATTCGGCCAACTGATAGAGTTCCTTATGCTTTATGATGGTAATGGCGTTTGTTTCGTTTTCAAACAAATCGAGCATACTCTCTGCGTAAGTGCGATCCCCTTCTTCTTCAAGGCGATTGACTTCGATGATCAATTCTCCCAATGACTTACGGTCTTTCTTAAAACCCTTGAGAGCTGTCATCAATTCATTTAATCGCTTGCAGGAGACAACGGTCAGCTCAACAAACTTGCGCATATAATCATTCGCGTTGTCGATTCGCATCATATAGATGTGATCCGCGATGGCTTCAATGCTGTCAGTGATATCTTCGATTCCGTTCAAAATACTCAGAAGATCTGTTCGGTCGATCGGGGTGATAAAGGCATCATCAATAATCTTAAGGGATTCATGGATATGTCGGTCGCCGGCATGTTCAATGTCCTTGACATGCTTGAGCTCTTCTATATTAATAACACCGTCTGCAAATGCCTCTTGAAGCTTTAATGCGGCATCATATGAGATGGAGATCCCCTTTTCAAACATCCCGAAGTAATCTACATTTTTTCTGCTCATCTTACCCATTGTCATACACCTCCGAAAATTTAGAAAATCAGCCTGAACACGTACGCGAATGCACAACCAAGTGTCATGCAAGCAGGAAATGTCAGAACCCATGCGATTACCATGTCTTTGGCAATGCCCCAATTGACAGACTTCAGTCCATTTGAAGCAGCGGCGCCCATCATAGCAGTGGCCTTAGTGTTTGTTGTACTGAGTGGAATTCCGAAAAGAGTCGCTACGATCATGGATCCTGATGCGACAATTTCTGCCGAAAAACCCTGATATTTCTCCAAATTGACCATGTCCATACCCATGGATTTGATAATACGATAACCACCGACAGACGTGCCTAAAGCCATAATGAGCGAGCACATCAGCATGATCCAGAAAGGGATGTCCATGTTCCCGTCTGCGGGAAGGTTGAAAACACCTCCGATGACCAATGCCAAGTAAAGGATGCCCATAAACTTCTGGCCATCTTGTGCACCGTGGCTGAATGCCATAAACGCGGCACTAATGACCTGTCCGCCCGAAAAGAACTTGTTTGCCGGCCGGCGGCTCACGTTTCTGCATATCCGCGCGATCAGGCGCGTAGCGATAAAGCCAAGTCCAAACCCCACGACAGTGGAGACGATGAGACCAAACAATACCTTCTGGATGGGTCCCCACTGGAATGCATCAAAGCCGTTAAGCGACATGCCGGCGCCCATGAGCCCCGCAATTAGTGCATGGCTCTCACTTGTCGGAATGCCGAATCGCCAAGCCGAGACCGACCAGATCACGATAGAGAGTTGGGCAGCGCCCAAAGTGACAAGTGCTTCAGAACCGGACCCGATGTTGACTATATTCGCGACGGTCGATGCGACTGCGGTACCCATGAGAAGCACACCCAATAAATTAAAAAACGCACCGAAGCCGATTGCGAATTTGGGACTGAGAACGCGCGTAGAAACAACGGTTGCTATCGCGTTGGGCGAATCCGTCCAACCGTTAACAAAAATTGAGGCGCAAACGAGAACCACTACGAACAAGAGTCCTATTGACATATATTTCCTCAATACGTTGCAAAATCAAAATATCATCTATCAAATAGACTTGGGCGTGAACTTTAACCAACCCAAATTATTCTATCCGATTGTCCGGATAAAGTAAATTGCGCATTATTACGAAAGCACAGTTTTGCTGAGGTTATATTGTATTATCCTTCATATCAGCAACTATATTCTAAAAAACATCTATCACGATTAATATATTCGATGTAATCCAAGATACGACGAGCAGTTCATTGAGTTCGATTACGGGACTAATATGTAATAGAGTTACGAGTGAATTATTTGAACAGAAAACAATAAGGTGTGAATATGTACAAAAAATATACTCATTTCATGGATTTGTTGTCGTAATTGACGAAAAGACATATTGTTTTCTTTTATCTCTGTGCTATTATGAGCCTTAGATGTTTTGAGCAAACGGAGGTTTCTGCGTGCGTTTGTTTGAGTTTTCTTACCAATATTCATGAAAAGGGGAGTGTTAAATGAACATTGAAATTGCATTCATTCTGTCCATCTCTATCTCGGTTCTTGCCTTTCTTGTGGCGCTCTATTTTTATTTCTGGGTCAAGAAGCAACCCTCTTCAAACAAAGAGATTGCGCGCGTCGGCGAATTTATTAAGGCCGGAGCGAATACATTTCTTAAGAAAGAGTATATGCTGTTGGCTATTTTTGCCGGTGTTGCGGCGATTCTGATTTTTGTTTTCTTGCCGCACCCTATCTGGAGCGAAGCGACAGCCTCGTGGACATGGAAGCGCAATTTGGCGATGATGCTTTCGTATCTTTTCGGAACGGTGCTTTCGGCGATGGCCGGTAAAGTCGGCATCACGGTAGCGACGATTGCTAATATGAAGTCTGCTGAAGCTGCGACAAAGGGCATTCGCCCCTCTTTTCTGGCCGGTTTCCGCGGTGGTGCCGTCATGGGTATGGCAGTCGTAGGAACGAGCCTTCTGGGTGTCTCTGTTGTTTACATGCTTTCGGGTCATGTCAGTTCTGTTCTGGGATTCTCGTTCGGCGCATCCAGCCTGGCGCTTTTTGCGAAGGCAGGCGGTGGCATTTTTACCAAGACAGCGGATATCAGTGCGGACTTGGTCGGCAAGGTCGAAATGGGTATCCCGGAGGATGACCCGCGCAATCCGGCGGTTATCGCAGATAATGTCGGTGACAATGTCGGCGACGTTGCAGGAATGGGCGCGGATCTTTTTGATTCTCATGTCGCATCGATTAGTGCTTCTCTCGTTATGGCATATGCGCTTGATAAGAGTGACAATAAGTTCACGATTATGATTTTTGTTTATGCGGCGCTCGGTCTGCTTTGCTCGATTATCGGCGTGTTATTAGCACGTATGGGCAAAAAGGGGACGCCGACTCAGGCTCTGAATTTGAGCACATATATTACAACGGCTCTCTATGCAGGTTTTACCGCATTGGCTTCGGTATTGTTTTTCAACTATGAAGCCGGCTGGAGAATTTGGGGCGCCATGATGGTCGGATTGTTTGTCGGTACGATTATCGGACTGGTCAGCGACTACTTCACAAATGATAACAAGAAACCGGTTAGATATGTGGCGGATGCATCGAAGTCCGGTCCCGCATTTACTATTCTTTCCGGCACGTCGTATGGTTTTTTGAGTGTATTCCCGCCCATGATCGGCATTGCCGTATCAGCCTTAGCGGCATACAAAATTTGCTACCCTATTACGTCAACTCCGGTCTCGGGTATGTTTGGTATTTCGATGGCAGCGGTCGGCATGTTGGCGATCGTCGGAATGATTATTTCCAATGATGCTTACGGCCCGATCGTGGACAATGCTCGCGGTCTGGTTGAGATGGGTGGATTGGGTGAAGAAGCTCTCGAAATTACGGATTCGCTGGACAGCGCCGGCAATACGGTTAAAGCCGTGACAAAGGGTTTTGCTATCGGTGCTGCCGGTCTGACGATTATCGCATTGCTCGGCGCATTTATGTCTGAGGTCAATGAGGCAGCGGCCGCAGCGATTGAAGCAGGCAAAACGGGTATTGAAATGATAACCGGCTTCGATATTTTGAACCCGATCGTTTTCTTCGGCTTGTTAGTTGGCGCGGCTCTGCCGGCCGTCTTCTCTGCTATGTTAATGCTCGGTGTTGATCGTAACGCTCAGCGTATGGTGGAAGAGATCCACAGACAGTTCAAGACCATTGCTGGACTCAAAGAAGGCAAGAAGGGCGTAGTGCCCGAATATGATAAGTGTATCGAAATTGCAACTGTTGGTGCTCTTAAGGAATTGATTCCTGCCGGATTGATTGCAATCGTGGCAACCTTGTTGGTTGGTTTTGTCGGCGGTGTTCAGGCCATCGGCGGATTCCTTGCCGGCAATATTATCAGCGGATTGTTACTGGCACTCTTTATGTCCAATGCCGGTGGCCTCTGGGACAATGCAAAGAAGTACATTGAATCCGGACATAACGGCGGCAAAGGTTCTGACGCTCACAAGTCGGCAGTTGTCGGCGATACAGTCGGAGATCCTTACAAAGATACAGCCGGTCCTTCAATTAACACACAGGTTACCGTGGTTTCGCTGGTCGCATCTATGATGGCGACTCTGTTCCTCACATACAGCATTTTCTAGTATCACTTAACCATAATGCGAACAAAAGCGCCGATGGAAGTCGGCGCTTTTTGTTCGGGCGTTAAGATTTCAGAGGAGTTGTTTTGGCATCATCTCAGTCATCTTGGGGCTCAGATACTGTGATGAAACAGGTCTCATCATCTGCGGAATAGATGAAAAGGACAGAGACGTCATCATCATTCTTTCCGGAATAGGAAATGCTCTCGGAGCTTTCGCTCTCGTAAGACTCGTTGTCGAATTCATCCTTAATATCTTCAATATAGTCTTCAAAATAGTCTTGCTCAGTCTCATAAATGGTGAGTTGCACAGCATCTTTAGTCTCAATTACGGAATCTACCTTGCCATCCTTGTATTTCGGAATATTTTCTATTGCTCCGGATTTCGGCCACTCGCTGCCTCCGAATGAAAACTCTTCACCATCGTCCCCCTTAATGTTGACCTCTCCGTCTTTGATGTCAACATCAACGTCATCGCCTGCCAAGCCTTCGACGATCTTCTCGCCAATTGCTTCACCGGCCTTCTTTTCGATTTTTTCGCGTATGCCGCAACCCGTGAGTACGCCTCCGATTAACACGGAGCAAATGGATAATGCAATGATTTTTTTCATAAATAGGACTCCCTTCTTATGTCGCGCCTTAGCGCATGCTTCATGACTACAGCATGACAAAAATCAATGAAAAAATATATCGTACCGGGTATGATATTTCGATTATTGTCAGGAAATATTGCTCTTGTTTCAGATTGCCGGAATGCTAGGAGGCTTTTGAATTAATCCATTGAAATATTAAGGGATTTACGAAGATCCTCGAGGCCTCCGGTTTTTTCGAGCAAACGGAAATAGAGTTGAAGCTCATCACGGGAGACAACATCAAGCTTTGTATAGATATGGCTGTTGTGCGTTTTGAGCGTACTTGCCGAAATGAACATGCTGTCCAGTACCTCGGTGGTCGTATTTCCCTCGAGATAACGGAGGACGATTTGGCGCTCGGTCGGTGTCAATCGTCGAATTTTGGAAAGAAAATCATCGAAGAGTACATCCGCTTCATCGGATACTTCTTTCTGAGGATGTCTGGATCGAATCTGATCAAGAATCGCCATGATCTCCGGTGTTTTCATCGGATCATCCGCAGAAACATCACCATCGCCTGCCGCAGCCAATCGGTTTAGGTCATGAATGATCGGAGCTGCGAATTTACGACTCATAAAGACAGCCATCAGCGCACCGATTATGATAAAAGAAGCACATAGTGCGATGATTTTAAAATTGTTTTTGCCAAGCATGGAGCCGTATTCATGTTCGGGCATCAACATCATCAGCGAATATGAGCGATCGATAAATACCGAATCTGAAGGCAGCAAGGCCAAAGTGTCATGAATTCCGACAAAATATCGATTTCGCAATGTGATCGAAATGGTTTGAGCTGAAGATACAAAGCGATAGATTCGAATCGAGTTTTGATTTTTGGCTACAATCATGGCGGTTTCGGAGACGTCGGATTGGGACTCAGAGAGAATAGTCCGAATGCTGTTATCATTACCGCCGCCAAGTGACTTCCCGACCATCAGCAGGCGATTCTCTTTATAGGGACAGATCAAAGACGTCACGCGCTTGTACAATGTCGTATCCGGAGAATATCGAAGTTTGAACAGCATGCCACTGACCTCAAAACCACACACACCAAAAAACTGACCACTCTCGTCGATGAGGGGGACAATGCAAAACATGACATCCTCATTACTGCCCGGCAACGGCCGCGCTTCGCTCCACAAAAAGATCCGTCGCAGTTCTTTCTCGCCAATGGAAGCTTCGCGAATCAATTCGTAATCCGGCATTAGGGACAGATCAAACTCCATCGACCAAATCGAATTCAACGAATATCCGCGGTCTCTTGCTATTTCCGGATAACCGGATAACATGGTCATGTTGGGTGTGCCCGAACTGACGGCATTGGGCTCCATATTCCTTACATATACTGCACTTCGGGAGCTTTCAGCGTTTTCGAGGTTGGGATTGATGGTCGCATCCAGAATGATGAAGGCGCCGCTGGTTCCGGATTTTTCGAGCGAAAAGATGAGCCTTTCGAACTGTGCATCGAGTATGTCTTCCAAAATATCCGGGCGGGATTGAAGATCGGCGGGAGAAATATCATAATTTGATAAATATTCTTCGATTGAAGATGACACGGTCTTCGACATTTCAATGGCCTGCATTGATGTTTTTCCAAAATCCAGTTCCACATCGGCTTTAGCCTGACGCAGACTTCGGGAAAAATATTCTGCGGCATCTTTTTGGCCGGCCGTCAACGTTCCGGTAAGTAAGAGCATCATAATAACAAGTAAAAACAATATGGATACCAAAATCGACACGAAGACCATGAATCGAATGCGTATCGAAATCGGCATCTCCGATAGTCGAAATAACGGTCGGCGAACCTTTGGGGCGATCATTTCCGAAGGTTTCGTCGGAGAGGACGGCCGGTCCTCGGGGTCGACAGCATGTTTGTTTTTGAGAAAAAATGAAGGACACATGCTAATTCTCGCCTTCTTGAAGTTGTCTTAATACATCATCGGAGAAACCGGAGAATGATTGATCCGTATCAGATCCGGATTGATTTGATATTTGATCTCGAACGGACGACACTTCTTTTCGCAAGGTCGTTTCGAAATTCTTCTGTAGTGCATCATAATTCTCGGAGTAGGGTGCGAAGAAGAATTGGTATTCCTCATACATATACAAAATAGTCTCGAGCTGTTCTGAGACCGGCTTCCCTGTCAAGGAGGACAAATCCGTCTCGAAAAGTTCTTCAAATGCCTCAGATGTCACAGGAAGATATCCGCTCGACAAGGTAAAGCGGAGGTTTTGCTCGGGCGCGGTAAACCACTTCACGAAAATCGAAGCCGCCAATCGATTGGCGGCGCTCTGAGCCGTAATACACATACCGCCGCCACGCTGAAGTGCAATCTTATCGCCGCCTTCAAAAACCGGATAGGGAAGATAGGAATAGTCAACCGCTTCCTGGGTATTATCTGAGTAGGTGACCTCAGTGGGGTAATAGAGGACGCCGGCAGTCGAACCCACCGCACATACCAAATCACCGGTCTTGAAAAGATCCGAACTGTAACCATCAAAAACGGCAATACCTCCCTGAGCCGCAGAGTTGAAATAGGCGTCCCAAATTTGCGAAAATGCTTCGGACCGTGTATCAAGTTCAAAAGTGTTTGGCTCGTCTGTCTCGAACAAGAAATCGGAACCCAACTGTCGCGATCCGACTAAGGCTTGGTTGAAGAGGGAGTCAGCCATAAAAAAGGCTTTGCCGTCTCCTTCGATATCCGGAGTCATCGCATCCGTCCATTCAAAATATGCCGTTGCCGCATGGGAAATGCCTTCAAATGTACCCAAATCATCAATCGAAAAGCCGCACGCACTCGCAAAACGGTCGAAAATAGTCCGATTCACAAAGAGAAGCTCCGTGGACTTCGCAATCGGAAAAACATAAAGCTTCTCGTCTCCGAGATAGCCCTCTGCAACGAAGTCCTCGACATAGGCTTCGAGCTCTGATTTCGAAAAATATTCTTTAAAATCACACAATAAATTCTTTTGTTCCAAAAGCACCGCCGTCTTGGGATAGGCGGTGGTCAAATCCGGAAGCGCCAGTGCCCCCGGTTGTTTTTCTGCCGAAGATACAAGCATCTCGTGTAGTTCCTTGGAACCGGCAATAGCCGTCACGCTGACGATGATGCCCTCTTCTTCTCCGACGGTACGATTGAATTCGCTGACCAAATCGTCCATCAGAATCTTCATTTGGCCACCGTAATTATGCCACATCGTAATGGTCACCGGCTTGTCAGGATTCAATAGCGACCGCTTGCATCCCGAAAGAACCGTTGCAAAAGAGAAGACCATACAAACAATTAAGACCAGAGCCTTCGAACGAAAAAACTTCGTATACATATTCGACCTCCGAATAATGGGGTGCTAGCACCACAATTATAGGGCAAAGCAAAAGTCAACGCTATATGAGCCTTGTAAAATATATTGAGGAAGCATGAAGAATTTTTTCTGCTAACGGACAGTCCATCGGGAACTAGTAGCATTTTTGCTGAATCGATTGCCTCTATCGGGATCTCACTTTTCGCAGTAGTCCCCCGACTGAGAGCGCCTGAACAAGGTTCGACTAGTGTCACGTGAGCGTGCAGTGGCAATATAGATTATCTTTTCGTTGATTGGCATTCGATAAATGCCGAGTCATAATTGCCGCACAGAAAACTTTTATACGATAGGATTTGATTGAAAAGCGCATATTCAGGTGATAGAATCATGCACAATTATGCATTGATAGCATTGGAGGAGAATCGAAATGATTATATATGGATGGGATAAAAAAACAAGAAAAGTGATTGGGAAATTTGCGCATCGCTCGTGCACGTACTGCAACACGGACTCGGTGTGGGTGCTTTGCTTGGTGAGGACATGGTTTACACTATTTTTCATTCCGATTATCCCGTATGCAAAGTCATATCAAATATCTTGTCCGAATTGTAAAAGCTATATTACGATAAGCAAAGAAGATTTTATGAAACTTAAAGAAGAGATTCAATCCGGAAAACGAGAGGCCGATATCATTGAATCTATGAAATACAAAGGTAAGTCCGATACTCAAATCAACTACCTCAAAGCAATGGAAGCGCAGAACGCTCATAACACTGAAGCGGAAACCGAGGCATAGAAATCAAAATTTGCTTCGCCTGTTCGCCGATTGCCCTCCCGGGTTCGAATCCCTTTTTTCCAATGCAAACAAAAAAGTCTGATCATCGCTAAAACGATGTTCAGACTTAATTTGGCGGAGAGAGAGGGATTCTCCGCGCGTATCGCTTC
>JAAYBI010000108.1 GCA_012718915.1 Clostridiaceae bacterium
TTACTGTCATTGGGTTTTTGTTGTTGGGGTTGGGCGCCCTTGGCGTTTTGTTGCCGGTGCTGCCCACGACCCCATTTGTATTGCTCGCGGTCGGATGTTTTTCTGCGGTTCCGAGTGTGCAGAATCAGATTATGCGCGTCTCGTATTTTCGTGAGTTTATCGAGACGTATCAACATCGCAGAGGTCTTTCAAAAAAGACGCTGATTGTCAGCTTGTTCTGGCTATGGGCGATGATGTTGCTGTCCATGATACTGACGAAGAAGTTGTGGGTAGTTATTCTTCTGACACTCATTGGCGCAGCGGTTACAACGCATTTATTTCGAATGAGCCGTGCCCGCGACAACGAGGACGATTTATGAAGCGCGTATTTGGGAAGGTTGAGACGGTTTTTAATGTCGCATATTTGCTGGCGGCGACCGTGCTTGGCGTTCTTTTGCTAACCGGGCCATTTTCAAGTGCACGATTTCTTTCCGGCGTTATGATCATGGTGCTTGTTGCCGGCGATGCTTTTCATCTTGTGCCGCGTATTCGTTCAATTATTGAAGGCGATGATGAGCCATATAGAATTGCACTTGGGCGTGGCAAACAGATTACCTCTGTCACGATGACACTTTTCTACGTGCTGCTGTGGCATTTGGGGCTGATTCTTTTCGATCCGATCGGGCATCTTGGGTGGACGGTCCTGGTATATTTGTCAGCACTGATTCGAGTCATCCTCTGCTTGATGCCCGGCAATCGATGGACCGATCGTTATCCGCCGGTGCGCTGGGGCATCTTTCGCAATGTGCCGTTTTTAGTCCTGGGGCTGATGGTCGCGGGGCTGTTTTTTGTTTACCGAGAAAATGTCCGACAGATGGGTCCGGTTTGGCTTGCGGTCACACTGAGTTTTGCGTTCTATCTCCCAGTCGTCATTTTTTCAAATCGGCAACCAAAAATCGGGATGCTGATGCTCCCGAAAACCTTGATGTATGTTTGGATAGCATGGATGTTTTTATCTCTGTAATTGGTGATTATATCGATTCGCGATATTGTCATATTAACTCAAAATCGAAAGGAGAATGACTATGGATGACTACAAGAAGTTGACCAATGAAGTCGGCGCGCCAGTAGCCGACAATGAGAATTCAATCACCGCCGGACCCAGAGGCCCCGTGGTAATGCAAGATGTTTGGCTCATGGAAAAAATGGCGCATTTCAACCGCGAGGTGATTCCAGAGCGCCGTATGCACGCCAAGGGATGGGGAGCCTACGGCAAGCTGACCGTCACCGAAGATATCTCCCGGTACACGAAGGCGGCCGTCTTGCAACCGGGTGAAGAGACAGATTTATTCATACGATTTTCAACCGTTGCGGGGGAACGTGGCGCTGCCGATTGCGAGAGAGATATTCGCGGTGTGGCCGTCAAGTTCTACACCAAGGAAGGCAACTGGGATCTTGTCGGGAATAACACGCCGACGTTTTTTATTCGCGACGTTCACAATTTTTCAGATCTCAATCGCGCCGTAAAGCGTGATCCGAAAACAGGCCGTCGCTCGGCACAGAACAATTGGGATTTCTGGACGCTGCTTCCGGAGTGTTTTCATCAGATTACCGTTGTCATGAGTGATCGTGGTATTCCGGCGTCATTCCGAAATATGCACTTCTTCGGAGAACATACCTTTTCTTTCTACAACGCGAAAAATGAGCGTGTCTGGTGCAAGTTTCACTTCAAAACGCAACAGGGCATTAAGAACTTTAGTAATGAAGAGGCGGCGAAGATTAACGGAATGGATCGCGAGTATCACGGCAAAGATCTTTTCGAGGCGATTGAGCGCAAGGATTTTCCGAAGTGGACGATGTATGTGCAGATCATGACCGAAGAGCAGGCGAAGAACCACTACGAGAATCCTTTTGATATCACGAAGGTTTGGCCGCATGCGGAATATCCGTTGATTAAGGTCGGTGTTCTTGAACTCAATCGTAATCCGGAAAACTATTTTGCGGAAGTCGAACAAGCGGCCTTTACACCGGCTCATGTTGTACCGGGTATCGGCTTCAGTCCGGATCGATTCCTGCAAGGACGGCTGTTCTCATACGGGGATGCGCACCGCTATCGTCTGGGTGTCAATTATAACCTCATTCCGGTGAATCAGGCGAAAGTGCCGGTTGCTGATTATCATCGCGACGGGGCGATGCGTGTCGACGGCAATTATGGTGCGGCGCCTGCTTATACACCGAACAGTTATGGCATCTGGTCGGCTCAGCCGGAGGTCATGGAGCCGCCGCTTGATCTTGAGGGTGCAATGTACCGATACGATCCTAAGGATGATCCGACGGATGATTGTTTCCGCGCCGGTGGCAACCTATGGCGTGTAATGACTGAGGACAAGAAGCAGTTGTTGATCGAAAACACGGCAGCAGACATGGCCTCTGTAACTGAGAATATCAAGTATCGGCATGCGGCGCACTGCTATCTCGCAGATGCGGAGTACGGCAGGCGTTTTGCAGAGGCGGCAGGGCTGGATTTCGATAAAGTGAAGGATCTGTCCATGCTGGATAATAATGCTCTAAATCAGGCGACCATCTGACCGATAGACCATTAGGGGCACCGGTCAAATTCATTATGTTGTGAATAGTAATCGAAGGGGCTGTCTCAAAAGACTTCTAACAAAGTCGGATGAGGCAGCCTCTTTTGTTTTTGCTGAGAAATTAGGGTATAACAATCTCGTGATATAATTTAATCCGACTATTTCGATAAATATGAGAGGAAATTTGAATGATAAAGAAAAGAACACTTATTTTCGCGATTCTGATTTTGATTCTGGTGCCTTTTTTTCTGTATGGTTGCCGGGCAGATATTAAGGAGTCGGCTGCTGATACAACAAACGAAGAAACTGATCTTTCGGATGAAACGTTTGATATGACAGAATCCGTAATTTCTCTTACAGAAGACCGGTTATCCGGAACTTGGATTGGAGAATACGGGTTTGTTTGCAGATACTCTGAAGGTGTCTTTTATGACAATTCAGGCATAGAATACACAGACTGTAAGATTACAGAGTCAGGTATATCAGGTGTTAGCGATTACTTTGGAGGAGAATTGGTAAATATCGGAATTCGCATGTTCGCTGACGATACACTTGAAGTCAACGAGATGCTTGCTGTAAAGGCAGGCAGTGATAAGGGCAAGAAGTATCAGAAAGCATTGGAAAATCAACTGGAGGGAGACTGGATTACGTGTGACGGTTCGGATATATCATACGAGTTTTACACCCGCTTCGCTGACGGAAAATTTTCTATGCTATCTCTTCCGGACGAAGAGAACAGAGATAGCGAGAATGATGAATCATATTTGATTTGCGAATATGCCTTTGAAAACGGCATCCTTTCGTTATACGGTGGCTACGATGAGAGCGATGTACTGCAAAACTTTTCAGTTCATTTACAGGATGATTTGCTGCGTCTGGCTGCCGACGGCTTTACTATGAATTATTACCGTAAAGGTTCTCAGGCGGCAGAAGACGCACTAAGCGGAAAGTCCTTGCTGACAGGTGAATGGGTTTTTGTATCAAGCGATAACAGTGAGATTTTGCACTGGAGTTTTGATGGTGATAGTAAACTTTCAATTGAAGGTTATGGTACTAATGAAATTCAGGAAGGCAGGAAATATTCTGTATCCAGGCAAGATGCCGGGTTCGTGCTCATTATTGATGAAAAAGAATTTATAGTCGAATCCTTTTCCTCGCTCGATGGGAACAGCTTCTCCCTGTATGATGGATAAGACTTCTATGGAACGATTTACTCCGTAAAGGGGCCGGCAGGATTGGAGTATATTGAGAAAGCAAAGACAATTTACAGTACGGGAGAAATAACCTCGAGAACTTACTTTCAAAAGAGTACCGTTTCTGAAATCAGTTCCGTCAGTCTGACGCTGGACTGCATGAGTAACTTGTGGCTGGATGATGTCATAGCAATCATTGAAGATCGTTCGACAGATAATTCGGGTTATATTTGTGGGGCTAGCTACGAAGTCAGTTGTACCGAGCCACTGAAGAATGCTTCCATCACATTTACATACAATCCGGATCAGTTTCTTTATGACTGTGAGGAAGATTTATCCGTCGCTTTTATAGATTCAGAATCGAAGTCTTTCAAACTTATTCCGACAAAAGTTGACTCGATTCACGGTACGGCTACAGCCGAGATGAAAAACGTTGGCACCTATGCACTTGTGGATTCATTGGTATTCGAAGGTGGGACTCGGGATATATCCGAACTAAATCCTTCAAATACTCCATGGGCAATGACCTGCGATACGGGGGACATTATATCTTTAATTGATTTAGACTATATTGAAAAGAGTAACGGATATTTTTCTGTGACCAATGCCTCTGAACTGGCAAGCGTTGCATTTTATGTGAATACGAACGAAGATTATGAGTATTCAACAACGATTATTTCGATTGAAAACGATATTGATCTTTCCGGTTATGCATGGGCCCCAATGGGTTGGACAGACTATCCGGAAGAGCATCCGTTTTCCGGCTGGATCAACGGGAACTCTCATACCATCTCCGGACTTACGATTGATTCAAATGACAGCGATGTTGGATTCATCGGGTGGGGACTGTGCAGCGTATATGATCTGACCCTTAACAATGCATCCGTCAGTGGATCTGATTGTGTAGGTGTGCTCGTAGGACAGGCCATTGGAGGAGAATATTTAAACTGCCACGCAGAGGGTACTGTGCGAGGCAATATGGCCGGATCCCTGATAGGGTATGAAGCAAGTATTACGATGAAAGATTGCTCGGCAGATGTCCTGGTGAACGGTGAGTTATTTGATTTTTTATCCTGGAATGAAAAAGAAAAAAGCGAAATCATCATAGAAGACCCGGTAACCATCACCATGGATGCTGAATATACGGTGACCAGACCAGAAGTGACCGGGTATCAGAATCTTGGGTGGATGGTTATTTATAACGGAGAAGAGGTACTGCATCGGAATGCTGAAAATGAATACAGTTATCAATATTTTGCAAATGACCCCGGTACATATGAAATCTATTTAACTGCTTATGTATCCGGTCAATACGTTCCGATAAGCAACACGCTAACTTATACAATCGAATAGTGCCCTTGACACTCGTAAAGACAATCTTTGTCACGAAAAGGGGCTGTCTCTCGACTTTCGTTTTGAGACAGCCCCTTCGTTTTCATGTATAAATATTCTCGAATTGAATCAGTGCTTTGTTCCGATATATGAGGTCATCCCGAGATGTAAACCCCTGTTTCTCCCAGAATTGATTGCCAATCTTGTTGTTGGCCAGTGTGACCAGTGCAACCTTGAGTATCCCCTCGTCACGAAGTGCGTCCAGAGCGGCGTTCAGTAGTTGTTCACCGATACCTTGCCGACGAGACTCGAGACTGACAGACATATGATAGATGAAGCCGCGACGTCCGTCGTGCCCGGCGAGGATCACGCCGACAATCTTCTTATTGATTATGGCAACAAAGCAGGTGTTCGGATTTCTCTCTAAATACTTTTCGATGCCTTCGAGCGCGTCATCGGCCGCGTTCAGTCCCAACCCGGGTGTTGCCAACCAAAGGGCGTGTACTTCACAGTAATCGGAAATGGTCATGATTCTAATCATTGTTGACACCTTTCGGGAATCGCGTTGCGGTGAGCATTTATACATAATAACGAATAAATATTCATAAGTCAAGCGATAGATAGGGTTTATCCAAGACCTTCCTGTTCATGCCGATAAGCGAATTGCCGCACTATTACCGCATTAAGTTAACGGATGAGTATTCCTGCTATGTTAGAATCACCTATAACGTAATTTTCTGCCAATAATTATACGAAAAGTCTTTGATTTAGGACATGTTTGTCAAGATCTGAGATGGATATAGAGGATCGCCAATTTATGAAAAAGTACATATACTGTGTTGTAGCGTCACTGATGATTTTGACATTCCCGGGATGTTCGAGCGATAAATCCGACGAGACCATATCAGCGCCGCCCGTAGTGATAAATAGTTTTGCCGAATCAGATTTATCGAATACACCGGTTGTGTCTTCATCCGCCAATGTTGCCGGGACAACGCCTTCGAGTATGGATTCGAACATGAACGATTTTTCTCTGGGCACGACGACGCTTTCGGAGCAAGAGATTTATCAAGATGACGATTTGACGCTGACCGCTAAAAGTGGGCTAAGTCTCGACATAGAAACCGGACTTGTAATCATTCCGATTCAAGTTCAAAATAATTCATCCGAAAGGATTGAATTGTTGGGTGTTGACGGATCTGTTAACGGCGCAATGATTCAGACCATCTTTTTCGCTTCTGCTGAGCCCGGAGTGAAAACCGATGCAAGCTTGTATCTTCCAATCAATGAGCTCAACTATGCGGGCATTGATTTACTGGACGATTTGGAGTCATACTTGATGCTGACTCATTCAAAAGACGAAAGTGTTGTTTTCACTGAGTCACCCTTAGTTATCGAATTCGAAGGTAACGGCAATTATTCTCAAGTATTTGATCGTTCAGGAACAGTGGTCTTGGATCAAGATGGCATCGTAACCACGGTGCGACCCTATCCGGATTCTTCAGGGGATTTGGAATCAGACTATAATATATTGGTCATGGTTGAAAATAACAGTTCTGATGCCGTTCGTATCAGTTTGTCGAGTGTGAAAGTCAATGGAGAAAGCGTGCCTTCGCTATTCTATTCTCAGGTGCTGTCCGGCAAAGTCAGCTTCAAACTATGTACTTTTTTCGAAGAAGACTTATCCGCCGCAAATATTTCCGAGGTACTAACCGTCGAATTTGTCATTGCGATAGAAGATCCGATTAGCAATGAAGATTTATTTGTATCTGAACCCATTACTATATCTGTGGTCTGATTCTGAAATTTCGTAAAGATTACAGTATAGAATCCGATTATATGAAATAGTAGTCTGAATGACGCATGAAGTTGTCTCTGCATAGGCAACACAAGTAATTCGTCTGTTTCGCGATAAGGTTTTCCGCGCAGCAAGTGGTGTTGTATTGCTGAAGACACTTTTTGAACTTTATTTCATTTCGGTGAGTATTGAATCCCAACGGATACCGACAAGCATTTGAGGCATGTTGCGGATTAGAAATATTTACAGTATTGAGCCGACGGGATGGATTTCTTGATTCAGAAGTCTTTTCACGACATCCAGGCCATGTTCGAAGGTATAGTAGTCTTCGGCTCCGGTCAAAGAGATTCGGACTGCGTCGGGTCTGGCTGCATGTCCGACAGCAAATTCTTCGGCCGCAACCAGATGAACACCCAATTCCGCGGATTCTTTTTCGAATTCACGTGCATTCCGACCTTTGGGTAAGCGTAGCCAGACAAACATACTGTCCGAAGCGTATGAATAATCCATGCCGCTAAAGTATTTTGCGAGTAAGCCGGCGCGCTTGCGAATTTCTGCACGCTTGATCTCAATGATTTTTTCGGAAAGACCGCTTTCGATGCAGTTACATACTAATTCGGCATTAAGTGCCGGCGCCATCCACATTGTATCAACTATGCCTTGGGCAATTCGGGCATAGTATTTTTGCGGCGAGGCAAGAAAAGCGATGCGCAGTCCGGCATAAAAGGCTTTGGAGACGCCGGCAAAATAGATGCTTTGCTCCGGGATATCCGCCGAGAGCGGGGCGACGGGGTCAATCGCCATGAAACGATAGATGTCATCTTCAAGCAAAACAAGATCATGTCTTCGGATAATATCAATGATTGCGGCTCGACGCGCAGTCGTCATCTGTGCGGTAGTAGGATTTTGCATGACCGAAACCGTGTATATGCCTTTAATCGGGACACGATTAACAAGTGAAGTTAATGCAATCGGGCACATGCCCTCGGCATCCATGCTGACAGGTTCAAGCCGCAATCCGCAACGGGCTGCGGCCGACTTAAACGCGGGATACGTGAGTTGATCAACGGCGATGGCATCTCCGGGGGAAAAAATCGAAGATAAAACACACATCAATGCGTGCTGAACGCCGGCGGTGACAATGACCTGCTCCGGATGAGCAGGATAACCCAGTTCGCGCATCCATTTAGCTCCGGTTGCTCTGTGAGCGGGACAGCCCTCCGGCGGGGTATAAGCCATGAAGGATGTCCAATCGGTTTTGCGTGATGTCATCTGAAGCAAATCTCGAATATCCGGCTCCAAATAATGCATGGGCAGCACCATGCCCATTTCGACATAAGTTGATGCGGTTGTAGGAGATCCGAAAAATGTGGAGGAGCGTCCTAAATCAGGCGAAACAAAAGTGCCGCTGCCCACGGTTGAGACGATCAATCCTCGGCGCTCTGCTTCTTTGTATGCACGAGTTACGGTGGTGACATTTACGCCTACAGTTTTGGCAAGTTGCCTGTGCGTCGGTAATCGCTCGCCGGGTAAGAGCTTTCCAAGATTGATATCTCTCTGCATGGCATCTGCAATAGCAATATACAAAGACTGATCCGTATCGATAATTCTTAAATCCCACATGAATGAATGCACCTCCGAATCAATTGTATGCATTACAATTATGCGTTGACGGTCATACAATGTCAATGCATAATGTAAAAAATACAGGAGGTGCCAATTATGAACAAACAATCGCAATTATTAGAAATGAAGATCACTGAGAATGAGGCGGCGCTACTGAAGTGTGCCACGTCATATGCTGTTGAGTATCTTGAACAACTTTCGGAAATGCCGCCATTTCCTTCAGAAGAGTCACTTGAAAAATGTTCGCTCTTTGAAGAGTTGCTTCCGGAGCATTCCTGTGAAGCGTCCCAGGTCATCAACCTCTTGGGAGAACACGGCTCAAAAATGACCGTAGCGCATACGGGAGGGCGCTATTTTGGGTTTGTATGCGGTGGTGTATTGCCGGTTGCATTATCGGCGAGATGGATTGCAGATACCTGGGATCAGAATAATGCTCTCTATGCGATGTCCCCTATAGCTTCTGTCCTTGAAAATTTATGTGAACGATGGTTAGTAGAGTTGTTGCATTTGCCGAATCATACAGCTGCCGGTATGGTTGGTGGATCTTCTGTGGCAATCATTACTGCATTAACTGCTGCTCGGAATGCGATTTTATTAAAGACGGGCTGGGACGTGCATCTGAGAGGTCTTTTTGGGGCACCACGCCTGCGCGTTATTATTGGTGAGCAAGCCCATTCGTCCGTTCTAAAGGCGCTATCGATGATTGGAATCGGAGTGGATATGATTGAAAGGGTTCCGGTTGACGAGCAGGGAAGGATGAGATTGGAATGTATGCGTCTTCCGGATGCGAATACGCTTATTGTTGTTCAGGCCGGAAACGTCAACAGTGGTTCGTTCGATCCGATTGACGAGATTTGTCAGATCGCAGAAAAAGTTGGTGCGTGGGTTCATGTCGATGGTGCTTTCGGTCTGTGGGCGGCGGCTTCGCGTCGGACGAAGTATCTATGTAAAGGCATAGAACGAGCAAATTCCTGGTCCACAGATGCTCACAAAACTCTAAACGCGCCATATGATTCCGGCATTGTGTTCTGTAAAGATAGGGATCAATTGGTCAGAGCGATGCAGGCAAGTGGCGCATACATCGAATATAGTTCTGCGCGTGACAACATGCTATATACACCGGAAATGTCTAGACGCGCGAGAAGTATTGAATTATGGGCTATTCTAAAAACACTTGGGCGTGAGGGTGTAGAAGCGCTCGTAGATCAACTCTGTCATATGGCGACATATTTTTCGGAGCGATTATCAGATGTAGGATTTATCATCGGTAATGAAGTAGTTTTTAATCAAATCATAGTGCAATGTGAATCGCAGGCGACAACGATAGCAACATTGGAAGGCATTAAAAAGAGTGGGGTGTGCTGGTGTGGAGGAACCACTTGGTTCGGTAAACCGGCCATTCGAGTCAGCGTCAGCTCCTGGCGAACGGATGAGGAGGCGATTGATCTTTGTGTGGATGCATTTATAAGTGCTCGCGAGTGCGCCAGAAGAAACTCAAGCAAATGATTTTTAGCATGCATTCGGATTCGAAGAGCAAGAACTAACATCAACGTCTTTCGAACATAATTGAGAGCGTGCCAACTCTTTCTTGATGTTATATAATGTTAGAAAGTATATTGAGTATTCTTGATGATTCGAAATTGGAGGCGGAGTATGCAATTCGAACGATTGGAAAGACAGCATTTGGAAGAGTGCACATATGGATATATTTTGGCGTTTCAGGAAGAGCAGTGGATCTATGAACGCGCGAACATGCGTTTGTCAGATTTTTTGGCAGCACCCCGATTTATCGGCTACGTGGCGTATGACAATGATCATTTTGTGGGAGCGGCGTTTTGCCATGAAGTCGTCGATGCCCTAGATAATAAGCTGATCATCGATGAATTTTATATCGTTCCGGCATTTCAGCGATTGAGTCATGGTAGTGAGCTTCTGGACGTAATTCATCGATACTCTGCCAGTCATCATCTTCGCACTACGACGTTGGTCACAGAAGCGGAGGATGCGAAGCTCGACTTCTACATCCAAAGCGGATTTACCGTCGGAGAAAATCACGCTTTTCTACGCAAGGATATAGCGGATAACCCGGCGCTATTTTCAGAGCACCAATAAAAACAGTAAATATCCTGACCCGACAGAAATGATATTGCTGATACTATGTATGGCCATAGAGTAATATATGCTTCCGGTTTTTTGAAGCGCCAGTCCTTGGACAATGCCTATAGCAAATGCATATCCGAGTTGAAAGACATCGTATTCAATACGGAATGGCCCGGTATACCAATTTATGTGAGCAATCGAAAAAAGTGCCGCGGCAATGATCGTCGCAATGGGAACTTTTTTTGATGCATCATTTTTCATGAAGACAGCCAGAATCGTAATCGGTAATGCACGGAATAGTATTTCTTCTGATGGTCCGGTCAGTATCAATTGAAAAGCGAAAGACCCCATAATGTTTCGGAGGTTCAGTGGGTAATAATATGGGCTCAAGAGGTCAAAATGGTATCCGATCAGATAAGAAATAATCATATAAATAATAATGCCGAGAGTCGCAAAGCCTACAAATTTGAATCCTATCTTTTTTTTGCCGGCTCGAAAACCGAAATCAAGCTTCGCGTATATGGAAAGAAAGATTATGGGGATGAGCGCCACGGCAGCCTGGACGATGTGATGCACGCTGATCCACATGAATACGCCGTTCGGGTCTACGGAGCGATACGTAAAGCGATTGGCAACCATTTGGCCTAAACTGCTCGAGAATTGCTGAAAAATAAATATGCCGAGCACAAGTGCTACGATGCGCAGAAGCTTAACTGGGAAAGGCATATCGCGATTTTGGGGAACTGACATCATGTTTCGACCTTCTTTCCAAACGATTGCATATCGGAGTGTTTTCCAGAATATCATCCGTTGAAGATGTGGTCAATTTCTCTTTTGAAAAGGCACTCTGTCTATTTCCGTGAGAATCGTAATAGGTTATGCTTCGGGGTGCACAATTAAGTTATTGGGTTGGAGGTTGACCCGCGAGTATTAGCCATCGCGACGGAAAATATTCAAATGGAATTTGAGAATGGCTCTTGGGTGTTGTTGGTGGCGATTGGATGTGAGAGTGTTGGCGGAGTTGGTGGTGGCGGCTGTGACGGTGACGGTGGGTGGTGACGGTGGGTGGTGACGGTTGGGTGGTGACGGTTTGGCGCGAAACGTTTCGCTATATGCAATTACCGCTAAAAGTTCCCAAACTTCTGAATTTGGCGGTAATCGACTGAAAATTAAAGAAATTGCATACGAAACATCACAA
>JAAYBI010000109.1 GCA_012718915.1 Clostridiaceae bacterium
TACTTAGCAAGACTGAACAAAAAGAAGTAGCCGCCGCATAGCATATTCCTTCGGTACAAAGCATCTTCATCAGCTGTCTTCTGGTTGTTCCGATACTTTGAAGCATGGCAAACTCTCTTCTGCGGGTAAGGATTCCGGTTAATACGGCGTTTGTAAAATTGAGTATACCGATCAGACCGATGATAATAGCCAGCGCTCCGCCAACCAGTACGGCCGTTTTCTGTATCCCTTCAATACTTTCGAGGGCAGTAAATTTGGATTTATAGTTCATAGTTGGTTCGACGGTTTCCGTGTAGTCCTTTAAGAAGGACTCGAAATCCTGTTCCGAATCTGAGCGGGCGTCGAATGCGTAGCTCATGAGTAAAGACTGATCGGTGAGTTTATTCAATACATCTCCGGGAAGATAGAAGGACGATTCCACCCACCTCCAGGTAGCATTTGTGTACGGATTCGAAATCACGTGCCCGAGTATGGTCATCTCACGTGTTCCGGATCCGAAATCAATCGATATAACATCGCCGATATTATAGTTATAGCTCTCTTCAATTAAGGAACCGTCGTCATCAGTATTCACACCCTCAAGGATGTAGTATCCGGAATCCAGCTTTTCTTCGTTCGGCTCACCGTCGATGAGTCGCAGGCGTGAAAAAGGAAAATCATCCAGACCGTATACATAACCGTCACCGTAACCAATCTCGAAAACGTAAAGGTGCCCCCCGGACTCGAAACCTTCTTTCTTGATGACCGCTGAGACAAAGTCCTCACTCAACGTCCTTTCTTCGCTCCGATTCATATTGATCAAGTCTGCGTGTCCGATGAGAAAATCCGAATCCATAAATTTGTGAAGCGCTTTTTCAGTGTCGACACTCTGAGAGAACGTGAACACCGTATTGGCCAGAACAATTCCCAGAGTGAGACTCAGGACTACCATTAAGGTGCGCCTCTTGTTTCGGCTGAGGTTCGCCAGAGCCATCCGTCCGGGGCTGCCGCCTTTTTTTGAATTCCGGATTTTCTTTTTGCCGGTCGGGCCGTTTTCGGTGTAACGGGTCGCCTCGACTGGCGACACTCTTGCCGCGATTGTTCCGGGCCTACGGGTGCTCAGCAACACGGTGATCAGAGCAATAGCTGCGGATCCGGCGAAAATAAGCGGATTAGGAGATACAGATACTGACTTCCCGGCAATGGCAATCTCTTCCATCAAAGCCGGTAGAAGGAGCATACCTACCAGAAATCCACCGAAAAGTCCCAACGGAATGCCGATCAAAGAAAGAATGATCGCCTGACGTCGAATGATCGCCCGAAGCTGGCGGCCGGTCGCACCGATTGCTTTCATCAAACCGAAAAAGCGAATATCCCGTAATACGGAGATCCGGAAAATATTGTCGATGATCAGATAACCCGTAAAAACAAACAGCGTCAAGGCGACGGCCAATACCGTGATCATTCCGGGATCCATTTCCATGCTTGCGGACATATACGCCCAATTGACACCGATATAGACGAAATCCGGAGAAAATGGATCTGTCGACAAACCGGTATCGGTCACAACGGTTTCAAGTTTCTTTTCGATATTGAAACTGTTCGAAAATTTGATGATACCGGTGATGGTTCCGGTTCCGGAGTAATCTATATTGTAGGTGCTCCGAAGTTCGTCCGCGTGGCTGTCGACATACGCGCGGGAGGAAAGGATAATTCCGACATTATATCCCGGGTAACTTTCCCACCAGCCGGCCAGAACGAAGTCGCGCGTGACCTTCTCGCCGCGAATGTTCAAGTCCAATCGGATCGGTGCGCCTACTTCTAGCGGTACACCCAGCAGTTGAAGAGTCATGGTATCGGCAATTACCTCGTTTTCTCCTGACGGCGCGTGTCCGCCGGTTGGCTCGGAGAAACAGAATTTCAAGCCGATGTCGTCATAGTACCAGAACTCGGTATGCCGACGAATGAACTCCCGGTTCTCCACTTCGTCGCATAGCAGGCGACAATAGGCGATCTCTTTGACGAGCGGGTGCCGGCTGACCTTGTCGAATTGCTCATCGCTTATGTTTTTGACTGATGCATGACCGTCCGAGCCGGACATGTACATGGTATCGCGTTGCATGCTTTCGATCGCGCCGAAACTCATCGTGAAAATGCTGGTAAACAAAAGCGATGTCAGGGCAATCGCAATCACCGCAATGATGTTGCGCATTTTCGCAGAACGAAAATTGCCGTCCGCCACACGGCGGATTACCTCTCTGTTATTCACCCGGATCATGCGCCGTCACCCCCGGAGATTTTTCCGTCCTCGATCCGTACGATACGATCCGCAAGTTGCGCGATCTCCTCGTTATGGGTGATCATCACGATCGTTTGCTTAAATTTGTCTCCCGTCACTTTCATCAGACCGAGCACATCCTGGCTCGTTTTGCTGTCCAGGTTACCCGTGGGCTCGTCCGCAAGAATGATTGCCGGCTTGGAAGCGAGCGCTCTTGCGATGGCGACTCGCTGCTGCTGGCCGCCGGAAAGGTTATTCGGAAGATTGTTGAGCTTGCTTTCCAGACCGAGCGATTGAATGATTTGCGTCAAATAATCCTCGTCGGGCTCGTTGCCGTCGAGTTGGATCGGAAGAACGATGTTTTCGTAGACGTTTAAAGAGGGGATTAGGTTGTAGCTTTGGAAGACAAAGCCGATCTTCCTTCTCCGAAAAATAGTCAACTCTTCGTCCCGAAGCGAAAAGATCTCCTTACCGTCGACCGATACACTTCCGCCGGTCGGTCGGTCCAAGCCTCCGAGCATATGAAGCAATGTAGATTTGCCGCTTCCGGAGGTGCCGACCACTGCGACAAACTCGCCGCTCTCGACCGAAAAATTAACGCCGTCCAGTGCGTGGACCGCTGTGTCACCGGTTCCGTATTGCTTTCTGAGATCCGTTGTTTTCAAAATGGGCATAGTCAATCCTCCGGAAAATGGTGTTGAGATATCTTGTCCTATAGACAGGATAACAAAAAAAGCTTTCCGGATTCTTTTTGAAAAATAACGGTTCTGAAAGAATTAACTACTTTTCGGTCGAAAGAAAGACCGAAAAAACGGAGCCCTGCCCCGGAGTCGAGGAAACCTTGATATATCCGCCGCCGTTTTGAATGATTTCCCTTGCGAGATAAAGTCCGATCCCGACGCCTTCCCGCTCTGCCACGGACGGACTTCGGTAGAAACGGGCGAAGATCATCCCCAGTTCTTCCTCCGCGATCCCGATTCCCCGGTCGGCGATATCGATTCGATAAAACATCTCATAGGGGATTGGTTTAATCTCGATAATACTGTCGGGAGGTGAGTATTTCACCGCGTTATCCAGAATATTATAAAGGGCTTCGGCCGTCCATTTGGGGTCGTAATCGGCCATGCCGTCGGAGCCCTTGATGACCATAGTCAATTCCTGCATATCGCGAGGCCCCACGGGAATGATCATAATGCCACCATCGCGTAGCTGATAAACCAGTTCCTCGGGCATTGTTCCTGCGGCGGCGGTGACGATGATTCGGTCATAAGGCGCGTGATCGCTCCAACCCAGACTTCCGTCCCCGATCAGGTAGAAGATGTTCGTAAATCCCAGCGCATCCAGTTTTCTCCGAGCGGTGTTTGAGAGTTCAGCTATGCACTCTACCGTGTACACGCTTTTCGAAAAACGGGCGAGGATCGCTGTCTGGAATCCGGAGCCTGTGCCGATCTCCAATACACTCTTGTCGCTTCCCGGACAGAGCAACTGCGTCATTTCGACCACAAGACTCGGCTGGGAGATCGTCTGACCGTATCCGATCGGAAGAGGCTCGTTTAAGTAGGCACAAGCCTTGTAGCGGGTGTCTATGAAAAAGGATCGATCCAGACTTTGAGCGTAATTTTTTATGTCTTGATGTCCCATATGAATGCACTTTCAAGGGTATCCTTCGCATCGTGCCAAACAATGATTACATCTATATTGTAATACTTTTAGCTCGTCATTATGGTGAAATACGTGTTTTATACCTTCTTCGAAAGCCAATTTGTTACATTCTGAAGCATTAAGCCGAGATTTCCGACCTGACAATGATTGTCTGCGTGTTCTTTTTTTGTATAGATTTTTTCTCCGGCTATTTCGCTGTATTATTTTATCGGGCGGTTATTCACCGGAACGATCGGAAAGGAAAAGACTCTGATCCTCTATGGCTTGGAAGATAAGATTCTTGACCGAAGCAAACTGTCAGGTGGCAGGAACGAGGAGGAGATCGAGGGTGGTAACCATGCGCAGTTCGGCAATTACGGGGCACAAAAGGGTGATGGAGCGGCATCTATTTCAGCGGAAGAACAGCAAAATTTCACTGCCGATCAAATCGATATCTTTATTGATGGCTTCGAAACCGGAACCGGAATCTGATAAAATGTGAATGTCATCGTTGAGTAAGTGAACTATATCCGGTAATTGAATTGCGCGACACTTCCAAATCGTTTTCCTTTTTAGTGATGGACAAGAAAGGCGGACCCACTATGAAATTATCCAATGAGCAACTGAAGAGCATCTATTACGGAGCCTATCGTATCTCCGAAACGGAAGACGGGTATCTGCAGGCTTTTCAGTATACAGAGAGACAAATGAGATATTTCGAAGAAGCCTCTGATTTCTGGTTTGAGAGATGTACGGCCTCGAACGCGAAAACACTTGAATTCCGGACCAAAGCGACTCGTTTTTCACTGGAGTACAAAATCATCTGGGCGGGTTCAGAGGATTCCATCGAGCTTGCTATCGACGGACTGATCACCCGGATCTTTTACGTAAAAGACATTGAAAAGGAAGGGAAGCTATCATTCGACATCCCTTCCGGGGAAAAGAAGGTCACTCTGTATTTACCTGCCGATGCGACGACACTTATACGGAACTTCGAGATCGATGCGGATATTTGCCATGTGGAAAAAGGAGATAAGGTCTTATGGATGGGGGATTCCATAACTCAGGGATTCGGTCCTCTTCGTTCCACCCATACTTATGTCAGCGTGGCAAATCGGCTTTTAAACTACGATATAATTAATCAGGGCATTGGCGGATACGTTTACGATAAAAAAGTGCTCGAAAAGATGGAAGGCTATGATCCTGATAAAATAATAATCTCCATGGGGACCAATCAATATGGAACCGAAAGCATGAAGGATATTGAAGAATATTACGAGCGATTGGCGGAAGTGTACGGCAATCGACCGGTACTCTGTATCACACCAATCTGGCGGGGAGATTCACCAGATGGAGAACCGACTTTAATACGCTTTTGTCATAAGTTAAAAGAGATCTGTAGAAAGTATCCCAATATCACCATCGTTGATGGCTTTCAACTTGTGCCCCATTTGTCGGAATATTTCCTCGATAACCTTCACCCTAATGCCCTTGGCGGCGAGATCTACGGTCGAAATCTGGTGCTCGCCATAAGAGAGACCGGATTCTGAGAAAAGTAAAGGAGATCAGCATGAAATACTATGTCGATGCGAGTGTTAAAAAAAGCGGCGATGGATCCGCGGAAAGACCCTTCCGGACGATCACCGAGGCTACGAAAAAAGCTTTGCCCGGTGATGAGGTCGTGGTCGCGCCGGGTATATATCGGGAATATGTGAATCCGGTTCATGCCGGAACCGAAGAAGCCCGGATTACTTATACCAGTACGATGCCGTTGGGCGCCGTGATCACCGGTGCGGAAGAGGTAAAAGTCTGGCAGCGTTATGAGGGCAATGTCTGGGTACGTCGTTTTGCGAACAGCCTTTTTGGTAACTATAACCCCTATACCACATTGGTTAAGGGTGACTGGTATTTTTCGCCTGTGAATAGACACACCGGCTGTGTCTATTTGAACGACAAGGCTCTCTATGAAGCGGTCACATTGGAAGAGTGTATCAAGGGCGAGGTATATGAGTGCAGTTGGGTTCCTGAAGATTCTGTTTATAAATGGTATACCGAGCAGAATGAAGAAACCGATGAAACGATCATCTATGCCAATTTTCAGGGCAAGGATCCCAACCGTGAAAATGTGGAGATCAATGTTCGCCGCATGTGCTTTTTCCCGTCCAAGACGGGCGTCGGCTATCATACGGTCCGTGGGTTTAAAATCGAAAAGGCTGCGACCACCTGGGCGCCGCCGGCGGCTTTTCAGGATGGCATGATCGGACCGCATTGGAGCAAAGGCTGGATTATTGAAGACTGTGAAATATCCAACAGCAAATGCTCCGGTATTTCTCTGGGCAAGTATCTGGATCCGGACAACGATCATTACTTTACCAATAAGCGGGTAAAAAGTCCGACACAAATGGAGCGGGACGCGGTGTGTCGCGGCCAGTATCATGGATGGATGAAAGAGACGGTCGGCAGTCACGTGATCCGCCGATGCAATATTCATCATTGTGAGCAGGGCGGCATTATCGGTCGAATGGGCGGTGTATTCAGCATTATCGAGGACAACCATATTCACCACATCAACAATATGATGGAACTGGGCGGAGCGGAGGTTTCCGGAATCAAAATGCATGCGGCGATTGACGTGATAATCCGCCGTAACCATATCCATCATTGCACAATGGGAGTTTGGTGCGACTGGGAAGCTCAGGGAACGCGTATCACACAGAACCTGCTTCACGATAATCAGCGCCCGGAATTTGCTAAACGACTCCGGGGCGGCATGGGGTCTGAGGACATTTTCATAGAAGTCAGCCATGGACCGACACTGATTGATAACAATATTATGCTTTCTGATGTGGGAGTTCGTATTGCGACACAGGGGGTCGCGATGGTGCATAACCTCATCTGTGGCGCGTTTACCAGTGTGGGTGAGGGGACAACCTGGAGATATACACCGTATCACATCCCGCACCGCACAGAAGTAATGGGATTTATGACCATACTGCATGGCGACAATCGTTTCTACAATAATATATTTATTCAAAAATGGCCCTCTGAAGATTATGTGATTAAGAATGATTGGGACGATGGCGTTGAATCCGAAAACAGACGTGTCGGCACTCACGTGTTTGATGAATACCCGACCGAAGAAGAATGGAACGCGCAATTTGATTTCAACAAACGCCCGAGTATGATAGAGCTGGATAAGGCCCATTTTGGCCATCTGCCGGTCTGGTGTGAAGGAAATGTATATGTGAACGGTGCTCTTCCCGGCAAAAATGAGGTTAACGGATTATTTGCAGAAAAATCAGATCAGGAAATTAATGTTGAACTGAAGGATAAAGACGGTCAATACTATATTGAGACCAATCTGTATGAGATAATGAAAAACTTCACGGGACGGATGATTCACACGGATATTCTGGGCAAAGCCTTTGAGCCTGAAGCACAGTTTGAAAATCCGGATGGTACACCGATACGCTTTGATAAGGACTTTTTTGGGAACCACCGCGGTGTGGACGTTATCCCGGGACCCTTCGCAACAGCTTCCGACAAGATCGACCTTGGACAGCCATAACCGCGACTGTTTCCGGTTTTTTAGCTCGTACACGCAATATCCCAAAATGCCTGACGGCGTACGGTGAAGAACGAGGCCCCTGTGTGATGATTAAAGCAGTAATCTTTGATATGTATGAGACATTGGTGACACTTTGCTATTCGGAACCTTATTTCAGGGGGGCCATGGCAGAGGATTCTAAAGTTCCACCGGAGAACTTCAACGAGGAATGGGAGAAAACGTCATATGCTCAGAGTATCGGGGAATTATCATTAGAAGAATCCCTGGCCGGTACTCTAAAAAAACTGGGATGCTATTCGGAAGACCTTTTTCAGGAGATGGTCCGGAAGAGAAAAGAATTCAAAAGAGAAGTATTCAACCATATTCATCCCGATATCGTACCAATGCTCGAGCGCTTGAAAAAGTCCGGCATGAAAATCGGCTTGATCAGCAACTGCTTTTCGGAAGAAGCCGAGGTTATCAGGCAAAGTGTATTATTCCCCTTTTTTGACGCAGCGCTCATGTCCTATGAGCAAGGCGTCCGTAAGCCGGATCAGGAGATATTCCTTCGTTGCCTGAAGCAACTGGACGTTATGGCGGCGGAGTGTCTTTATGTCGGTGACGGCGGAAGCCGCGAGCTGGAGGTTGCGAGAGAGCTCGGCATGCGCCCGGTACAGGCAGTATGGTATTTAATAGAAGGGTCCATCCAGCCGTCCGGAAGAATAGAAGATTTCCCTCAAGCGGAGGCTCCGATGGATGTACTGGAATATTTAGTGGGGTAATCATAACCCGAAACAATCATACGTAAAAAAATGAAGCCATCTTGCCAATCGGGTGCTTGCAAGAATAGGAGTCGCCAATGAAAACAGTCGGTATCGTGGCCTGCTCGGATGCGCAAAAAGAAGAATACAGAGGTCAGAATGATGAGCTCCTTGAATACCTGAAAAGTATCGGCTGCAAGGTCATTGTGAGCAACTGCATCTATGAAAAGAACGGGTCGTTTTCGGGCACAGGTAAAGAGCGAGCCGCGGAGCTGATGAAATTTTTCTCAGATCCCGCGATCGATGATATTTATGACCTATCCGGAGGGGACATCGCGAATCAGGTCCTGGACGAGCTCGATTATGATGTGATATGTGAAAGTCGGGCGACCTTCTGGGGCTATAGCGATCTGACGACGGTCATCAATGCTGTTTATACGCTGACCGGGAAAAGCAGTGTTCTTTATCAGGTAAAAAATCTGGCATGGGAAGAAAAGGCTCCGCAGCGCCGACGTTTTGAAACCAAAGAGGGGCTTTTTTGCCCCGATTTTCGATTCATCCGCGGCGAGTCGATGGAGGGGATTGTCATCGGTGGAAATATCCGGTGTTTTCTGAAGCTTGCCGGAACGCGGTACTTTCCCGATGTCAGGGATAAGGTCCTGCTACTGGAATCCTACGGCGGTGAAGTTCCGCAAATGATCACGTATCTTTCCCAGTTGAAACAGCTCGGTGTCTTCGATCAGGTCAGCGGAATCCTTCTCGGAACGTTTACCCGGATGGAGGCGAAAAAGTGTCAGCCGGATATTATCACTCTGGTGCAGGAATTTGCCGGGGAACACGTACCCATCGCGCATACCGCAGAGATTGGGCACGGAAAAGAATCCAAAGCGATACGTATTGGAGAGAGGATCCGTATCTCAGATCAATAGTAGGTTAGAAAGCAAAGCGGCGGGGAGAAATTAACATGATTATACGGTCCGTAAGCACGGATGATGCTGCAGATATCCTGGCAATCTATGCCCCCTATGTAACCGACACGGCGATCACCTTCGAGACGGAAATTCCGAGCTTGGAAGAGTTTTCGAAAAGGATCGAGAGCATTCAGAAGGACTATCCGTATCTTGTCTGTGAGGTCGACGGAAAAATCATCGGCTATGCGTACGCCTCAAGATATCGCGAACGCGCGGCTTATCGTTACAGCGTGGAACTCTCCGTTTATGTTGCTCAGGATTATCACCATCAAGGAATCGGAAAGGCGCTGTACGAGCGCTTGTTCGCGGCGCTCGAAAACTACAATTTTTACAGTGCGTATGCGGGGATCACTTTACCGAACGAAACAAGCATCGGATTTCATGATTCATTCGGATTCAGCGAAGTCGGAACCTACCATAATGTCGGCTTTAAGGACGGAAAGTGGCTCGATGTCATCTGGCTCGAAAAGCCGCTTAAGGATTACGGGATGTTCTATGATTATAATGACCGGCATAAGTAGAGAGGTGACATAAATGCACCATTTATCCAGTCCTGAAGTGGATGCCGTAATTGCCGGATCATAAACGCCGTAAAGGGCTCCGGTAATTCAGTCGATCTATCGGGGGGCTGCATATGGATAAGGTCAAGATACGTAATCATGAGTCCCAATAGATTAATTGGAAGACGATCGTCGGTTGGATCGGAGTATCTATTACCGTATTCTTTTCAAGCTTTTGGGCATACCCGGGCTAAAAAAGATACTATGAGAGGATTTTTGATTGACGTGGCATGACTACAGTTTCAGAAGTACGAATCTTTCAAAATTGCACAACTATAGAGACTCATTTTATCTCTGCCAACTTCACTTCAAAGGCATATAAATTATGATAAGTATGATGAAATTACTTTCGTTTCTATAAAAATTTGGGTTTTCGTAATTTCTTACTTCTCGTACAATTGTAATAAGTAAAGAAATGCTGATTATTGGGAGAACACAAAATTATTAAGGAGATACGCAAGATGAAAAAGAGTTACGTCTGTTTGCTCGCTCTGATTCTGTCATTAAGTATGTTGTTTTCCGGTTGCAAAAAAGATTCCGGAAGTACGACATCAGATTCGCAAACACAAACAACTACATCTGCTACGACTACCGCTGCACCGGTTGAAACGACTACCGCTGCCGAAACTACCGTGGCTCCGACTCCGGTCCCCGAGAAGGTCTACTCGCCCGAACTTCTCCCGGAAGAAAGAGAAAGCATCACACTCGGATTATTGTCTCCGGAACACGAGTTTTACGGTGAAGTAACGACCCTTGATCCCGAATGTGCAAACTACATTCAGGAGCTCTCGATTTACGATGCTGAGATCAACGACACATTCGTGGTTCACATCTCTCTTCCCCCGAATTATGAGGAGGGTCAGAAGTATCCGATGGTCGTCATGACCGATGGTGTCTGGCGCTTGAGCGACCATCCCGAGCTCCGTCCGATGATGGTCGACGGCGAGATTCAGCCTGTGATACTGGTCAGTGTCGGCTATCCTAATGGTTATGACTATTATACGATTCGAGAGAGAGACCTGATCAACAACCCGGAGAGTTATCTGCACTTTATCGTGGACAATCTGGTTCCATATCTGAGTGAGAATTTTCCGGTAGCCTCAGAGGACATGACACTAACCGGTCATTCCTACGGCGGATACTGGACGTACTACGCGATGTATCACTCGGATACGATCGGCAAAAATCTTTTCGAGAACTATTACATCGGAAGCCCCTCGTTCCAGGCTTCGACAGACTCTCTTTATATTAAAGATTACGAGGCAGCCTATTATGAACGCAATGATTCTCTTCCATTCAATGTATATGTATGCGTTGGTAAAAATGAACCGAATGCTTTTATCGGAGCGATTTCCGGCTTTGTCGGAACGATGAATACGAGGGAAGACGCAAGCCTTAACTTAAAATATGAAATTATCGAAGGACACGGTCACAATACAGTATTTAAACCATCAATCCGGAATGCTCTGCTGATGTTTTACGGAACTGAGACAACTTGAACCACGTGACTAATTTGAGATAAAGATCGTATACCCATCAAATGAATGTCTTGAAATAGAAGGGCTTCCGGAGTCAGTAATGGACCACGGAAGCCTTTTTAAAATCGCATATTTCCTTTCCCCCCACGTATGAATAGCGTTACAATACAAAATTTAGGGGAGAGCATTCAGAGCAGACATGACTCGATAGGCAATGTAAATGAATAGAGCTGCACATCCGATCAGTCCTACGATTCGGCGGATAGACAATCTTCTTGTGGGCGTCGCAGGCAACACAGGAGCATTATCTTTGAGTGGTGTATTACAGGCCACGCAATACATAGCGGAATCATCATTTGGCTGTGTGCATTTTGGACAGTTAACCATAGTATCTCCTCCTTTCTAAAATATTTTTGTCGGTATACGAGATATAATAAATCATTTTTAGTTGATTTTCTATGTTTTTGTGTTCTTGACTGATCTTTTTATGTTAAATGATTATGTGAGGATGGATTATGAAGGTACTCGAGCCGATCAGTATTAGAACTGTTCAGCATGTTACAAACACATTTAATACAAATCCGGAACTGAAGTGAGTGTCAATCTTTATGAAGATCAGCTCCGTCATGACCGGGAGTATCTATATCAAAATGCATATGATCGAATCAGAAGGTGAGGTATTTCTATGGATCTATCATTATTCAAATGGCTTAACGAAACCAGCGTGACAACGATCGGCGATGAGATCGCAATCTATGCCCCGGCATATAGTGACTATTTTAATAATCCGATTCCTGAAGACGGGAAATTTACGGAACCCCAAGCGAATGCACCGTTCTTATACAAAGATATCGAAGGGGATTTTGTCATCAAGGCAAAGGTGAGACCCGATTTCAAAACGACTTTTGATGCCGCGTGCATCATTGTCTTCCAGGATGAAAAAACATGGGTGAAGGCGGCCTTCGAAAAGTCTGACTTTGACACTAATGCGGTGGTCAGTGTCGTTACAAATACCATTTCGGATGATGCAAAAGGCTGCAATATTGAAGGTGATTCTGTCTGGCTGCAAATAGCGCGTGTTGGGAATAACTTCGCAATCCACTATTCTTTGGACGGAGAAAGATACGATATGGTTCGAGTGTTTTATTTGCCCGTAGCGAATATATTAAAAATAGGCATTGAGGCCCAATGTCCGATGGGAGAAGGCGGACTCCGATATTTTAGCCATCTGTCGATCGAGAAAAAAACAATTGAAAGTTTGCGGGCGGGCGAATGAGCTTTTTGTGATTTCAAATGCAGGTTTTCGTTTTGATGAGACGAGTAGAGATGTAATTCCGGCTATCCTGACTTTCATAGGCGACGGGAATATCCGGCACATTTTTTTGTAACATTTCCATGATAAAATTACACGTATGAGGATGTTGATCGCATGTGGACATGGCGGCTGATGCGTGAACATGAGTATCGAGGCTCATATGGAACAGCTGTATTTGGTCACAGGAGCGGCAGGCCATTTGGGCAGTGTCGTAACGCGGCAATTATTGAGTGCGGGAAAGTATGTTCGCGCTTTGGTATTACCGAATGAAAAAAACATTCCGGAGACGGCAGAGGTCTGTTATGGCGATGTTCGTGATAAGGAGAGCTTAAGACCTTTTTTCAAAAACACTGATGGACGGGATATGGTGCTGATCCACTGTGCGGGAATTGTTTCCATTGCGACGAAGTATAACCAGGCTGTGTTTGACGTGAACGTTACGGGAACCAGGAATATAGTCGATCTTTGCCGGGAGTATGGCGTTTCGAAAATGATCTATGTCAGCTCGGTCCATGCTATTCCGGAGGAACCGGAAGGGGTTACAATCAAGGAAACGAGGCAATTTGACCTTGATCGCGTGGTTGGACTATATGCAAAGACAAAGGCGGAAGCTACATCGTATGTTCTGGAGGCCGCCGACGATGGCTTTAACGCCTGCGTTGTCCATCCGTCCGGCATCACCGGACCTTTCGATAACGGGCGGGGGCACCTGACTACCCTAATCATCGATTACTATAAACGCAGGCTCACTTCAGGAGTCGGTGGCGGATATGATTTTGTGGATGTTCGCGATGTTGCAGATGGTATTGTGGCCGCTTGTGAGAAGGGCCGGCGAGGAGAATGTTACATTCTGTCCAATCGATTTTTCAAGGTCAGCGAGATCCTGAATATGCTGCATGAGGTGACCGGAAAAAGGAAGATTACGAATTACTTGCCGCGCTGGTTCGTGAATGCTACTGCACCGATAGCGGAGCTGTACTACAAGATATTGAGACAGCCACCGCTGTTTACTTCCTATTCATTGTATACGCTCAATTCAAACGCTCTTTTTTCGCATCAAAAGGCAACGGATGAATTGGGCTACACGACCAGAGATATGAAAGAAACGCTGGGAGACACGGTCACTTGGCTTAAAGAACAAGGTAGAATATGACAATAGTATTGGATTTAGCGAGGTGACACAGATGGATCATTTTTCCAGTCCGGAAAATGTTTCTCCGATGCTGGAGTCGGAGGAACGTACACGCCTCAAACGCAGCCTTAAAATGACGGCATCTGAAGATATCGTCGAAAAGATCATGGCTGAACTCCCCCTCGAAAATTCTTCTGCGCCTGAGGAGCGTGCAGATTGGGTCGAGAAAATGTCCGTGCTTCTCGAAAACAACTTCGACGGGGAGACCGTAAAGAAGATTCGACAGAATTGCTACTGCAATGAGAACGGAAGGTTGGAAAAGACGGCAGGAGTTTTGAAAGAACTTTATGTATCAGCTGGCCGGGATCTGAATCGCTTCGTAGAGGTGGTTAATGAGCGAGGCGCCGGCTGGTACGTTGAAGGTGGGCGGCTTTTCACCAAAATGCTGGTTTGCGAGTGCCCGATGCTTGAAGCAGCAAACATCTCCGAATCCCTGACATGGTGCCATTGTACAGCCGGATATAACAAGAAGTTGTTTGAGACGGTTTTCGAGATGCCCGTCGAAGTCGAGGTCGTGCACAGTATTCGTCAAGGGCATGATTATTGTTTGCTTCAAATACGTAGGAAGCAACCCGGATTTCCGTATGAAAGCATGTCGTAAAGGAGCGAAAAACATGGAACTGTTTATTCGAAAATTCTGTGACCTGACCGTAACGGAACTGTATGAAATCTATCAGTTGCGGGAAGCGGTATTCATTTTGGAACAACAGTGCATCTGCCAGGATGTTGATGAGTATGATCCTTTGGCGGTGCACGTGTTTTTGAAGGAAGACGGGGAGATTCAGGCGTATCTGCGCGTTTTGCCCCGGGATACCAAATTTGACGATGTATCTTTCGGCAGAATCATCGCGAAAAAGCGTTTATGCGGGCTCGGGTGCAGAATTGTCGCGGAAGGAATCAAAGTCGCCCGGGAGTATTTCGGGGCGGACACGATCGTGATCAGCGCGCAGAAAAGAGCCGCGGTGTTCTATGAAAAGCAGGGCTTTGTTCAAATCTCGGATGAATATTTGGAAGATGAGATCCCTCATATCAAGATGAGACTTGAAAACTGAGAATCTACTCATTGCCGATGAATGATGAAGGAGGTAACCGATGAGCATAACAGTTCTTATTTATTACTCCGGCGTAAATGGATACGCGCGTCGGTTTGCCGAGGAAATGGAAAAGAGCGGAACGGCCGCGGCGATTCGCGATGAAAAGGGAAATCTGGGGTATGAGTACTATTTATCGATGAATGATCCGGAGATGTTTCTGCTGATTACCCATTGGGAAAATCAGGAGGCGATCGATCTTCATCACGCATCAGCGATGATGAAAACGATTACTGATCTTCGCGAGAAATATAATCTGCATATGCGGGTGGAGCGATTAAGACCGGATCAGGGCGGTGTACCGGATGAGGATTTAAAGTACATCAGAGAGTAAAGCCCGGGACGGGATCATTGATAAAACGATCGAGGTTTGAACACCTGAAGATCAGAATTTGCATCTTGACAGCTAACGCTTGTTATCCTATTATCAGGATAACAAGCGTTAGCCTGATGAGGAGATGCATATGGATCAGACGAAGACTGTTTCAACCAAAGAGATCATTTTCAATGTCGCCGTGGATTTATTTTCCGAGAAGGGCTACAGCAATGTGTCCATGCGGGAAATTGCCCATGCAGTCGGAATCAAGGCGAGTTCACTCTACAAACATTATGAGAGCAAGGAAGACTTGCTGGAAAGCATTTTCGCGTTTTTCAAGAGTAATCTGGATTCAACCAACTTACCGGTCGAGGGCTTGGAGCAATACCTCAGAAACGTCACTCCCGAAGAATACCTGAACCAATCTTTTCTGATGTTCAAACAGGTCATGTGGAACCCTGCAATCATGAAGATCGCGAAGATCATCAATATGGAGCAGCAGCGAAATCAGTCTGTCAGGCAATTTTTTGCTGAAGAACTGATTGAAAAGCCCTTTCAGATCACAAAGCTCGGGTTTGATATCATGCTCGAAAACGGACTTATTGCGCCGGTCGACACAGCCGTTGCCGCCGAAGAGTACAACGCGTACATCATATATTTGTACTTCGAACAGAATTTTTTGAAGGATGAACCGGATATGGAGGAGATCGAGAAAAGGATGCTCCTGCATAACCGGTTTTTTGCGAATCACATACTAAGGAAAGGGGGCAAGTAGTATGAAAGTACTGGCGATTATCGGAAGTCCGAGGAAGAATGGCAATACCTGGAAGGTCGTCGAAAAAGTGAAAGCACACTTATTGGCGATGAGTCCGGATATCGAATTTCAGACACTGTTTCTTTCTGAATATAACATTCAGATGTGCACGGGTTGTTTTACGTGTTTTTCGAGAGGAAAAGAAAAGTGCCCGCTCAAGGATGACCGGGATATCATCGAAGCCAAAATGCTCGAAGCGGACGGTATTATCGTCGCGGCGCCGACGTATGCGATGGGTGTGCCGGCAATGATGAAGAACCTGATTGACCGGCTCGCGTACACATGCCATCGACCGGTCCTTTTCGGGAAAGCCGTCCTTCTGGTATCTACGGTCGGTGGATTCATGGGGCTCAAGGAAACTCTCAACCAATTGACCATGCTGGTCTCCGGATGTACTGACATAAAGAAGCTGGGCGTCCCATGCCCGCCGGTAAATATGCCCGGCTTTGAAAAAAGGGCGGAAAAGAATATCCGAAAGACTTCAAAGGCTTTTCTGAAAGACTTGCGAACCCCGGGATCGAAAGCGCCGGGTCTTGGGGATTGGGCCTGGTTCGCGTCGTTTAAGTCTTTCACGGATTATGAATCGTATCAAAAATTCGCCCCGGCGGATTACGAATATTATAAAGACAAGGAATTCTTTTACCCAATCAGAAAGTATCCGTTCAGCCGGTTTTCGGGTAAAATAATGAAAAGTCTGATGAAATTCAGCATGCGTTTTATGGTTAAAGAGTGAGGCGCGAATAACCGGAGGTATACGGATGAATCTACTGGTCATCAATTGCAGTCCCGTAAGAAACGGCGCAACCGCGGAAATCGTCAACATCGTATCCGATCAATTGAAGGGCAAATATACCGTAAAAGCGATCTGCATCGATGACTATTCTTTCAGTTTCTGCACAGGATGCAGAAGTTGTCATACCACGGCAGAATGCGTTCTTCATGACGACGTGGATAAGATCATGGATGAAATGGAACGGGCAGATGTGATCGTCTCGGTCGCTCCCTCGTATTGGGCGGATATACCGGGTCAGTATAAAGCCTTCATCGATCGATGCACCCCCTGGTGCAACACGCATGAGCCACATGCCTCTATAAGCAAGGGAAAGAAGGGTTATGCGATCGCTCTTAGAACAGGCCCGAGTATGAGGGAATGTGAAAGAGTAATCGGGAGCATCGAGCATTTCTACGGTCATTTGGAGATCGAGTGCTGTAATCACTTGGGATTGTGTTCCGTGGAGAATAAGGATGACGTAGTGATGAGAAAAAAGGAAATTATCGATTTCTGCAGTACTGTAAACATGTAATTGGGCATGCCAGAGATTAAACCTTATAAGCTTAACCGATAACCATTCTGACAATTTCCGGCAGATCAGCGAGTCGATCAATTGAAGCATCCGGAGCGACCGCTTTTCCAAAACCGTATTTAGCGTAAATGAAAGGGATACCGGCGTACCGTGCGGCCTTTTCATCGCCTTCAGTATCGCCGACATATATACATTTCCCGATGTGATTTCTCTCGATAATTAGCTTGATATTTTCGCCCTTGTGTTTTCCCGTCCGTCCGGACATCTCAATATCCGTAAAATAGTGTTCCAGGTGATGTGCAGACATGAACGCATTGACATAACCGTCCTGACAGTTGCTCACAATAAATAAGTCATATGTCTCCTTCAAGCGACGCAGTGTTTCTTCCGCCGCGTCATACAAAACTGCGCCATTTTCACTTAGGTATACAATTTCTCTATCTCCGCACTCATCCATAATCTGCATCCGGTACTCCGAGGATCGTTCCGGAAAAAGCATGCTACCGATCTCCTCCGTCGTTTTTCCCATAAATCGGCCCATGTCTTCCTGGACGATACGAAGCGATATCTCCGGATGTCGCTCGAAAACGGAATTCCAGATCTTATACACTTCTCCGGAAGAATCCCAGAGTGTTCCGTCCAGATCGAAAATGATTGCGTCCTTCATAATAATGGTTCTCCTTATCTCAGAGAGTATCTGGTGGTATTCTGAAAATGTGCTTAGCGTATCCGAATTCGATTATACCTGTCGAAAAAGAGTTGAACCATATACGGCATAGTAATTTTGCGATCTGCATAATTTGAACAGGAGGTAATCAACATGTCAGTATTGGATCGAATTGCATATCTTCAGGGAAGAAGAGACGAAGTACCGAATCAGGAGCTTGCCGGGGATCTGGTCAAAACGAATGATGTCGCCGGCATAAAAGAGATCGCCGGGAACCTATTCAACAGCGATGACAATATTCGCAATGATTGTATCAAAGTTCTGTATGAAGTCGGTTATATAAAGCCGGAACTGATTTCACCATATGTCGCCCGAAAGAAGTTGGACAGCATGCCGAAAGTACCTTTGTCGCGGTCAATTCGGAGAACCGCGACGATTTTATACGAGTGCTGAATAGAAGAGAAGACACTCTGACGGCGGCTCAACTTGCGAGGATTAGAAAGCTTTACAAGAAACTCCGGTAGAGGATGCTATTGATCCGTGATGCCTTTTGGGCGGAGTAGAATACGCGGCGGTTTGCAGGCGGAACAGGTTACCGTTCAGCGTTCGGCGTCAGCGGAAGATTGATTCTACCCTAAAGAAGAGGGAATCCGGACTCAGCGAATGACTCTTTTTGACAACGAATATAAAATGTAATATATTTTTGTAAAGTAGCACGCCGGATATAAAGGAGATAAAATGCCGCCATCAAAAAAAAGCAGTTCATCACATCGCTCTTCGAGCAGATCCAGCTCTTCGAGCAGGTCCAGATCTTCGAGCGGTCCTAGTCGGAGAAGCTCAAGTAGGAGTCGCGGGTATAGGAGTTATGAAGATAATGAGAATTATCTGGGAAGTGAAGTACAATTAAGACATTCATTTTACGGTATTCTCAGGAAGATTCGGACATTTATCATTGTTGTTCCATTGCTTGTGATAGCCGCATTTGCGTTTCTTTCGGGTGGGTCAATGAATTTCGACACTGCCAAAGAGAAATTTGCAAGTATCTCACAGAATATCAGTGGTGCGCTTGACGTAAAGTCCGGAGAGTCCGACAATCAAGAAATATTCGTTAGTGAGATTGGAAGAACATGTCCGTGGGACAGTGAATATGAAAGCTACTATGACAAGACGACGGACTGTTACTTTTGGCAAAACGATACGATTAATCCGCCCGAATGGCAGTATTGGTACGAGGGCATCTCGTCAGATTTCGGCGATTATGGTTGGATGGAATACGATTATGACGAGAATATCTGGTACATAGAAGTCTCTGATGGAGAATGGAATCCTTTGCCGGAAAAGTATGATACGACAAAGCTTTGGCATTTTTCGACAAGTCGTTGATGAGTCTCTTTGGCCCGGAGGTTTGAGTGCCGGGTTGTCGCTTCGATAGCACATGAAGTATATTGACCTCGTGAAAAAACAGGCCTCCGCAGTCGGTAAATGACGACGGAAGCCTTTTTTGACCGGATATGATGTGAGGACGGATGATGAAGATTTTCGAGCCGATAAAGATCAAGAACGTTCTGTTTCAAAACAGGGTTGTCATGGCTCCCATGGTACCCTTTGGTATGCCGGAACTTCCGACGGGTGTCATGTGCGACACTCTCATGAGGCATTACTTAGATCGATCGGCCAACGGTATGGGACTGATGATTACACAATCATTATCGGTGACAGCAAGTCTTCCCGCCGCCGGTGGCACAGGAATATGGAGTGATGAGCATATTCATTCTCTTCACGACATTGCCGTTGCATGTCATGATCGAAATACCAAGCTATTTGTTCAATTAGCTTATCCCAGCGCGGGTCACCATAATGGCGACTCGGTGAATCATTTAGCGGCGGATGAGCTGGAGGTGATCACGGAGGAATTTGTGAAGGCCGCTTTCCGGTGCAAAGAAGCCGGATGTGACGGTGTTGAATTACATGGCGCCCATGGCTATTTTCTGAATATGCTGGCTTCGTCGGTGGCAAACAAGAGATCGGATATCTACGGCGGTGACTTAGATGGTCGATTGCGTCTTGCAAGCAATATCATTGACGGTATTCGCTCCTTCGCGGACGATGACTTCATCATCGCATATCGCATGGGCTGGAATGACGATCCGGAAACCGATATTCAAACCGCACAAGCCCTGGAAATGCTCGGAGTGGATCTTCTACATGTGTCTTCGGGTATCCCGCAGGATCGGTCTGTCGTCATGCCGGACGGCTTCGAATATAACGCGGTCGTATTCGCAGGAACCAGTCTCAAAAGTCATATGAACATTCCGATTATCGTCGTTAATGATATCCAAACACTTGATCGGGGAAATACTCTGCTTGAAAATGGATTATGCGACTTTGTCGCTTTCGGAAAGCCGTTTCTGGCGGACCCGCTCTTCTATAAAAATTCGATTTTGAACAATGAACATCATCCGTGTTTTCGATGTAAAACATGTCTGTGGTTTACGAAATACGATCGCTGCCCGGCCGGAAGAAAGCCAATTCGCTGAGTAAGTCAGAGCCTATATATAAATACATGATCCGCGGCGCAGGGAGTGCGAGTAGACGTATCGGCAGTCGGTATGAATATCGCTGACATATTTCACTTAGCAATTTCAGAATATGATAATATAAATAGAGCAACTTCATTAAGGAGAAACATATATGTCTGTCAAGAAAATAGATCCGTCGATGAATAAAAAACTTATTATGATATTCGGTATTGTAGCAGTCGTATTTCTCATTCTCGCGATTGCGACGCGGTTTCTAGCCGGTCGGGAGAGATTTGATTTCACACCCGTGAAGGCGGAAGTAATCAGCGCATCCAGTACCATTTCCGGAAAAAAGATCAAGGTCATCGCGGAATATGAAGGAAAGGAGTACACCATTCGGAATGTTACCAGCGTTTTTGCTTTCGTCCCGGGAACGGAAGTGAATGTCTATCTATATGAGAATCGGCTCTATGCAAATTCTGCCGGTATCGCTTCTGAATCAATGCTAAGCAGGTTGAGCATGGTTTTCTCGGTTCTTGTTTTCATTACCGGTGGATCTTCCGGTGCGCTTCTGATTGCGAGTGCCTCTTCGAAGAAGAAAACTGAGGAATCATCTTCGTCATGACCGGGAGCATCCGTTATTCATGATGAAAGCATAAGTACTCATCGTATTGGGTGATGACGCAGCGCTTCTTTTCTTCGGACGATCAGCCGTTTGTCGGCAACGCATGTATGATATAGTTATTGAGAGATATAGATATACGAAACTATATTTTTGCCATGAAAGGAAGGCCAATATATGCCACATGTAGATATCAAATGCTATCCCGGGAGAACGGAAGAACAAAAGCAAAAGTGTACCGAGAGAATTGCAGAGGTAGTCGCAGAAACAATGGATTGTGATATATCAAGTGTGTCTGTCTCGATCAGAGACGTTCAGCCTGATGACTGGAAAGCAACCGTCTGGGACAAGGTCATTGTGTCGGAAAAAGAATTCTTATACAAAGCACCCGGTTATACTTGTGAATGAAGAAGCATATTAGGGAATAGAGAGCAAGTGAGAAGGGGATAATATCATGCCAAAGATGCCGGTCTTGTTTGTGGGTCACGGATCTCCGATGAACGCCATTTTGGATAACAATTACTCGCGGAATTGGAAGATGATCGCGGATAGAATTCCGAGGCCGAAAGCGATACTTTCAATCTCCGCGCACTGGTATACCCGCGGTACATATATTATGTCTAATACGAATCCAAAAACAATTTATGATATGTACGGCTTTCCCCCGGCTCTGTACGACATAACTTATGAGGTGCCCGGAGCGCCCGAAATAGCATCCCTTTCGCACTCGATGATATCCGGAAAGACCGATTTTGACGATTCCTGGGGGATTGACCATGGCTCGTGGTCTGTCTTGGTGCACATGTATCCCAATAGAGATATTCCTGTGTTTCAAATCAGCATTGATTCCGAAGCACCGCCTGAGACGCATTATCGAATCGGAAGGGAATTAAGTGCATTGCGAGACCAGGGTGTTCTGATTATGGGCTCGGGAAATATTGTACATAATTTGCGGCAAGTCGATTGGCACAAACCCGGCGAGGGATTAGATTGGGCATATGAGTTTGATGATTTCATAAATGAAAATATTCTTTCAGGAAATCACGATCGAATATTGAATTATAAAGATATGGGCATGATTGCGAGGATGGCAGTACCCACACCGGATCATTTTTTCCCGCTTCTTTATGTTTTGGGTGCCTCGAATCAGAATGACGAGATTAGTGTATATAACAAATCCGGAGAATTGGGTTCACTGACAATGACTTCCTATTTGTTTGAATAGGAAGTCATTGAGCCGAATCAAAATAAATCAAATGGTCTGTTACGGAGAATACGACCCGATCACTATAACTTTGAATAGCCGTAATTGTTGACAAGCGCGTCAAGCTTACGTCCGGCCGCACATTCCGGACATTTGGATAGGTCATTTGTCTCATATCCCGGCAAATCACTCATCGAAAAAAGCGAGTTGATCGTATAATCCTCAACCATTTCAATTGCGCTGAACAGTGCACAAATGCCGCTGACTTCTCCACCGTAGTAGCGGATGTAATCAATCGCTTGCCTAAGTGTTTTGCCCGTACTCGCCTGCAAGGTCAAAAGAATGACATTTTTGCCCCAGATGAGGTTCTGCGTGTTATCTCGCAGAATAAGCTGCCCTGCAGAGCTGGTTTCGGGAGTGACAATAGCGATGTCGGAACCCGCATTGACGGCAACCCGGTCATTACTGCTGAGAGCCTCAGCCATGAAGGCCGCGACCACTTCTCCGCCGTCGAGGCAGACAATGGTGTCGACTACCGTATTTGAGGCGTATTGGGAAGCGAAAGCTTTACCTGCGGCAAGTGCCTTCTTCTGATGGCTGACTACACCGCTCAAGTCCACAAAATAATTGATGTGGGAGTGACGCGTCGCGAAGTGACCGGGAATAACCTTGATACTGATATCCGGGAATTTTTTGGCCCTAATTTCACGCATGCGAGTTTCCATGAACGTTCCTCCTAGCTGATCAGCGATAATACGCGGCTTCCGATAGAAAAGATGTCAAAGGATGGGTGAACCCAAAACTCATGATGTCGATGTGTGTATATGTTTGATTTTAGAGCGATTTAACGCGTTCGTCAAATGTTCTTTAGAATATCTTCAGACGTTCACTTTCACGCATCCCTTCCGAGGGGGATCATTATGACATCCGACGCCCGTGAAAACATAACTCGTATTTCCTCTTGTCCGTTTTGTTGCAGAGAATGGGAAATATTAAAAAGGGGCCATTGCTTTGAGACAGCCCCTTTTAAGATAAAATGTCATAAGCTGAAGTCAGTCAATTTGGATCATGCGCTTTGCTGTTTGCCGCCTTCCAAAAACATATAGACAATAGCAGCTAATGCAGCGCCGGCAAGCGGAGCGACAATGAAGATCCATACTGCAGAAAGAGGATCCATGTTACCGGATAGGGCTGCAACAACAGCCGGCCCGATACTGCGAGCGGGATTGACAGATGTTCCGGTCAATCCGATGCCAAGAATATGGACGAGAACTAGTGTCAGACCGATAATGAGACCGCCAAAGGATCCATGAGCGGCTTTCTTGCTGGTCACGCCGAGGATGACCATCACAAAGATGAAGGTTAAGACAACTTCGACTAATATACCGGCTCCGGCACTTCCGTTGACGCCGGATAAGCCATTAGAGCCGTAACCGCCGGTCATGTCTTTGATGCCACCGAGGTTGAAAATTGCGGCCAGGACACCGGCACCGGCCAGTGCGCCCAAACATTGAGAAATCACGTAAGCGATAAAATCGAAAACACTCAACCCGCCGCTGATCATAACGCCAAGGGAAACGGCCGGGTTAATGTGACAACCCGAAATATTGCCGACACAATAAGCCATGCCGACAATGACCAATCCAAAAGCTAAAGCCGTTAAAATGTATCCGGATCCGTTAACCGCATCCGTACCGACCAACATTGCCGTACCACAACCCATAATCACGAGTACAGCAGATCCGATGAACTCAGAGACACATTTTTTCATTTGCATATCGTAACCTCCTTGACATTGATATCACCCATATTATAGCACCGTATCAATCTTTTTTGAGAATAAGTGGGACTTGATATTTAGCGACATGGTGTGTTGAGACAGGATTCCATCACTGAAATAGAGGCATAAAGAAAAAAAGTGATATATTGAGACTAGGCATAAACATTTTGATTTTAATTCCGTATTCGTATAATTTGAAATCATAATGTCATCGCGAAAATCAAAGAGTATGATGTAATTCTAGATCCGCATTAAATCAATTAATAGGAGCAAAAAACATGGTTATCGTATACGAATCAAAGACCGGATTTACGAAAAAGTACGCGGACATGCTTTCAGGAATGACGAGCTTAAAATCATATCCAACTGAAGATCTATCAAAGATCGGTCCTCAAGAAGAGATAATCTTTCTAGGTTGGATGAAGGTGGGAAAGATCCAGGGACTTTCAAAAGCAAGAACACGTAGAATCATCGCAGTGTGCGGCTCGGGCACAGGACGCACGGCAGAGCCCGATCTGGATACAGTAATGGCTCGCAACAAAATAGAAGGGATCCCGTTTTTCTATTTACGAGGAGGGTGTCACCCATTAAGTGAGATCAAAGGTCTGGATAAACTAATGCTCTCTATGTTAGTCAGAATACTAAAGAAAAGCGAGAGCGGCGATGAAAAGAATGCAGAGACTATATACAATATCGAAAACGGTTTTGACGGAGTAAGAGAAGAAAACCTGGAACCCATTATAGATTGGTTGAATACGAAGTCATACGAATACTGATACGATGCGTCTCACTATTAAGAAAAATGCCGACAGCCTTACAGCCGTCGGCAACATTGTGTCGCACGATGCAATTAATAATCATCGCCCGAGTAATGCATCAATTTCTTTCATTTGTGCTTCATTTAGAGGCCCGAATGAAATCGCCCTGATATTTTGCTCGACTTGAGCGACGTTCTTAAAGCCGGGGATCGGAATTGCCACGGGGCTTTTCCCCCATATCCATGCTAAAGCACCTTGCGTTAGGGTTCGTCCTTCTGAAGTCAATATTTCTCGAACGGCGTCGAGTTTGAATAGAACTTCTTCAATCGGACGGCCATCTTTGAAAATATTCTCGGTCCAGACATGCCCTGCGCCACGCACGTCATTTTTAGAGATTTGTGTGTCGCGATTAAATTTTCCGCTCAAAAAGCCCATGGCCAGGGGACTGCGGTTGATGCTAGCCAAATCTTCTTTTTCGCAAAGGTGGAGCATGTCGTCTGAATCGTGCAAGATATTGTAATCGTGCTGAATAGCGGTGCAACCGGCACGGCTCGCTATGTACCTTGCCGGTGCGAGGGCGTTGGTGCTCCAGCCATACGAGCGAATTTTGCCGGATTGGACAAGTTTATCGAGCGTCTCGAATACTATGTCGGCTTCTGCGATATGGACGTCACCGATGTGGAATTGATATAGATCGATGTAATCGGTTCGGAGGCGCTTGAGCGATGCCTCGAGCGCACGTTCGATATATGCCGGATCGTAGCAGACACCTTGTAAGGTTTTTGTTTCTGCATTACCGACGTGTCCGAATTTTGTGGCCAGAATGACATCCGGCCGGCGACCTTCTATTGCAATACCGAGTAATTCTTCACTGTGACCGATGCCGTAGCAATCGGCTGTGTCGATGAAGTTGATACCGAGATCAAGAGCAGTTTGAACGGCGCGAATAGATTCTTGGTCATCAGTCGTACCATAACCGTCCACTTTGCCATCGAAAAAGAACTGACCGCCGATGGCCCAGCAGCCAATACCCATCGGGCTAACCTCAAAACCGGATTTTCCTAATCTTCTTTTTTCCATGATTGTGTTCCTCCTAATCGAAATCCTATGGACTAATATTTACAAACCAACCGTTTGGTAGGTTTATAATCAAAAAAATATCAGACATCATGTTAATTACCTGAATATGTCGCTCTCCCAATGATTCGAGAATCGCTTCAGAAATCATCTGTGGTCTATTTCAATTCAGACCATCCGCCTTAACCCCATTCCAATAGATCTCGAAGCAAGAAATCATTTCTGAAAGATAAGATTTCATGTCAAGTATTTCTGTCGATATCGCCATACATGTCAGCAAATAGTAAAGAGACATGGCCATGGGCTCTACCGGCTGGTCCCGGATGACCTCGGAATGGATACCTTTCGTCAGAATCTCGGAAAGCCCGACGATAAGATCATTTTTGCTCTTTGCTGTGGCTTCAAGAATTTCAGACTTCATTACTTCCGGAGGTAAATAGTAAACGAGATTCCAGAAATTCATCTCAGGGTTACGATAATGGTAGCTGAGATAATCAAGACAGATACGGAGAAGTTGGCCCTTAATCGGAAGACTCGACGCGTTCGCGAAAATATGCTTCAATTGCACCTCGTATTTCTCGACGACGCGACGGAATAATACTCGAAAAATTTCTTCTTTTCCGGAAAAATGGAAATAGAGAGAGGCCTTGTTGATTCCGATCTCAGAAGCGATTTTCTCCATTCGCGCCCCTTCATAACCGTAACGCGAAAAAGCAATCAATGCCGTATCCAGAATCTTTTCCTTGGTGTCTAAGCCCTGGCCCATGATATCCGTCCTCCGAATCCGATTATGTGGTATGAAAGAAGAATTGAAAATGTACCATTTTAAATATTTGAAAGCCTACCAAACGGTTGGTAAAATTAATATATCAGGATGTTGCGCTATTGTAAAGAGGCCTGCCACGGCTAACTTCTCGATTAATGTAATATACCGACTAAACGAACCACTTCGGTTGATTTGTCGGTAAATGTCCGAGGCGTTATTCATTTTGGTTCTTCGAAGTACCTTTGAGAAAATCGTATAGCTCCGCAAAAGTCGCTTCCACATAAGGTGTGACAAAAATAGCACCGACACAGCACATCATTAATCCCAGAAGATACCAGCCGATAAATGATAGGCCGAGTATAAATATTTGTATTTTATTGCCATCAGTCATCATTCGACTGTTCTGTTTGGCCTCTGAGACGGGCATGTCCGGAAATTCTGCAAGGATATATGGCACCATGATATATTGATAGGCCTTAATGATCCCGGGAATGATAAATAATAAGCTCCAAAGGAAAATGACCAGGTCAACTTGGAACAACTTCGCGCTGACAGAAGCCCATTTGCCGTTTCCATAAAAAGAAGTAAGGTAACTCAAACTAGAGTTACCGCGCGAGGCTTCAATAAAGTACTTTTTTTGTCCGACTTTGAACACGTTATGGACACAGAAGTACATCGCAAGATTAAATACCATAGCGCTCATAGCGATGAGCATGAATAGCGAATTTATCGGATAGACTACAGAAAAGCGGGCACTGCGAAGGGAGACAGTCAGACTTCCTAAGTCCGGATCCCCAAGAGGTACTTCAAAAATCGTATCCTGATTAGACAAATAACGATAGAGCTGAGTGCCTTGATCCGGAGTCCAAAAAGCTACTTCGTTGTTTCTAAAACCGAAATCTATTGAGATTGAGCTGACAATTGAGACGATCAGACACACAAAAAACGCAGTCCAATAGAAGTTGGCTAAAGTGTTTTTGGCGTTAGTTTTCAAATAACTGAAGTCCATAGATGATATATCCCTCCCAATACATTAGTTAGAAATCAAAAATTAAATAGCTATATTTACTATAATATAGCAGAAAATGAAAAACTGTAACAGAAATGGGACTAATAGGCGTTTCTCCAAATATCTTGGGCACATACTTTAGGGCCAGGGAGTGGGACAATCGATAATTGACGCTGTATTCCTTCTGATATAGAATAATGCAGATATATAAGCAATAAGTATTTTAGAATTGAGAATATATATGAAGAAATTAATATCAATAGCCATCATATCCGGGATAATTCTTTCTATGGCGGGATGCTCGCTGGCGATACTTTCTGACGAAAATGACGATCGTGAAGAGACATCGATCCGGGAGGATTCGAAAGAATCCGGAGAGACGACAGAAGAAATTGAGGAGACTTCTTCAAATTTCAAAACGGAGAATTCGGATCAGGCAACTCAGACAGAAGAGATATATTTTGAAAAGGATTTCGGTTCTTTTAGTATCCCGGAAGATTGGGAGGAGAGTGTCAATCATTCCGGCAACGGCAAATTCTTCTACATTCCGGAAGGGAATGATGACAAAGAGTGGACGGACAATATATCCGTCAGAACCGGAACCAACAGATACACAATTGAAGAAGCGAAGGACTTTGCGAACGCTATTACGGCACAACTGAATGAGCAATTTCAAAACGAGCCGAATGTGACCATCTATGGATCCGGAACAAGTACTGAAAAGGACTATCTTCTGATTTCTTTCGATTTGACAGGATTAACAAATGGAACGTCCATTGCCTTTTATTACATTCTGGCTGATAACAAGTATTGCGAAGTTTATCTGACGTATAAGGATGACCCTGAGGCTGCAAAGAACGCGGCGCTGACCATTGTAAACAGTTTCATCTGGGAAGAGGATCTGTAATACAGAACCCAACGATCGGCGAATAGACGAATTGACCGACGATGGTGCTCGCCATAAAGCGAGCGATCCGGAGTCGGTTTTTTGTGCTTCAAAATGTTGAAAAGAGATGAAAAAATAAAAGAAGAAACTATTTGACAA
>JAAYBI010000110.1 GCA_012718915.1 Clostridiaceae bacterium
CTATTCTCAGTTTTCAGTCGTATTTGTCTCCGGCTCAGAGGCTACACATTTTGCCGCGATTTTCAACCTAACAACTCAATTGTGCACGCGAATCATTTGCATATAAACTTTCCTCGAAAATAGATTATGAACCCTTCAAAGTCTAAACTTCACGACTGGCACTAATTCTGTTAGAATGTATGCGGTATGCGTTGCGAACTGCATATCGTTGCGATTGAGGTGATGTAATGGAAGCCAAGTATTACCGCAAGCCGGAGAAGACCGGGTATATCATGAGTCGCCGACGTTCGGTTATGGCTCATCTGTTTAAGCTTTTATATATTGTTGTGGAGTTGTTGCTGGTCAACTTGTCTCTGGTGGCCGCATTTTTTCTGGTCTACGATCGTAGCCTTCCGACTTTCGCAATCAGTTTCTCGGACTACTTATCGACGATGCCACTGATGACCGTGGGTGCGTTGCTGTATATTGACTATTTCGGTATGACACACTTTTTTCGAAAGAATCGGACCGAAATGGTTGTGGTCTCGTTTCGCTTCGTGTTTCTGGTCATTGTGTCGGCGGCCGCTATCGCTTTTGCGTTTCAGTGGTATACCTTTCCGAGATGGGTTATGGTCGTCGGTTCGGTTATCATGTTTGTTGCTACCTCGGTATGGTCAGTCTTCAGTCTTGAGATGAGTAAGCGAATTTATTCAAAGGGTCGCTTGGTTATTGTCGCGAAGAGCCGAGAGGATGCGGATCGTGTTTTCTCGAAAATAGCCGGACAACTTAAGTCTCTTCATATCAACTATTTAGGGTATGTTCTCGAGAATGATATGGAAAAGGTTTACCGTGCTGTAGACCGCAGCACAGAGGTGGTTATATCTCCGGCCGTCAATGAGACCGATAAGGCTAACCTTTATCTATATTGTGCCAATATCGATAAGACCATCTATGTCGTTCCTCAGTTTTCGGATTTGATTTACAGTAAGTTCCGCATCGTACAATTCCATGATATGCCGACATTTATGATTGATAGTTTGGGATTGACTTTTCAGCAACGCCTTTTCAAGCGGATTTTTGATATTCTGTTCTCTTTGATCGTATTGCTGATTCTTTGGCCGTTTATGCTGATTATTGCTTTAGCTGTTCGCCTGGATAGCAAAGGGCCGGTATTTTATTCCCAGGAACGCATTACCGAGTCCGGAAGGCTTTATACCGTCTACAAGTTCCGGACCATGGTCGCCGGTGCTGAAGAGACCTTCGGTTCTTTTCAATCCAGCCCGGATGACCCGCGAGTTACTCGCGTCGGTCGGTGGCTGAGAGCCTCGCACCTTGATGAATTGCCGCAATTTTTAAATATTCTTTTTGGAGAGATGTCAGTCGTGGGACCGAGATCGGATCGTCCGTCTACAATCGGCGAATTTGAAGATCAGATTCCGGGCTACAATCAGCGTTTGAAGGTGAAGTCCGGATTGACCGGTTTGGCTCAGATATACGGACGATATAACTCCGACCCGGAAGATAAACTCCGCTTCGATATGATGTATATCAAGAACTACAGTTTTGTATCGGATATGCGAATTATATTGAAGACGATTCAAGCGGTTATTCCAATCAAAGACAATTACAACAAGCAGTCGGATCAAATAAATAATTGGGAATATGACGTGTGAGGTCGCCTGTTTGTTGGGATCGTTATTTTCGTCGGCTCATTATATGAAGCGGCATTTATATCATCAGAATGGAGAGAGTCATGAAAATTCTTGTGACGGGTGGTTTGGGCTTTATCGGAAGTCACACGTGTGTTGAACTGATCTCTAATCAACATCAAGTGGTCATTGTCGATAATCTGGTGAATAGCAAGCCGGAAGTTTTGGATCGAATCGAGAAGATAACCGGAGTGAGGCCTGTTTTCTTTCCTGTGGATGTTACTGAAGCCCTTGCGTTGGAATCCGTATTCGCGGCGCATCCGCACTTTGACGGCGTCATTCATTTTGCGGGTCTGAAGGCGGTGGGCGAATCGGTCGAGAAACCGATAGCATATTATTACAATAATTTAGTTTCGACGATGGTATTAGCAGAGGCTTGTCTTTCGCATCACGTTAATCGCTTCATTTTCAGCTCGTCCGCTACGGTGTACGGGGATCAACCCTCTCCGTACCGAGAGGATATGGATTTAAAGACGACGTCAAACCCCTATGGAGAGACCAAAGCCGTCAGCGAGCGAATCTTATCAGATGTCGCAAAGGCAAATCCGGATTTCTCGGCCACTTTGTTGCGATATTTCAACCCGGTTGGTGCGCATCCCAGCGGGCTTCTCGGAGAAGATCCCAACGGTATTCCCAACAATCTGATGCCATTTGTTTCCAAAGTTGCCCGGCGGGAGTTGCCCAAACTTAAAATTTTCGGTAACGACTACCCGACACCGGATGGTACCGGCGTGAGGGATTATATTCATGTGGTTGATTTGGCGAAAGGCCATGTTAAGGCCGTTGAGAAGCGGACAAGTGGCGTAAGTATCTATAACCTCGGCACCGGCAAAGGAATATCTGTAATGGAGATTGTCAAAGCTTATGCCTCGGTCAACGACATCGACATTCCATATGAGATTGCGCCTCGTCGTTCAGGGGATCTTGCGTCATATTATGCGGATGCCACCAAAGCCAAGGACGAATTGGGCTGGGAGGCGGAGTTGACCCTTGCGGATATGGTTCGGGATGCGTATCACTTTGAGACCGTAAGCGGCAAATAATATGTTTTTCGACATGTAAAGATATCTTCAAGAATCGGAGGATCTCATCAGGGAATGACAAATAGAATTACTCAACTACAGACCGAGCTTAAGGCGCGCGGGCCAATTATTTGTGACGGTGCATTCGGTACATATTATCGAAGCCGATATCCGGATTATGGGACACCGGAGCTGGCTAATCTGGACCATTTAGAGCGCATTTCCGATATACATCGCGAATATATTGCTGCGGGCGCCGGTTTGATTCGCACAAATACGTTCGGCTTGAGTGCCATGTGGTCCGATCATTCGGATGAGCCTTTTGAGCGCATAACCAAAATCCAAAGCGCTGCCGTTCTGGCCGCTCGAGATGCGATTGAAGCGGAACAAGCGGAACTAAGAGATAATGACGTGATTATCGCCGGGAACATCGGACCGGTCTCGCGCCGAAAAACCGACAAAGGGAGCTCAGAGTTTTGCCCGTCAGATATTTATATCCGCCAAGCAGAGCACTTTATTCGAGAAGGATTGAAGGTTTTATGGTTCGAGTCGTTTTCTTCCGTAGAAGAAGTCATTCGATCGGTTAATCATATCCGTGAGATTTTCGATGGCCACATCCAAGTGCAATTATCTTCAGATCCATATGGATTCACAGAAGACGGACTTCCGGTTACAGCGCTAATTGACAGGCTTTCATCGGAATCTTGCATTGACGGTGTTGGATTAAATTGCGGAATCGCGCCTGGATTAATGATGAATGTATTCAAACGCGTGCGACTTCCGGAAAACAAGATGTTTTCGCTCATACCCAATGCCGGATTCCCGGCATTTTCCAGAGATGAGGCAGCAACCCGAGAAAATGTTTTGTTTTTCGCCCAAAAATTAACCGAAGCTTTGCCTTTGGGTGTTTCAATATTCGGCGGGTGTTGTGGTACGACACCGGATTATATAAAAGCATTGAGTCAGATTATTCGTTCCGAGTACGTTTCTCTTGCTGCGCGTGTCCGGTCGAATGAGAAAGACGAATATATATTATCGGAAGACACTTCCGAGCCGGTAAAAGCGAATATTCTGCATTCGGCATATTCTCCCAAGAAAATCATTGCTGCTGAACTGGCTCCGCCCTTTGATGCGAATATTTCGCGCTTGATGGAAGCAGCGGCAGATTACAAGCGAATGGGCGTTGATATGATTACATTTCCGGATTCGCCGTCCGGAAGAACGCGCATAGACTCCATTGCCACAGCAATTAAGGTTTTTCGAGAGTTTGGAATAGAAACGGTACCGCACATCTGTTGCAGGGACAAGAACAGTATCGGACTATCAGCTCAGATTCTCGGCGCATATGTCAACGATTTACGACGGTTCTTAGTGGTAACCGGTGACAAAGTGCCGATCGACTTGCGACATAAGACGCACGCCGTCTTTGATTTTGATTCGGTCGGTATGATGCAACTGATGTACGATATGAACCGCAATGAATTTACTTCGGATCCGATTCTTTACGGAGGAGCCGTTAACTGCGGCCGTCGTAATATCGATGTCGAAGTTCGACGTGTATTACGTAAAATGGAAGCCGGAGCATCGTTCTTTATCAGTCAGCCCATTTTCGAAACTCGCGAGATTGAGAATTTGAGAAAAATTAAAGCGGAAACCGGTGCTTCAATACTGTGCGGACTGATGGTCTTGGTCAGCAAAAAGAATGCTCAGTTTATTCGAAATGAGGTTTCGGGCATACCTGTGACAGATTCTGTACTACGTCGTTTCGATCATATTTCTGATCCAAATGATAAGTCCGCCGCCGAAAAAGTGGGCGTGATGATGTGCAGAGAAGTCGTCGAGCAAACGAAAGATTTCGTCGACGGTTATTATTTTTCGATACCGTTTTTTCGATCATATTTATTGCGTGACGTTCTGGAGGGTTTGGACATTAACGCTGACGCATCCGGTCTTTTGATTGACAATCATAGCGAGATGTAAGAAACGAAAATATAGACGTAACATTGTTACAAAGCCTAAAATAATAGGCATTTGTGTATAATACGGAGGACATAATGGACACTGAATATAAGATTATTTCTTTATGTGAGTCGGAGGGGATTGATCTTGCCTTTGCTATTGATTGCTGCGAAATCGTTAATTCTCCGAGTAGGCATCTATATGTCCGAGGTTGGTTTTTCGCTCCGAGTGGTCGCCCGGCGACACTGTTGCATGAAGATAAAGAAATCAAAATTCAAAGACATGAAAGGCAAGACGTGTTTATTGCTTTTAATAAGCAGTATGAACAAGCACTGCTATCCGGATTTGAGTGTAGAATCAATATTGATAAAAAAGCGGAAACACTGACTGCCATTCTTAGTGTTGCTGATGTGAATCGAGTTTCCTTCGAATTTGACTTGAAGCAAATCGATCTCAGATGCAAAGCTATGCGGTATGACCGCCTCCGACGTGCTTATAGTCGGGAGTGTTGGGAAGAATGGTTCTATGGCGCCCAAGTTATGGGTTTTAGATGGTTTGTGCGACAAGCTCTCAATGCTTCTTCCGCGTCGCCAAAAGAAATTCCAGAGGATCAAAGTCGATACGAGAAATGGATCATCAACAATGAATATTACAGTTCACCAGATGTCCGCGGATCAATTTCGAAAATGCAACACAAGCCACTTATTTCGATTTTGATTCCGGTATATAACGTCGAACCCCGATGGCTGATCCGGTGTGTACGGTCGATCCAAAAGCAGTCTTATCGTCATTGGGAATTATGCCTGGCGGACGATTGTTCTACAAACACAGATGTCCGCCCCACGCTTAAAAGACTTGCCGCTGCCGACCGCAGAATTAAAGTTGTATATCGCACCGAAAACGGCCACATTTCCAAGGCAACAAACTCAGCCTTAGAGATCGCCAACGGCGAGTATATCGCATTGGTCGACAACGATGATGAACTTCATAAGCATGCTCTTTTTGAGATCGTTGCTTGCATCAATGATCATCCCGACGCGGACCTGATATACAGTGACGAAGACAAGATCGACGTAAATCACCAGCGTAGAGACCCTCATTTCAAACCGAATTGGTCTCCGGATACGATTTTGTCGTCGAATTACATTTCACATCTTGGTGTGTATCGTAAATCGATCGTCGATGAAATTGGAGGTTTTCGCGCCGGATATGAAGGATCACAGGATTACGACCTGGTACTTCGATTTACTGAAAAGACGGACCATATTTATCACGTTCCAAAAGTTTTATATCATTGGAGAACGATTGAAGGATCAACGGCACTCGGCGGAGATCAAAAAAACTACCCGTATTTAGCCGGAGTAAGAGCACTTGAGGATGCGATCGCTCGTCGTCAATGGATCGCAAAGGTTGAGGATATTCCCGGAATTCCTTATTACAATGTCGTTTTTAAGCCAAGCCAGGATAACTTAGTATCCATCATTATTCCGACTCGTGACAGAGCCGATCTTTTAAAGACTTGCATCGACTCGATCACCGCAAAAACGACGTACAAGAATTACGAGATTATCGTTGTCGATAACGGCAGCGTTGAGAAAGAGACTCAAGATTTATTCGCAGACTACGAGCAAGCAAACCAACGTTTTCGGTTGCTACGACTCGATATCCCTTTTAACTTCTCAATATTGAACAACGAAGCCGCAAAAATAGCAAAGGGAGATGTTCTGCTATTCTTAAATAATGATGTTGAGATTATACACGGTGATTGGTTGGAGCGAATGCTCGGAAGGGCGATACGTGAGAAGACCGGCGCCGTTGGCGCAAAGCTCTATTATCCGGACGACAGGATCCAACATGCGGGAGTCGTTCTTGGTTTGGGAGGAGTTGCCGGACATATTTTCAGTTTGAATGATAAGAGAAATCCGGGATATTTCGCTCGATCTATGATCAATTATAACTACAGTGCCGTGACCGGAGCATGTCTAATGGTTCGAAAGAGCATATTTGATCAGGTTGGCGGATTTGAAGAAAAACTCTCTGTTGCCTTCAATGATATTGATCTTTGCATAAAGCTATTGAATAAGGGCTATTTCAATCTCTTTTGTGCAGATGTTCAACTATATCACCATGAATCCGTTAGTCGAGGTAAAGAGGACAGCCCCGAGAAATTGGATCGGTTACAGATCGAATCTCAATACATGGAAGAGAAGTGGGGAGAGCTGTTACGGGAAGATCCATTCTACAGTCCGCACCTCAGTTTGGCCGATTTCGATGCCAGAATCAAAATATACGAGCTCTGAAGATCAGTTCAGAGTTTGAGTATCGTTCGTGTAGCGACTAAAGCTACGCCTGTATCTGCGATATTTTCGACTATGATATCGCCCAAGTGAACCGGTGATTTTACGACACATTGATTAATTTCTTGCATTACGGATTCAATTTTGTCCTTTGGGATATCTTCTCGAGTTTTTACCGGAAGACGACCTTCTATACAATCTGAATCCGGGAAAAAGTTATTGACCAATGGCTTTGAAGAATTAGACTGCAGGGAAGAATCAACGTAGCTACTTAAAACCTGTGAGTCTGACTGTTGATGAAGAATACGCACTGTCGATGTAACGGTTCTTCGCGGAGCGGTCAATTCTTCCAGACCGTATTTTAGTCCGCGCTTGCACTGATTACCGGTGACGGTCAATGTGTCTATATCAACTCGCAATCGGCAGCCTGTCGGACAAACAATACATGTCAATTCCCGCATTTATTTATCCTCCGAAATATTCAGAATAAGATTGCAATTTGTGTCGTTAAGTATAGCTGACGGTAAATGTAATCTTTGCATTTCTCCAGGTTTTACCAGCTTTACTTTTTTCTCGAGCAGTTCAATCCCGTCTGAACTGCGTAACGACACCACCGCATTGTCGTAAGAATGACGTACGCGAAATGAAACATCAATAAAATCGGCCTCAGAGGGCAATGAAATGTATTGGGGCACGACATAACGAAGTGCATTTCCCGGAATAATTTCAACGATTTGTTCTGCTTTAGTGGGTGCATGGAGACAATTAATGTCATCTGATTTCAATTGATTACTGTCTATGTAATTATCTCGCATCCGACTTAGGTGACAAGCGGCTTCGTGAGCCGCTTTTTTTGCTTCTAAGCTGACATCGTCGACCAGGTCGTGGACATGCAGCACATTTCCGCAGGCAAAAAAACCGTCGCCGATACAGGTCGTAGAATTCTTGACAAGAGGGCCGCCTGTTTTCGGGTCAAGAGGTATTCCTGCACTCTTTGACAATTCGTTTTCGGGAATCAATCCGACAGATAGTAATAGTATGTCGCATTCGATTTCCTTCTCCGTGCCGTCGATTACCCTCTTATTCGAGTCAACCTGAGCGATAACAACGGACGAGAGTCGATCTCTACCCTTAATCTCAGTGACCGTATGGGAGAGCAATAGCGGGATGTCGAAATCATCCAGACATTGCGCAATGTTTCGGGGAAGCCCTCCTGCCTCAGGCATGACTTCAACACAAGCTATAACTTTCATCCCCTCAAGGGTCAGTCTCCTGGCCATAATCAGGCCGATATCTCCGGAGCCTAAAATAACGGCCTTTGTTCCGATTTTACATCCTTCGATGTTAATGTATCGTTGAGCAGTGCCTGCCGTCCAGATACCTGAAGGTCTTGAACCCGGAATAGAAATTGCGCCTCGTGTACGTTCTCTGCATCCCATGGCCAGGATTATGGCATCCGCCCGGCACACAAATAGTCCGTTCTTCTCGTTAATAGCAGTGATTTGTCGGTCGGACGAGATATTGAGGACCATCGTATTTGTCAGCACTTGAATTTCAGTGTCTTCAATCTCGCGAGCCGCCCGTTCCGCGTATTCCGGTCCGGTCAGCGACTCGTTATATACGCGAAGCCCGAAGCCGGTATGGATGCATTGGTTGAGAATTCCGCCGGTTGTGCTGTCTCGCTCGAAAATAATAATGTCCTTGATCCCTTTGGAGTAAGCTTCGGCAGCGGCTGCAAGCCCGGCCGGTCCTGCGCCGATGATCGCAAGCGAGCAGCGTGCGACTGTAGAAGAACTATTTTGTGCTCTCTTGGTGACGTAATTTTCCGTCTCGAGTGGCTCATGGATTTCATTGCTTAATGATTTGCACGCATCTGTCATAGCCAGCTTTGTCGGTCCGGTAAAGAGATATGAGCCTTCTCGGTCCTGTAAGAGATCAGTCGGCTTGAGATTAAGTTCTTCTGCGAGAATGGCGGCGATACGTGGCGAACAAAAACCGCTCTGACATCGCCCCAAACCGGCACCGGTTCTTCTTTTTATCGCGTCGATCGTACGTGCGGGAAGAGGGGAGTGAATAGCGTCAAGAATCTCTCCCTCGGTGACGGTTTCACATCGACAGACCATTTTCGAATATCGGGAATCGACTGCGGTCAGTGCGGCTTGATCCAGAGGGGACATGCTGTGAAAACGCACGACTTTTCGATTGAGCCGCTCCGGCTCACTCAAGACAGACGGTTTAAAATTCAGTTGAAGGCCTTGTTTTCTCAGCAAATCTATGACGTAAGGACCGATTGCAGGGGAAGCAGCCAACCCCGGAGACTTGATGCCCGCGACGTCAATGTACCCGGGTAAGGAAGGAATACTTCGAATAATGAAATCATTGTGGTCCGAATTTGAACGTATGCCGGAATAGTTGCGAATGTTTTCCGAAAAATTTATATCAGGAAACATATCGGCAGCTTTTTCTCGAATCTCACGAAGTTTATCTTTGGTGGTTGAGGTGTCGTCTCTGTCCGATATGACTTCGCTTGTAGGACCCACAATCAGGTTTCCATGCGCCGTTCGAGCCACCAAAACACCTTTTGTATTCGGTGATGGGCAAGAAAAAATAACGCTATGGGCAAGTTTGCCCTGGCTTTTATCAAGAAGATAGTATTCACCGCGCGACGGTACAATCCTGAAATCTTTGTTTCCTGTCATGCCCAGAATTTCATCAGAATACAAACCGGCGGCATTAATGATAAAGCGAGCAATAATGTTGCCTCGATTGGTATGAACCCGAAAACCGGATGCGGATCTCTCGAGGGCGCTGACACGAGTTTCAAGTCGAAGATCTCCGCCGTTGCGAACATACACTTCAGCCATCGCAATGCAAAGCGACCAAGGCATTACTATGCCGGCTGTGGGGGCGAAAAGCGAAGAACAGACCGATTGGGTCAGATGCGGCTCGCGCTCAAGCGTTTCCGCTGCGGATAGGATTCTGAGATCCGGAACACCATTTCTCTTTCCTCGCTCGTAGAGATTCCTTATGATGTGGTTCTCTTCGTTGTTTCTTGAAATGACAAGGGAGCCGCATACTTCATAGGGCACATCAAGATTTCTGCAAAGATCGTACATCAAGGAATTACCCTCGACGTTCAGGCGAGCCATTAATGTTCCCGGCTCCGGATCGTAGCCGGCATGAATAATGCCGCTGTTCGCACGGGTTGCTCCGAGAGAGACGTCATTTTCTTTTTCGAGAAGAATAGATTTAACATCGTAGCGGGACAGTGAATATGCAACTGAAGCACCGACGACACCGCCACCAATAATAACTACGTCAGCAAATGTTTCATTGTTTTTCGCCATTGACAGCTCCGTATAAGAAATCATGCAACGCTTCATTTTGTTTGTCCCAATTCAGAGACATATACCACGTGCTTTCGTTATGAACGGTATACATCCCTTTTCCAGGAATGGTCGACTGCTCCAAAGACTCATCAAGTTGCAGCGCCAGATCCATCAATCGACCGGTAATATCTTTGGAAGGAATATTCGATCGCATATATTCAAGCATCTTCGTTACGACATCGAATTGAGTAGACGGATCCATTTTGCGCATGCTCTTGAAAATAGACACCAGAACTGTGCGTTGCCGCTCGACGCGAACGAAATCAGAATCGATTTTGCGAATACGTGAGTAGGCAAGAGCCTGCTTACCGTTGAGCGTAGTGGTACCGGATTGAGCGATATCAGGCACGACCTCAGCTTCCTTTTCAGAAAGCTTTATCTGAACACCACCGATCAAATCGACCAAAGCTCTGAATGATGTAAAATCGATAACGATGTATTCTTGAATGTCCAAGCCAAAATTAGAATTGATGATGTTCACAGTCTGCCCGGGACCGCCGTAAGCGTAAGAAGCATTGATTTTGCTCCATGCATTGCGGTTTGGATAATACACCCAAATATCACGCATCACCGAGACCATTTTGGCGGTATTGTCATTCTTGTTGATACTGACGATCATCATAGTATCCGATCGATGACCTTCATTTTCGACATCTTCGGCGTCAATTCCGATAAGAAGAATATTCTCAACGTCGGGATCAATCGGGTCGACCAGAATGATGGGATCATTGTTGCCCTCAATATCCTTGAGTTGCGGTGGCGCATCAGGAATATCAGTCGGTTCGGCGATGGTATAGTTTTCGGGTGCTTGAGTCACTTCGATATCAACGGAGGCATCCGGAATATTATCCCAGCCCTCGACATATTCTTGTGAAACATACACATCTTTATTGTACTTGGATGAAAGACGCAAAAAGACCCCTCCGGCTATCAAAGCAGGTATTAAGGGGATGATTAATAAGAGAAGAAACCACTTGCGAGAGCGACGACGAATAATATTCGATTCGGCAGAGCCCATACCTGTCGATGATTGCCTTTTCATAAATGCTCCATAGGAATTTTTAATAAATTGAGTATAGCGAAAAAACAATACCAGTGCAATGAATGCACTGGTAAGCCTCGTTTAGCGTTCGAAAAATTTCAATGGCAGTGATTCGGGATTCACTGAAGTTGAACTATATTTGAAAATTGCGATCTCTTATCTAAATGCCCAATCTCTGAGAAAAGCCTTAAGGGATACTTCAGACGGGGGATATATTTGTCGGAACATAAATCTCGCACCCAACTTTATCTTCCATATCCCAGACGTAAGTCTGTCTGCCGTTATACTTTCGAGTGACGAAAAAAACCCACAAATCACCGCCTGAGCCGAAAATCATCGTTATTGCAATCAGAAAGAAAATAGAATTTCCGGTGACTATGGAAATAATTGCTAATGGTAAACATATGCTGTAAAGTGGCGCTAAGCAGGCATGTCTGTATGCGTTCAGAGATATGACTTCTTCGCAGTGGCAATACGGTGTCAGAGATTTGATGCCGAATTTGATGCTTTTTCGGCCATTTTTGCTGTGTCTCAAAAATACCAGTGCGTGTGTACATTCGTGAAGGACCAACGCTATCATCACTATACCCAAGTACATGATTAGTTGATAAAGCGAGTTCTCCAACCATGGAGATTTTGAGAATAATTCATTAGCAATTGCCGACCGGATAAAAAAATAAGCGACAACAAATAAGACTACAAGGGGTAACGGATATAATAACGCCAAAATATTCACCTTCAGAAACGAAATGCTATGCTGAATCAATCGATATTCTCCGGTCGTAAAATGATCCTTCTGCATGGAAACCTCTTGTATTATTTGATTAACACATCATAGCAGAATAGAAATGAGTCGTCAATTGTTCGCGATGATTAAATGTCACCGTTCGAAATGCAGAGTATGCTTGAAAAGCGCCGATGATTCGCACTTTTCTGCTTTCCTGACGTTCTGTGATTCATTGACATTGAACGAGCGAAAACGTATACTTGCTAGTGCTTAATTGTGTGTAAATAGGGAGATAATCATATGCGTATTTCCAAGCTTTTCATGTCTACTCAAAGAGAAATTCCTTCCGATGCCGAAATCGTCAGCCATCAGCTCATGCTTCGTGCCGGCTTAATGAAAAAAGCGGCATCCGGCATTTATTCGTTTATGCCGATTGGTTATCGTGCTTATCGCAAAGTCGAGAATATTATTCGTGAAGAGATGGACCGCTCCGGCGCGCAGGAGTTAATCATGCCTGCCGTATTGCCTGCGGAAGTTTATATGTCGTCCGGACGGTGGGATAAGTTTGGCCCGGAGATGTTCCGCCTTCAGGATCGTGGCGGTCGACAGTTCTGTCTTGGCCCGACTCACGAAGAGCCTTTTACAGAAGCAGTGCGTGATAGTATCAAGTCTTACCGACAGTTGCCGGTAACGCTTTATCAGATTCAACATAAATACCGCGATGAGAAGCGCCCTCGTTTTGGACTGATGCGCGCACGTGAATTTGTTATGAAGGATGCTTACAGCTTTGATGCAGACGAGGCGGGGCTTGATGCCTCTTATGACACGATGTATCATGCTTACGGCCGTATTTTCGATCGTTGCAAATTAGACTATATTCTTGTCCATGCGGACTCCGGAGCAATGGGTGGATCCGGCTCCCAAGAATTTATGGTGAAATCGGATGTTGGGGAAGATGCCATCGCATATTGTAGTGCTTGCGGATATGCTGCCAACGAAGAGAAAGCACCGTGTAAAGTGACTGAGCGTGGTGAGCCCGAGACTCTTCTTGATGTTACGAAGGTTCATACCCCGGGATTCAAGACGATTGAGCAACTCATGCAGTTTCTGGGTCTTGATTCGACCGCGTTTGCTAAGACCATGTTATACAATATCGATGGCAAAAATGTTGCCGTCATGGTTCGCGGAGATCGCGATGTCAATGAGACGAAGCTTAAAAATTTGCTTGATGCCACGGAGATTAGTTTGTCTGCTTTTGAAGATGTAGAAGCAATTACCGGAGCATCGGTCGGATTCGCTGGACCGATCGGACTTAAGCAATCAATCATGCTCATTGCAGATCTTGAAGTAGCGGCGATGACCAACTTCGTTGTCGGAGCCAATGAGACGGATTATCATTTGAAAAATGTAAATATGCTCAGAGACTTTAAGCCCACGCAGATCGCTGACATTCGAAATGCAGTTCCCGGAGACCCTTGCCCGGTCTGCTCGGGGCCGTTAGCATTGTGCCGCGGTATAGAGGTTGGGCATATTTTCAAGCTTGGAACGAAGTATTCCGAGGCACTCGGAGCAAAGTATCTTGATCAGACCGGAAAAGAGCAGACGATGGTTATGGGAAGTTACGGTATCGGTGTCGGCAGAACTCTCGCGGCTATTATTGAGCAACATCACGACGATAACGGCATCATCTGGCCGATGGCGGTTGCACCGTATCAGGTTATTGTTGTTCCGACGAATTCAACGGATGAGACCATCAACGAATTAGCGACTTCAATACATGATCAACTTCAAGAAAAGGGCGTTGAAGTATTGCTCGATGATCGTGATGAGCGTCCCGGAGTTAAGTTCAAAGATGCGGATTTGATTGGTATTCCTATTCGTATAACGGTGGGCCGCAAAGCACAAGACGGCGTCGTCGAATTCAAATTGAGAGCTTCATCAGATGTTCGCGAGATGACGGTTGAAGGAGCCGTATCGGAAGCCATTCAGATGGTCTCCGAAGCACTTTGATAATCTTCTTGATATAGATATTTCTGAAAAACTCGATTTCTTTTTCAATAAGAATCCCACGTATCATCAAAAAAACCGGCTGAGAGGCCGGTTTTTAGTTTTGGTGCGCCACTCCGACCAAAGATGAGAGTCACAGAATAGGACGATGAGTAACTAGTCTTCTCTGCAATACATAATATAGCGAAGGAGAGCCGTAACAAAGGCGAGCATACTGCTCAAGAGGAAATTATTAACAATCTGATCTTTGTATTCCGGCATGCTCAGATACGTAAAAAAGGATTTAGTAATGTCGGCAAAGGTGTATGGCGGCGAATCGATAGTCAAGTTAGAATTCAATTCAACTAATAGTCGGACCGATTCGCTGAAGAAAAATGACAGCAGAAATGATATGACAAGCATGGTAACACAAATAATCAGTCCGAGAATACTCATTTTAGTCGATAATTTCTTGTAGCCGAAGAAGATGAGAAATGATAAGACGAATCCGGCGAGAGGATAACCGACCGGGTGTTGTGTCAGAAAAAACCAGGACAGAATACCGATACACATCCCGATGAAGGCACCAAAAATACCGGCCAGAGTATTTTCGCCGGAATCAAAAGAACCCCTTGAGAGAAAAGAAAAACGATTCGTGTTATGCTTCTCCTGCAAAGCCAGACGCAAATCTCGATTGAGTTTCTCAATGCAATTTTTACATAGAAAAGCGCGAACACTACCAACTTCCAGTGGCCGGATGTCATCTTGGGTCGAACCGCACAAAAAGCATCCGCTCTGAATAGATAAGTCATCACAAGCATCAATCAAAAATGTAATCAAGCGATTCATTCGCTCGAGCCAATCCAGTTCAACAGGAATAAACATGCAAACGGAGTGATCATCAAACTGTACATCATTGCTACGGCTGTGCAAACTGTCGAAGAGCATATTACGGATTGAGTTACGATGCGCTCGGCTTAACTGTGATGTGCCGATTCGAAGCTCAATCAACTGGCGATACTCAAAATACTCGGCAGTGACAAAACGATTTCTGATTACGCCGGCGAAAAAATTGACCCCGATTTCGTCTAAATCTGTTCCGGTAACAATTTCATATGTAACGTCTGTCATAAGCACGCTCCTGTTATAGAAGGATTAGCTGACACTAAGAAAATTATGCCACAATGCAATATCCGAAGCAAATGAATCGCCTCCGTTATACGATGAGAAAACTAGTCTTCGAGCTTGACCCCGTAAAGCGGTTCTACAGAGAACTTGCGTCCCGACAAGCGGAAATGCATATTATCTCTGGGAATTCCTGCGAAAAACAATGAAGACGCAAATAGTTGCTGATATCGGACTTTACCGCCGAGAGGCGATTCAAAGTGCCTATTGATTCGGTTGCGCCCGTAGTTACCGTCACCGATAATCGGATGGCCGATATGCGCCATGTGAGCTCGGATCTGGTGAGTTCGGCCGGTGACCAACTCAACCTCCAGTTCCGATACATCCTCACCGTCCGGTCCGATGCCTCGGTAAGTGGTCAATACACGGTAACGAGTCGTTATCGGCAAGTCGTTGTCTGAAGGAACATCATGAATGAAGACGTTTCCTCGTGTGGGCTTTTCAAGAAAGCCTTTGATTTCCATCATAAGGGTATCGTCATCACAGATACAAGAAGTTCCGGCATCCGGAGTACCGAGAACCAGGCAACGATAACGTTTGGTCATATGGTTATGTTTGAATAAGGCGACGGCGTGCTCCAGACTTGCTTTGTTTTTTGCCAACATGACAATACCACCGGTATTCATATCGATACGATGACAAAGATCAATAGCGGGGTTGCGAAAGTCTTTTCGGATCAAGTCGATCAGCGTATCTCCGGCTGTGCCTTTTCCCGGATGCACGGCTAACCCTTGACGCTTATTTATCATCAATAAATCATCGTTTTCAAATACCACCTTATAATCATCCAGCATTCTGCCGTCCGGTAATGTCTGCGACGCATCGAAAAATGAATCAGGAACCCATAGTTCAACGACATCGCCTTCGCCGATAACGACATCGGAAGTGATTCTCTTGCCGTTGACCCGGATGTCTTTATGCCGTAGCGCCTTGTGCATTCTCGCAGGTGTCAACGTCGGATAGACGCTGATACAAGCGCGGATGACCTTTTTGCCGGCCATGTCGGCAGGGATCTTAAAACTTTTCATTTATTAACTCCTTCAAAAATGCGTCGGTGATGCGATTGCCATTATAATAGTAAAACTATATCATTCATATAGTTTTAATTGCGCATCATCATATTATCAGACGTTAAGCAGTAAAAAAAGCACAATCCTTGTTGCGCGTACTTCTCGACAGATGAGTTACAAATACTCATAAATAATGATAAACTATTTATGAGTTTATCTACGGAGAATATTATGACGCATAACGAAATCTCATCCCTCGCAGACATCAACCGCACATCCCCGATTGGCATTTTCGATTCCGGAATCGGTGGATTGACTGTATTAAAAGAAATATGGCATACTCTCCCCGGTGAAAGCACCATATATTTCGGAGATAACGGTCGCCAACCCTACGGTAGCAAATCCCACGATACGATTGTTAAATACTCGACGGAGATCATGCGTTTCCTTGAGAGCAAACATGTCAAAATGATTGTCATTGCTTGCAACTCTGCCAGCTCTCATGCATATGAGACACTTTGCCGTATTTCGAAGGTGCCGGTCGTTGAAGTCATAACTCCGGGTGCCCGACAGGCCGCAAAGCGTACGCGGAACGGTAAGATTGGCATCATAGCAACCCGAGCTACAGTGACTTCCGGCGTTTACAACAGCGCGGTCGTTCAAGCGGCGAAAAACCTGATTAATGATGAATCACCCAATTCAGAAGTCCTTCGCAGTCTTGAAGTCAGAGAAGTGGCCTGCCCTCTCTTTGCGTCTCTTGCAGAAGAGGGTTGGTGGGATACACCGGTCACTAGAATGGTTGCAGAAACATATCTTCAGACGCTGATTGAATCGGGCACAGACACCTTGGTATTAGGGTGCACGCATTACCCGCTCTTGCGCGATGTAATATCCGGTGTAATGGGCGAGAACACGTTGCTGATTGACTCCGGGTCTAGCGTTGCGGAGAAAGTCAGGGACGTTCTGGACAAGAATCATCTTATGAACGACGGAAGTACTTTGCCGACTTATCAGTTCTATACCAGTGACGATCCGCACATGTTTGAGAACATGGCTACTCCTTTTCTCGGCGGCGGACGTCCGAGCGGTACGTGCTATGTTTCGACAGATTCGTTTAGAGAGGAGTGAGTACAATTAACGTCAATATCAGTATCAAAAGTGATTTTCAAGAAAGACCGGACGCATCAGTCAACGGTACTTTTGAAATGAAGGACGGACAACATGTGCTTCAGTGGCTTCAATTACCGGATAAAGAAGAACCTTTCGGTGCAAAATATTTACTCACGTACAAGATTGGTCTTGGCATCCTGGATATAGCTCGCACGGGGAGCGTGATATCCAAAATGAGATTTTGTCTCGGGACTCGAACTCGCGGTGAGATCTCAACACCGGAAGGAAGTTTTGAAGTAGAGATCTTCACCCATTTGCTTGATGTCCCGGAGGGTCCGAATGACGAAGCACATCTGATATACGATTTGATTTTCCCGGGGCAAGAGCCAATGCGGAATGAGCTGATGATTGTTTTAAGGAAGATAGATTAACTACGTCGAAGCCCGATTCCGGACATTGCGCTTTGCTCGCTAATGACATAATATATTTTTCGTCATGGTATGGGTCTTGAGAATTTCGGAAAGACGTTTTTTCTTGCGAATAAAACCGAAAACTAGAAATTCTGCTAATTCATTCAAATTCAACCGTGAAATGTCTTGACAAAAGAAGGTCACATGTATGATAATATCATTCGCGCCTCAGATAACTCTCGTGGCGGATTCGTTCGTCGGAGCGGCGCTCTGACTGTTAATTAACGGAGGTGGATATATGGCACATCCCAAGCGTAAATGGTCTAAGGCAAGGACCTCACGGCACAGAAGTTTGTGGAAACTCGGTGTTCCCGGACTCGTAGAGTGCCCACACTGCCACACAAAGATGCTGCGTCGTAAAGTATGTAAGACATGCGGCTACCTGGATGGCAAGGAAATTGTCAAGATTGACGAGACGGCTTAATCGCCGATTAGACAACGATAATGAACGGCAGTGCGGAACCGGTATACTGGGTCGCACTGCTTTTATTTTCGGGAGATTAACAATTTGAAAAGCAAGTCACTTAATCACAACGTTATTTTTCGAGTTGAACCGGATAGCATTGCCGAAGAAATCGGCATTCGTCCCGGTGATATTCTCGCGGATATTGACGGTCTCGTGATTAAAGATGTATTCGATTACCGGTTGAGAGAGCTCGCGGAGTCTCTGACGCTGGGAATTTTGCATCCGGATGGCACGCGGTCCGAAGTGCTCATCGAGAAAGATGATGACGAAGAACTTGGCATTGTTTTTCAGGATGACTTAATGGACGATTGCCAATCATGCTCCAATAAGTGTATTTTCTGTTTTGTGGATCAACTTCCCGAGGGCATGCGTTCCACCATGTACTTCAAAGACGATGATCTCCGAATGTCTTATCTTAACGGTAATTTCGTGACGTTAACGAACCTAAAAGAAGAAGAGTTCGACCGTTTGCTTTCCTATCATTTGTCGCCGCTCAATGTATCGGTTCACGCGACTGAGCCGGAGTTGAGAGTTATGATGATGAATAATCGATTTGCAGGGCACATCATGGACCGTCTCCGTAAGGCCGTTGCCAACGGTATAGATATTAACGCGCAATTGGTACTTTGTCCGGGATTAAATGATGGAGAGCATCTTGAAAAGTCAATCGATGACCTCGCAGAATTAGGAGACCACCTGGTTTCGGTTGCACTTGTTCCCGTTGGGCTGACTCGATTTCGCGATGATAACGCGCTATATCCTCTTAAGTCCTATAACCAAGAATCGGCTCTCGAGGTCATAAACGTTGCGGAGCGTTATCAGAGAATATTTCTGAAAAAATACGGTCGACGGATTGTTTTTCCGGCAGATGAGTTTTACATTCGAGCGGGAGTAAAAATTCCGGCAGCGACTCATTACGAAGGTTTTTACCAACTGGAAAATGGTGTCGGATTGTTGGCTTGCCGTCGAGCTGAGCTGTTTCAAGCTATTTCAAAGCGAAAGAGACGTCGTCACTTTTTTGAAAAGATAAGAAGAGCGTTATCCGGTTTAAAAACGACCGGCAAATTTCAGGTTGCGGTTATTTCGGGTGTCGATGCCGCAAGTTATGTTTCGGAATCTATGATGTGCGTCGTCGATAATTATGGTATAAATATTCAGGTTGTCGGAGTACCCAACGACTTTTTCGGGCATTCTGTAACGGTGACGGGATTGTTGACCGGCCAAGATATTTTGAAGGCAATCCACAAGATTGCTGATAAGTCGGACCGGGTAGACGCCGTTTTTATACCGGATGTCACGCTGCGAGTCGGTGAAGATGTTTTTTTGGATGATATGACGGTTCAGGATATTATGTCCCAATCGCCACTTCCAATCATTATTTATGAGACTACAGGCGAGGGATTCGTTTCGGCGGTTGAGAACCTGCCGGATCGGACATCTCAGACCTCACGGGAGGAGAAGATATGAGTAATGTACCCGTAGTGGCCATCGTCGGCCGACCTAATGTTGGCAAATCATCGCTGTTTAATGCCCTGTATGGCGAGCGCATTTCCATCGTTCACGATATGCCGGGTGTGACTCGAGACCGCCTTTATGCTCGTGCTACTTGGCGTGAAAGAGAATTTCTTATGATTGATACCGGAGGTATCGAGCTGGATACGGATGACGAGATGATGGCGGGCATCATCGATCAGGCTCAGATAGCGATTGATACAGCAGATGTTATCTTGTACATGTGCGACGTGAAGGCCGGATTGACCGCTTCTGATCGTGATATTGCGATTATGCTTCGCAAATCCGGACGCCCGGTCGTCGTATGCGTCAATAAGGTTGACAATGTCGGTGATCCGCCACCGGAATATTTCGAGTTCTATCAGTTGGGGCTCGGCGACGTTTTTCCGGTTTCTGCTTCACACCGACTGGGTATCGGAGAACTTTTGGATGCAATTTATGATTTTTTTCCTGGCGATTCAGTCACCGAAGAGGATGAGGACACCGTTCGTGTTGCCTTGATCGGCAAACCGAATGCGGGAAAGTCTTCTTTGTCCAACGCTATGGTCGGTCGTCAACGATCGATTGTATCGAATGTTCCCGGCACGACCAGAGATGCATTGGATACCAATATTTCGAACAAATACGGTGAGTTCACCATCATTGATACTGCCGGATTACGCAAGAAGAGTCGCATTGATTCTGCAGTTGAGAAGTACAGTATGATTCGGTCTCTGGCGGCCATAGAGCGCGCATCTGTCTGCGTTATTTTAATTGACGCCTCTGAAGGTGTAACCGAACAGGACACAAAGGTTGCGGGATATGCGCACAACGCAGGCAAGGCTTGTGTTTTCGCAGTGAATAAATGGGACTTGGTCGAAAAAGAAACCGGAACTCTTGAGAACATGAGAAAAATCCTGCTGGATCGTTTTTCGTTCATGGACTATGCGCCGGTGGTATTTTTATCCGCAAAGACGGGACAACGGGTCGAAAAACTCTTTGAGGTTATTCGTGATGTTCATGAACAGGCCGGAAAGAGATTAAAAACAGGACTTCTCAATGAGCTGATTGCAGAGGCGACCGCAATGGTTCCGACGCCTCAGGATAAGGGCAAGCACCTGAAGATTTACTATGCAACACAAGTCGCGACGCATCCGCCGCAATTTTTGTTATTTGTCAACAATACAGAGCTCATGCATTTTTCGTACGAGCGGTATCTTGAAAACCAGCTTCGCAAGAATTTCGGTTTTCAGGGCACACCGATTCGCATTTATCTCCGCAACAAAGAAAAGGACGCACAGGAAGGAATTCACCACAATGCAAAAAATTAATCATCTAAGAAACATCGCTATCATCGCTCACGTCGACCACGGCAAAACAACAATTGTTGATTCGATGTTAAAGCAGGCCGGTATCTATCGACAGAATGAACAAATTGTTGAACAGGTCATGGACTCGAACGCTCTTGAAAGAGAGCGGGGCATTACGATTTTGGCAAAGAACACGGCGATTTCTTACAAAGATTTCCGTATCAATATCGTTGATACCCCCGGCCACGCTGATTTCGGAGGAGAAGTCGAGCGAGTGCTCAAAATGGTCGACGGCGTTCTTCTGGTTGTGGATTCTTATGACGGACCGATGCCGCAGACTCGATTTGTGTTGAGAAAGGCTTTGGAGATGGGCTTGATTCCGATTGTTTGCATCAACAAGATTGACCGCCCTGATGCCAGACCGATAGAAGTTGTCGATATGGTTCTTGAGTTGTTTATTGAGCTCGGAGCGGACGACAATCAGTTGGATTTCCCGATTATTTATTCATCAGGTAAAGCCGGTGTCGCTTGTAAAGATCTTTCGGAATATACGCCCGGTAACGAACTGAATTTTACCGCGTTGTTGGATACAATTATTGAACATATGCCTTGTCCGGTCGGCGATACCGAATTGCCTTTGCAGATTTTAGTATCCAACATTGATTCGGATCCGTATATCGGACGTATTGCCATCGGAAGAATTGTTCGCGGAACAATCACTCAAGGCAAAGGAGTTGCAGTTTGCGGTTATGATGACAATACGGTAAAGGCGGCAAGAATATCCAAACTTTTACGTTTTCAAGGACTTGGAAAGCAAGAAATTGAATCCGCGTCGGTCGGTGAAATTGTATGTATTGCCGGCATCCCGGAAATCAATATCGGTGATACCGTTTGTGATCCGAATAATCCGGAGCCTCTCGAGTTCGTAAATATAGATGAGCCGACGATTTCTATGACCTTTTCGGTCAATAACAGTCCCTTTGCCGGAAAAGAAGGTAAGTTTGTTACCAGCAGACATTTGCGTGACAGGTTGTTCAAGGAGATGGAGACCAATGTTTCGATGCGCCTTGAAGAGACTGACACGACGGAATCCTTCATCGTTAAGGGACGCGGAGAACTACATCTTTCTATACTTATCGAGACGATGAGAAGAGAAGGATATGAATTTCAAGTATCTAAGCCACGTGTCATCTTAAAAGAAATTGACGGTGTCCTGAGCGAACCGGTCGAGACACTACTTGTTGATGTCCCTGAAGATTATGTTGGCGCTGTTATCGAAAAACTCGGTCGTCGCAAAGCGGAGATGCTCAACATGCTTCCTCCTGAAAAAGGATACACCCGAATGGAGTTCAAAGTGCCTTCGCGCGGCATCATCGGATACCGTACCGAGTTTTTGACCGACACCAAGGGCAATGGTATAATGAACAGCGTAATATGCGGATTTGAACCTTATGCCGGAGAGATCGAAACGCGTTCGCAAGGGGTTCTTGTTGCCTTTGAGAGCGGCGAAGCGATGACGTACGGTCTATATAACGCTCAAGAGCGAGGATTCCTATTAATCGGTGCCGGTACGCATGTCTATGAGGGCATGATCGTCGGAATCAGTCCGAAGGGCGAAGATATTACCGTTAACGTCTGCAAGAAAAAGCATGTCACAAACATGCGTGCTTCAGGAAGCGATGATGCACAGCGTCTTGTGCCGCCGGTGAACTATAGTCTTGAACAATGCCTTGAGTTTGTCGGTGATGATGAATTATGCGAAGTGACGCCCAAGACGATTCGTCTTCGCAAGCAAATTCTCAGCAACGACATGAGAATGAAGGTTCGTTCCAAGAAGAACAGTTGACATGAGAGGTTAACTCACCGATATGTTTTCTAAAAAAGTAAGAATTGCGTTTCAGGCATTGCTTATCATTATCGCTGTGGTTGGATGTGGCATATTGGGTGTCTTTTTGGGATACAATTACGTCATGTCTCAGACGCAGCGGTTTGATTTGCTCGAAAAGTCCATGGCAGACGGGCAGATGGTCATTGACGAGACCACGCCGGGGTCGATTATGTTGGTCATTGCGACCGGCGACAACACACCGGCAATTGCCAAGAAACTCAAAAACGAAGGCCTCATTGAAAATGAAGTCATCTATGTCATGATGTCAAAACTCAACGGTTTTGACGGTGGTTATCTTGCTGGTACGCACTTTCTCACAAAGAATCTGACATACGATGAAATTATGTATATTCTTTGTCAGGAACCTAAGGTTACCCGCGTCACATTTCCGGAAGGTATGTCGTACATTCAGATTAAGAACAAGCTGAAAGATGCCGGTTTGACCTTTGACGAGAGTGAGTTGGACGAATATATGAACAGCTCTAAGATGTTCGTTAACTACAGTTTCGTATCAGACATTGCATCCGATGAAGAGAGGGACTACGTTCTCAACGGATATCTATTTCCGGACACCTATGATTTTGATATGAATGCCGACTCTGACGCGATTATTCGTACCTTTTTACGCAATATGGAAGTTAAGCTTCAGCCCGATTATTATGAACGAGCCAAAAAGCTTGGCATGTCGATGGATGAAGTTATGACGCTGGCGTCTTTGATTCAAAGCGAGACCACCGATACCAAAGACATGCTATTCGTGTCGGCGGTTTTTCATAATCGCCTTAAGTCCACTGATCCGAGTTTACGGCTTCTCGGCTCGTGTGCAACTATCAATTTCTTAAGAGAGAAGGATGGATTGCCTCCGGTCTGGGCAGCAACCAGTGCGGATATCTTGCGTGACAGCCCTTATAATACTTACAAATTCGAAGGATTACCTCCGGGCCCGATTTGCATGCCCGGTGTGGATGCTATTCAGGCCGCGCTTTATCCCGAGCCTAATGTGAACTACCTTTATTTCTGTGCAACCGGAATCAAAGGCGGCACTGCATTTGCAGTTACTTATGAAGAACACCTTAAAAATATCGAGCTCTATTCGCAGAATTGGAATGATGACGGTCCCGCAATCGATGATGAGGATCTTGAGGAATTAGAAATTGAATAAACCCGAACTTCTATCGCCTGCGGGTGATCCCGAAAAACTCCGTATTGCTGTCGCCTACGGTGCTGATGCTGTGTATCTATCAGGAAAAGCATTTGGACTTCGTGCTCAAAGCACAAATTTTTCGAATGTTGAGCTCATTGACAGTGTCGCATATGCACACGAGCATCGTGTGCAATGCTACGCCACAATGAACATCTACGCACACCCTGATGATTTCATCACCATGGGCGAGCAATTGGATGCTTACGTGGATGCGGGTATTGATGCTTGCATCGTATCAGATCCCGGCGTTTTTTCTTTTATACGACAGCGCGTTCCCGAGATGCCGATTCATATCAGTACTCAGGCGAGTGTTACAAATGCCGAAACTTGTATGTTCTGGTACCGTTTGGGTGTCAGGCGTGTCGTTCTTGCCAGGGAGCTGACGCTGGAAGAGATTAAAAATATTCGTGCTTCAGTGCCGGATGATATGGAGCTTGAGTGCTTCATTCACGGTGCTATGTGTGTCTCCTATTCCGGGCGCTGCCTCCTCTCGGATTTTTACACCGGCCGATCCGGAAATAAGGGAGCTTGCGCGCAACCCTGTCGATGGGAGTACAAGGTTACGGAGGTCAAGCGACCGGATCAAGTTCTGACCGTAGAAGGCGACGAGCGCGGAAGTTATATATTCAGTTCGAACGATCTATGCATGATTGATCATGTTCCCCAATTAATAGAGGCTGGTATCAATAGCTTTAAGATTGAAGGACGAATCAAAGGGGCGTTTTACGTTGCTTCCGCTACTAAAGCATACCGTTTGGCAATCGATCGATATTTCAAAGATCCCGATGCATATGAGGTCGATTCTCAATGGCGTGAGTGGATCGGAAGAACGGTGCATCGAGAATTTGCAACCGGTTTTTTCTTTGACCAACCGAAAGATAATCCTCGTATTTTTTCGGATAAAACATACCATAAACCGGCATATGTTGTCGGTGTCGTTATTGGCTATGATGCAGATCACGGACGAGTTATAGTCGAGCAAAAAAACAAAGTCAATGAAGGTGATACTGTCACTTTAATGACGCCCAATGGCTTTAGCCGGGACATTATCTTAAAAGACTTGCGGGATGCCGACGGAGTTAGTATTGCATCGACGCCACACGCACGGATGTTCTACTCCTTTTCAAGTGATATATTTATTGAAACGTATTCTTTCATCAGTAAAGTCGGCAACAAGGACGAGGGAATCGCATAAGTAGTCTTTTCGTTTTCAACTATTAAGATGTTTTTCAAAATACTTCTTGACGACTCTATATTTTGTTTACACACTCTATTTAGACATATATCTACTATGAGTTGAACACTACTGTATTTGATGATTCAATCCTTTGGATAAAGCAATTTTCTAAGGAGGGTTTGTAATGACAACCAAGCGTTTAAGATCTTGGATTTTAGCATTTGTCCCTTTAATAATTGCAACGATTGTATTTTTGTATTTAACTTACAAAGGTGTCGAGAGCATAAACGATTTTGACTATCAAAAAATCGTGGCGATTGCACTAAGTATAAATTGGATAGTGATTGGAAATATACTCCCAAAACTTAAACCAAACGGATTGGTGGGCATTAGAACGCCATGGACGGTAGCCAGTGAGAACAATTGGTACAAAACGCATAGACTTGGCGGGAAAATAGCCGTCATTACAGGAATAGTATCGGGATTAATGTGCTTGTTTGTCTTTAGCGGTGAAATAGGGATATGGGTTTCGCTAGTCAGTAGTATATTTATGTTTGTACCGATTGTGATATACTCGTATCTTTTATATAAAAGCGAGGGATAAGAAATCATCCATCCATTTGCCCCAATTCGATGCAACATGCATCGGTCGACAGAAGTACACAGATACTAATGAACTCACAGCAGAGATTACCAGAGCGTTTGTTGAAAAATTCTTTGCTTATCGGATCAAGTCAAAAATCGAAAGTCGCAGTTGTAAAGATATCAGTCACTGACCTTGCTAAGAATCTTACCGGCGAAATCGCGAAGTTTTTTGTCAAAAGAAAATACTTTGAGAATCTCTAAGACAATGAGCAATACGACCGGACCGACCAAGAAACCGATTGCACCCCAAATTGCGACGCCGATTATCATGGCAAAAAGCGTTGCAAGTGGATGCATATTCATCGCATTTCCGAGAATCGGGGGCTCAATGACTCGACGGACAATCGTTATTATCGTCATACCAATCAGTAAAATGATGAAGGCGGATATATTCCCTTGTATTATGAAATATACCATCAGAGGCACCATTGTCGCACTGACGCCAAGTACAGGCATGAAGTCAAGCGCAGCAGTAAGCAATGCCAAAACCACCGCATAGTCGACCCCGGCAAAATAGAAAATAATCACCGCTTCAAAAAAAGTAATGATCAAGAGAGAAAGATACCCGCCAAGGACCCTGAATAATGTTGCTGACAATTGGTCGAGTAATAGGAATGATTTATGGCGGAAAACATGACTTTTGATATTGCGGGCAAAGAAGCGCAAGAGCTTCTTTCCGTCAGTGATGAAATATGCGCCGGACATGATGACAACAACAACAAAAAACAACATAATCGGGAGACTTCCGAGAAAGGACAAGAGTCCTCGAAGAAGAGAAGATGCCACAGAAGGGATTCGGTTTTGGAGCGTCTGCTCCAGGCCGAGCACATAATCATATATAGACGCAACAGCGGTATCTGTAAGAAAACCGCCATTTTCGACCCTGAACCGATCCAAGAATGACATTGCGGTATTAATGATATCGGAATCCTTAAACCAATTCGGAATATTTTGGATGACCTTGTTGAGTTGGAATATTAATGCGATGCCGGCTAAGAACAAGCTGCCAAGCAGAACAATGACTAGTACGGCATAAATATAAATGGTGAGGGTGGTCTTTCCGGATCTGCGACGCTTGCCCCAAGAAGGGAAAAAGAAAAGGAGCAATTTAGATGGTTTCTTGCGTTTTGAAAACTTAGTTGGTGCAATGGCGTCTGCGTCCTGTGTATTTGTGACGGAATTTGCATTTTTCTTTCGCTTAAAAAGTCCGGATATCGCATTGCCGAGCTTTAATACTAAGTTGGCAAGGTGTCTTGAAGCTTTGGCTAAAACAAAGCCGATCAGAAACGGCAAAATGATAACCACAAGTTTGCTGAACATATAAAGAACGGTCGCCGCAATAGCCGTAATGAGCAGATATTTGACAATTGTTATAACGGTTGCGCGATCCCTTTCGTATCTGAACTTGTCTTCCATTGTATTCCTCCAAGCTTCCTATAAGCAGTTTTATTATACATGAATATGCTTATCTAAACATGACTATTGACCACAGGCTAAAGAAGAAAAGTGCGGACATGACCATTGACCAACCCTTATACCATTTTGGATCTGCGACATCTGAATCGGGCACGGCAGATTTTTCAAGCAATAAGCTCAAATAATTCCTTTGCAACTGTGACACCACCGCTCCAAGTGCAAGTAAGCCAATCGCTATTGACGTTATTGCGACATAAGGAATTGAGGGGTCTATGTCGATTAGTGTTTGGGCTTCGGCGATTTCGACGAATGGAATTAGCGGAGCTAAGAGAAACATAAAACCGGCCATGGCACATTGGGTCAAAACGCTTGCCAGCACACTTTCTGTTGTCATTCTGACATAACCGAGCAAAATACCAAGGAATAAATACGCTCCAAAATCAACGGGATTCAACATAAAAACGGCAAAAACGAAGGCGATAAGAATAATGCCGAATCCGTTCCGCCATTGAGGGGGCAATGAAGCGAAAAATAGTCCGCGAAAAAACACCTCGTGCGCCAGGGTCGGAAGTATAACACCGGCGACAACGACAAGCGCAAGAGAAATTGGAGAACGGTCAAAACCCGCATAGAAAAACGCGGGAAGTGGTATATGAATACGATTGGTAATGAAGTAATAGAGGGATAGATTGTGAAGCGCCGTAAAAATAAGAGTAGCAGGAAAGCCGGCAAGAACGGATATTATCAGGACACCAAATCCGGGGAACTTACCGAATAGTAGTTTTCCGGAGAGCGCATATCGCGTGGAAATAAAAACAATGGGGAGTAATAAGCAGATGAAGGAACGCAGAATACCAATAGCGGCGAAACCAAGAACAGAAGTTTTGGAATAGGATAGAATCGACTCCGGAATGGCGGCCCAAATGGTCATCAGTATTGAGGAAAGAACAGACAAACATAACAGAACAAATCCAAAATGGAGTTGTTTTGGTAAATTGAAATATTCTTGCAGTTTGATATTCAGGCGGTTTTTCAAAGTATTAACTCCAAAGAAGGTAAAATGTCAGATAAGTAATAAGAGTGAATTAATGGCTCGAAAATTATGAATGCAGCTGTTCCGAGCGCCAGAAAAGGACCAAAAGCAACATAATCCGGGTCATCTGCAAAGTTCATCTCTCGTTTCTTCTTTTCTAAAACTCGTCTGGCACGAGCCGGGTTCGGACTCTCTCGGATCATTTTCTCTTCTCGAGCAATGCGACGACGTTTGCGAATTAGCAATGGTACCGAAACTACTCCTCCGACAACAAAAGCAATACAGAACACAAAAATCAGGCCAATCCCACCGGAAATCATTCCGCAAGCGAAAATAAACTTGACGTCACCCATGCCCATAGCCTCTTGACCGCTTAGCCATCGACCGATAAACCCGATAAGTATAAGGAGTCCGGAACCAACCAGTGCACCGGCAAATCGATTCGCAAGTAGAATTAAGGATGATGATTCCGAATGAAACCAAATATTGCCTTCCAATATATCAGCAAGCAATCCGATGAGACCCAGTGAAGCCGAAAGAAGAACTAATTGGTCCGGAATAATGCGGTTGAGTTTGTCAGACATAACAATTAATGAAAATGGATACAGGGGAAGAATAATAAGAAGAGTTGTAAACAAGCGAAATTGTCCAAAATGACTCCGGTTAAGCCATACGCCGATTAGGACAGATACGAAAATAACAGCTATCAGAATAAAGCCGTGAGGGTTCATTTTCAGGCGCTTGGCAAGACGAAAATTAGCTGATTTCGGGTCAAAATCATAATCTTGAAGCCATGGCTCAGGCATCATATTAAAGAGTTTCGGCAGAAACGCAGCCACAAGAGCAGATATGACAGCAAATACGATTGCGATTATAGCATCCGTCATATTTAAGCTCCTTTTTCATAAATTCATTAGAATAAGAATAACCTGATATTCATTTTCACGCAACCGGAGCGAATATCAAA
>JAAYBI010000012.1 GCA_012718915.1 Clostridiaceae bacterium
CTCCTCCGTTTCTCATGAACGCTTGATTTGCCAACCAGAATACGCCAAGCATAGTACATTGACTCAAAAACATATAAAGCGTTGACACGATCATTTTGGAAAAATAGTGATGGGTCGGCGGAACCGGAACCGTATGCGTCAAATACGCTGTCCTTCCGCTCATGCTGCGGTAATAATTTACGACGATCAAACCCAGGACAACAAAAGATTGCCCGAGAGATGCCAAAAACAGAAGTACCCCAGCCAGAACGGGTACGACCCCGGCTAAAATGGCGAGCAAAAATACTGCACTCATGATGAGATAAACAGCGAACGTCGTCCCAATCGGGCCACCGGTCAAAATCAGTTCATTTTTTATCAGGTTGCCGAACATGCAAACACCTCCTTGAACAAAGCATCAACACTCATATTTTTATCCATACGAATTTTTTCAACATCTTCAAACAAGGATATTTTCCCATTATCCATAAACATGACTTGATCAAAGATGTTCTCAATATCGGACACCAAATGTGTTGCGATAATCATCACGGCATCTTCACGGTATTCACCGATAATCAGATCCATGATCGCTGCTCGGGAAGCGGGATCAACGCCACCGATCGGTTCGTCAAGAAGGTATATTTGGGCCTTTCTTGACAAGGTCAGTGCAAGCTGTATTTTTTCTTGCATTCCTTTAGACATGTTCTTAATTTTTTGCTTGGGATCAAGCTTAAAACGTTCTGCGAGCATAAAAGCCCTTTCGGAATTAAAATCAGAAAAATAATCCGAATAGACCTTTGCAATCTGATTAAGGCTCATCCAGCCCGGCAGATATTCGCAGTCCGGCGAATACGAAGTAATTTCTTTTGTCTTCGGGCCAACCTCGAAACCTCCGACTCGGACAACACCTTTGTAGTCTCCGGCGACGCCGGCAAGAATTTTCAAGAAAGTTGTCTTTCCGGCACCGTTCGGACCAAGAAGACCGATAATTTTACCGGATCTGAACGTCGCGCTAATATCATCCAACACAACCTTTGATCCATAGTTTTTTGATAAATTTTCAATTTGAATCATATAACTCCCCCCAGTATTAATTTGAAATGTGCTCTTCAAGCAATTGCAGAATATCATCTCGGCTGTAGCCTAATTGTGTCATAGCTTTAATAAACTCCTCCAGCTCTTCTCGAGCCAGATTATGCCTTGCCCGAAGTATTGATTCTTGATCCGATGTAACATATCTTCCGCTCGTTCCCGCAGTATTCATGAGCCCCAAAGCCTCCATCTCAACTAATGCTCGCTGAACTGTATTCGGATTCACCTTAAAGTGCATCGCCAAATCCCTTACACTGTCAACACGTTGACCGGCGACCCATTCTCCACCTGCGATCCGAACCGTAAAAATGTTTATCAGCTGTAGGTATATTGGAGATTTATCTTGAAAATGATTGTCCAAAGTCATCTCCTCTCCTTTCGGCATTTTTCGAAATTAGTACGCGTAAAATTTCGCTTTGTATTACCTGCTTAATACAATACACCCTTAATTTTTTACTGTCAATGTCATTATGCGAAAAACATTTGTGACGAATGTGAAAATATCAATGCCACTTGCTGGATTTTTACATAATAAAGAATGTATCATGTGCTTATAAATGGGTTATTATGCGCTTTTTGAAAGGAATCCAAGAATAGTGCCACTAAGTTCACCTGTATGCGACAGTCTCGTTGTAGAAGCTAAAAAGGGCGATGCGTTTTTGCGGCAACGTCTGGTTACCGAGTGGACGTCATGGCTTCACAAGCAAGCGCGTAAATGTTCGCACAACGGTATTTCGGACTTCGATGAAACTTATCGGCTCGTCCTGAGCGCTTTTCATTCTGCCGTTGATCGTTACGACCCGGAAAGTGGTATCCCATTCGAGTTCTACGCGGCGCAAATTATTCGAAACCATCTGACAGATTGGAGACGCCTCCACCAAACCACGCCCGTCGAAAATAACCAGACACAATCAAACATCACACTAATCAACGCTCAGACATCCGACGACCCCAGGCAACGATTGGCGTACGGAGACAAAAATATGCAAGACAGCATTATAAAAATTGAATATCAGTTGTCTCTGTTTAATACGTCACTCGCAAAACTTGCAAATCACTTTCCAAAAAAGCCGGATGATATGCAAAAATGCATCAAGCTTGCCAAAGCACTCGGATCGTCCGAGACATTGTTTAACCAATCTTTACTCGAGCGCAAATTGCCGATTCAAAGTTTGTCAGAGATTTGCAACGTGCCAACTGTATCTATCAAGCGTCATCGCTATTGTGTTTTATGTCTGGCTATACTATTGAGCAGCAATCTATTGTTAATACGTTCATATGTAGAGATCATGGAAAGGGAATTATCATGAAAGAGCAAGGCATTGTACTGTCGGTCAATGATCATTCTGCCGTGATCTTCACAAAGACATGCCAATTAATCGAAATTGTAGCGCCGCCGAACATCTCGGTCGGACAAGAAATTGTCTATTCCAAAGACAATTCTGCGCATTTCGACAAGCCGCGAATTAAGACCCCTTTACTTGTCGCAACAATGGCACTGGCAGCGCTCTTTATCGGCATTTTTATGAGCCAGAGCATTTTCAATAATCGTACGTACGCAATCATTTCCGTTGATATTAATCCCAGTGTTCAATTCTTGCTCAACAAAGATTTAGTCATAACCGAAGTCAAGGCCATGAATTCCGATGCCGCTAAATTGATATCCGAAGAGGTTTATCGTGGCCTGACTTGGCAAAACGGAGTCGATCAGTGGTTTGACGTTCTCGAAAACCACGGTTATGAATCCTCAGAAAGAATTTTGGTGGCCGCTGTTCTTCCGAACGATGATGCCGAACTAAAATATCAACTTGCAGCTCTTGGAGAGAGCGGATACGAGAGCGAAGCAATGAAAGCTCAGGTTCTGGTCGTATATTCAGACGATTTCGACCTCCCTGAAAAAGCCGCGAATTCAAATCTATCTATTGGTATGCAAATTCTTAAGAACTCTTCTGAATCATCCGGCATAGAATGGGATCCATCCGTGCTGAAGAATGCTGATTCTCAGGACTGGTTATTGATTACCGAAGCTCTGGAACGTGATTACAACGTATCGGTTAATCCATCGAGGAGCAGTGTAACGTCCAACTCAAACGCGACACAGACCTCGCCTCAGACAACCGCACCGTCCAACTCAAATGCGACACAGACCTCGCCTCAGGCAACCGAACCGTCCAACTCAAATGCGACGCAAACCTCACCTCAGGCAACCGAGCCATCCAACTCAAATGCGACGCAAACGACCCAAAAAGAAATACCTTCAAATCCGAATGCGACCAAAAATTCAAACGGCAATAAAGGTTAACCTTTGAATCTCGAACGACTCAGATGATGACATGGGCGCTGCATCGATAAGTGTGGCGCTCTTATCATGTTGAGAAAGCTCAGTCAAAATTCAGTCCCTTTGCCATACGAGCCCTCCGATTCCTATAGAAAATCCAGCATAGCACCACTGCACGCTTGCACATATTACATCCCGATTTTCATTTGGACTCATTTTGACACACGACTGAAACGCAAGTTTAATTGATCTGTGCGAAAATGTTATAAGTAATGTGTTCTCTCGTGTCAAGAAGAACTCACGAGCAAGAACCAACCATTCTTCGGAGGTGCATATGAATCGGTACGAAAAACTCTCCCTTGTCGAGCGTCAAGTCTCAATCGAAAGCCCGAAAGAAATCATCAAAATCGCCCACCGCGACGGCGGAATAGAATTTAGCCTCTCCGTAGGTGACTCATCTTCTGCTTCGAGCGATACATTTCGACTAATAAAGTACAAATTTTCTTCGCCATTTCCGAATGCGATATCGGTTCAAATCAGTCACCACGCTGAAGATTCAACCCAAAATAGCGGTTTTCTTCCCAAAGATCGAACAGCATCAATGGTCATCAACGAGACCGATGATGAATATCAGATTTTTTCCGGTAAGACAGAGGCTCGAGTCTCCAAAACCGGCGCATTTTGCGTCGCATTCTTTCACGATGATAAATATTTAACACAAACCGGTTCAGCCTCAGCGCTCATATGCAAAAATGACGAAACCATCATCCGCGCTTCGCACACCATGGATGTCGGAGAATACTTCTATGGTCTCGGGGCAGAAGGCGGATCATTCACCAGAAACGGAATGCGAAGCGGCTCAGACATTTTCTCGGATTGCTATATATCCGAAACTGCGACTCCCTATTACCTGTCATCAAAATCATATGGCATTCTGGTCAATCAAATCGAGGGTATCCGCTTTGATTTCGGTCATTCAGTTCCCGGACAAATCGCTTTCGAGTCCGATTGCAACAAAATAGAGTACATCATTATAGCCGGAGAAACGAGCAAGCAAACGATCCGCAATTTTTCAGAAATGATCGGCAGGCCATCCCTTTCACCGGCTTGGTCGTTCGGCACCACTGTTTCGACAACTTCGGAATCAGAGTATGACGAGTCGTTTATATATGAGTCGATTGAAGGTTTACTTGAAAGAAATATTAACATTTCACTTCTTCACATCGACCGCAGGTGGATGCCTGATTATGAGTGGACCGGTTTTCTTTGGGATTCACGACGTTTTCCTGACCCTGAAGATTTGATTCGCACGCTTCACGAGCGAGGCATTCGCGTTTGTCTTTGGATCGGACCTTACATTTCCGAGCAATCCTCATTTTATTCCGAGGCTATGGCCGCGAATTATTTCCTTCGCGATGCCGAAGGAAAACTCGTTCGAAGCGATGCAATTCAACCGGGTGCTGCCTGGATTGATTTCACCCACCCTGCCGCCAAAGGATTTTATTTAAAATGCCTCGAGGAATTAAGTCGTATTGGAGTAGATACATTTTACATTGATGACGATTCACTGTCATTTCTCGAAAATTATGCAAGGTCGAATTCTAAGGTCATCTGTTTCTCTAACGGCCACAGGTTGAGAAAACCATCCGGCTACTATGGCTCTCTATTCACTCAGTCCGTCTTTGACTGGCTCGAAAAAAGAATGTCAAAGAGCCGAACTGTCATGTTTTCCGGACACTACGGCATAGGGACCCAGCGCTGCCCGACACATATAATCGGGCGATCCACGGCAGATTATTCCGGGATGCACAACGTTCTTACCAAGGGCTTATCCTTGTCCGTCTGCGGCTTCGGTTCATGGGGTCACGACATTGGTGGCAGCGAGCCCGGGTGCAACCCTGATTTGTTTATGCGATGGACGCAATTTGCTGCGCTTTCGCCTTTTGCAAGACTTCATGGAAGACAGCAATACAAATTACCGTGGATGTACGGCGAGGACGCCGTGGAAGTGTTTGATCATTTTACTCGCCTGCGCCATGGTCTTATGCCATACATATATTCTCTTGCCGTTGAAGCCACAAGCACGGGCGTACCGATGACGCGACCGATGTTCGTTGAATTTCCCAAGGACGAGACCTGTGCCAATCTTAACCGGCAGTATATGCTCGGCGGCACTCTTTTGTGTGCGCCGATTTTTGCCGCTGACGGTTGTGTCCGCTATTACGTACCCAAGGGCGTCTGGACCAATATTCTCACTTACGACCGTATCGAAGGACCTTGTTGGCGAAAAGAGGAGCATGATTATTTCACTTTGCCTCTACTGGCGCGCGAAAATACAGCACTGGTCACCGGAAAATCAGACGATGTTGCCGAATATGATTATTTAGAAGGTGTCACGGTCACACTATTCGAACTTCAAGAAAATCGCCCCGTTGCCACCGAAGTGTTCTCGGCGGACGCTCAAAAGTCCGGAATTATCCGCGCGGTTCGAAAAGATAATCACATCGTTCTTCAGATGGACGGCTTCAGGGCATCTTGCCGCCTGATGCTGCCAAATATCTTTGATGTAAAGTCCACATCCGACGGCATCTCTGAGACTCACGACTGGGGAACAAGTGTCGTTTTCAGTGGCGGACGCATCGAGATTGTTTTATAGACAAAATGGGATAAACGCCCATATTCCTTGACACCGGAATCCGGGAGATATTATAGTAAATTAGTAGGTAATCATCATACGCGTTATCCCTGCTCCAATAGCAGAGAAGGAGGCCACAAATGAACCAACCCGTTCTCATATCCAAGATTATCGGCCGAGAGATTCTGGATTCCAGAGGTAATCCGACCATAGAAGCAGATGTCTATCTTTCCGATGGCGCGTTCGGCAGAGCTTCAGTACCTTCGGGCGCATCTACCGGTGCGTTTGAAGCCATTGAGATGCGAGACGGGGAAGATAACCGTTACCTAGGCAAAGGCGTTCAAAATGCCGTTGCAAATATTAACGGACCGATTGCAAATTTATTGATGGGATGTTCCGCATTTGACCAAAAAGCTATTGATGCGGCAATGATACAAGCGGACGGCACATCCAACAAAGCTAAGTTTGGCGCAAACGCCATACTCGGTGTATCTCTTGCGATCGCAAAAGCTTCTGCCGCATCTCTCAAAGTCCCGCTTTATCGATATTTAGGCGGCATTAACGCTCGCAAGTTACCGGTTCCGATGATGAACATCATCAACGGCGGCAAGCATGCCGACTCGAGCCTCAACATCCAGGAATTCATGATTATCCCAACCGGCGCTTCATCTTTTTCTGACGCGCTGGAAAAATGCACAACGGTATTTCACACTCTGAAAAAACTTCTCAAGGCGGATAAGCTCAGTACGGCAGTCGGAGATGAAGGCGGATTCGCTCCACAGTTTGACGGTGACGAAGCTGCTATTAAATACATCGTCAGGGCGATCGAGGCCGCCGGTTACAAGCCGGGAAAAGACTTTTTTATTGCCATCGACGCAGCCGCGACCGAAATGTACGAAGAAGCCAAAAAAGCAGGACGTGAAGGAGATTATCTGTTCTGGAAGTCCGGAGAATTTAAGTCCGTTGACGAAATGGTTGCCTTCTGGACAGACCTTTCCGACCGCTACCCGATTCTTTCTTTGGAAGATGGCATGAGCGAAGAAGACTGGGCCGGCTGGGCCAAACTTCGTTCAGCAATCGGAAATCGCGTTCAACTTGTCGGAGACGACCTCTTCGTGACCAACACCGAGAGAATTCAGCGAGGCATTGATTCCGACGTCTGCAACTCAGTGCTGATCAAGCTCAATCAGATCGGTTCTCTGTCTGAAACACTCGAAGCCATCGAGATGACAAAGGGTGCTTCTTGGTCGGCTGTCGTATCTCACCGCTCCGGAGAAACGGAAGATGTCACCTTGGCAGATTTAGCGGTCGCAACCAACGCAGGACAAATCAAGACCGGAGCACCATCACGTACGGATCGCGTCGCTAAATACAACCAGCTCCTTCGAATCGAAGAAGAATTGGGAGACGCCGCGATTTATCCCGGCAGAGGCGCTTTTCCCGTATAATGCAAGAATAATAAATTTTTGAGCCTTAATTAATATTTCCCTTGTAAAAGGCTTGGGCGCGTGTTATTCTTACGATAGGTCATGGAACGGTATAGATGTGGTTTGAATAATACTTCTTCATTTTGATTAGGTAGTTTTCAATGTCCCTAGTTTAGCCCCGTCACCTACCTAATCTTGAAGAAGGAGGATTTGAATCATGGCAGATAAATCATTGAACTGTAAAGATTGTGGAGCAGAGTTTGTTTTCACTGAAGGTGAGCAGGCTTTCTACGCAGAAAAAGGTTTCACCAATGAGCCTGTACGTTGCCCGGATTGCCGTCGTGCTCGCAAGCAACAGCGCAACTCGGATCGCGGTTATGGCGATAGCAACAGATGGTAATCATCTCTTGTTAAGAGAAACTAAGGACCTTCGACAATTGCCGGAGGTCTTTTTTTGTTGAAATTGTTTTTTTATAAGCGTATATTTATTCTTCGGAGGTTAAGATCATGCCAAAACTTTTGAAGTATTACAAGCCATATATTCCGCTTTTGCTGTTAATGTTTTTCTTTCTGGTGGTCCAATCTCTGTCAGACTTGTTCTTGCCGGATTTGAACGCTGACATTATCAATAACGGCGTCATGAAAAGCGACATCCCCTACATTTGGCGCACCGGCCTGCTTATGTTGATCGTAACCATTCTCCTGGCCATATCAAGTATTACCATCGGTTACCTTTCTGCTCGAAGCGCCATGGCGTTCGGTCGGGATTTGCGATCGGCACTTTTCGATAAAGTCCAATCCATGTCTCAAGGTGAATTGGATTTGATCGGGGCACCTTCCTTAATTACCCGAACCACTAACGATGTGCAACAAGTTCAACAAGGGAGCCTAATGTTTTTTCGAATGATGGTTTCTGCACCGATCATGATGGTTGGCGGAATACTGATGGCTATTCGACAAGATGCTCCTCTTTCTTTATCTATTGCATTTATCTTGCCAATTATGCTCCTGCTGATATTCTTTTTAGCCAAGAGCGCCTTGCCGCTTTTTAAAGAAGTTCAGACTCGGACTGACCGGCTTAATTTGGTCATGCGGGAAAAATTATCCGGCATACGTGTCATTCGGGCTTTTGTTAAAACGGCTTACGAGGCTGCGCGTTTTTCGGCCGCCAATGCGGATTTGACCCAAACCAGCCTCAGGGTTCATCGTATGATGGCATTTCTCATGCCATCTTTAATGCTTATTATGAATATTTCCTCTATTGTCATCTACTGGTTTGGTGCCAGCCGTATCGACTCCGGCGAAATGCCTTTGGGAAATATGTCCGCCTTCCTTTCGTATATCATGCTAATTCTTTTTTCTCTGATGATGGCTTCGATGATGTTTGTCATGTTACCTCGTGCCTTTGCCTCAGCTGAACGTATTTGCCAGGTTTTAGATATTGAACCGAGTATAACGGATTCGGATACGACAGATACAATTATCGGTGATTTTAAGGTCTTAGACTTCAAGAACGTTTCCTTTAAATATCCCGGAGCCGAAGAATCCGTTCTTGAGAATATCTCATTCTCCGCACTCCCCGGAAATGTCACCGCAATACTAGGAAGTACCGGGTGCGGCAAATCGACCTTAATTCAGTTAATACCTCGTTTTTACGATGTCAGTTCAGGCAGCGTCGAAATAAACGGCATTGATATCCGCAAGTTAAGCCTGAAAAGTCTTCGGGAATACATAGGATATGTCCCTCAACGAGCTTTCTTATTTCGAGGCTCCATTGCCGATAATCTGCGTTACGGCAAAGAAGATGCTACCGAGACTGAGATCCGGGAAGCGCTTCGCACATCTCAGTCCGAAGATTTTATCAGCGCAATGCCGGAAGGTATTCTCGCACCGATTACGCAGGGCGGAACAAATGTCTCCGGCGGACAGCGCCAACGCCTTGCGATCGCACGAGCATTAATTAAGAACCCTTCAATCTATATTTTTGATGACAGTTTTTCTGCACTCGACTACAAAACTGACTCCCGGCTCCGCAAAGCTTTGTCCGAAAAGACGAAATCTTCTGCCGTGCTGATTGTCGCCCAGCGAGTCAGCACCGTATTGAATGCAGATCAAATCATTGTTCTCGAAAAAGGACAAATAGTCGGAAAGGGTACACACAAAGAGCTGATGGCTTCATGTGAAGTCTACCGTGAAATCGTCTACTCGCAAGTCACAAAGGAGGAAGTCGGATGAGCCATAAAGATAATATCGCATCTAAGCCTCCTAAGCGCAGAGGTCCGATGGGCGGCGGTCATCCCGGAATGGGCGCCATGCTCCCCAGCGAAAAAGCCAGTGATTTTAAGGGCACCTTGCACCGCTTACTGAAAACCCTTCGACCACACCGCGCCATCATAATCGCAGTCTTCATCCTCGCAATTTTCAGCACAGCTTTTAGCATTCTTGCGCCAAAAGTATTGGCTCGAGCTTTTGATATTATCGGAGATGCAGTAATGATGCGTTTTTCGACAGGTTCCGGCGATTTAGATTACAAATCTCTCTTATATATTTTGCTCGCGGTAGCCGGCATTTATATATTCTCGTCATTTTTTAACTGGCTCACCCACTATACGATGGCCGGGGTTTCTCAGAAAATATCTTACGAACTGCGGCAGGATATCGACAATAAGCTTGCTCTTTTACCACTGAGTTACTATGACAAAACGCCTCGCGGAGAAATTTTGAGCCGTGTCAGTAATGATATGGATAATATCGCTATGACCCTCCAACAGGGGTTAACACAATTAATCAGCTCCGTGACGATGATTATCGGCATCCTGATTATGATGCTGACGATCAGTCCGCTCTTGACGCTGGTCAGCATCGTAACTTTACCGGTTGCCGCATTGGTTACCGCGCGTATTGCCAAACACTCGCAGAAACACTTTTCAAGACTTTGGGAGACGACCGGAACGCTTAACGGACATATTGAAGAGATGTTTACCGGCCATCAAGTGATCACGATTTTCAATCGACAGGATAAAGCGGCTGCCTTTTTCGAGGCCGAAAACGAAAAACTCTATCGGTCTTCATACAAGGCTCAATTCATTTCAGGTATTGTCATGCCGGCAATGAATGTCCTCAATAATCTCGGCTATGTCATTCTGTGCGTCATCGGCGGCATTCGTATGGTGAATGGGCAAATGTCGATTGGCGATATTACCGCTTTCATTACATACTCTAAACAGTTCACAATGCCCATCACACAGACCTCGAGCATCCTCAACACGATGCAATCCACTATAGCATCCGCAGAACGCGTATACAGCCTTCTAGATGAGCAGGAAGAGATTCATGATGCGCCGGCTTCGGATTTACCTGAAAAAGCCCGTGGCGAGATTGAGTTTATTGATGTCGACTTCTCATATTTACCGGATGAACCGCTCATTACAAAAATGAACCTTCATGTCTCTCCCGGTCAAACCGTAGCGATTGTCGGGCCAACCGGCGCCGGAAAGACCACACTAGTTAATCTGTTGCTCCGTTTCTATGATATTCAAAACGGCGCCATTCTGTTGGACGGCATTGACATCCGTCAATACCCCCGCGATGTGCTGCGCTCCTATTTTGGCATGGTGCTTCAAGATACGTGGCTGTTTTCCGGTACCATTCGGGACAATCTCATGTACGGCGTAGGCGATCATGTCAGCGAGATTCCCGACGAGTCCGACATGATTGCTGCCGCCAAGGCCGCATACGTGGATCACTTTGTCAAAACCTTGCCCGACGGATATAATACACTGCTCACGGATCAGGCCACCAGCCTGTCTCAAGGTCAAAAGCAGTTGCTTACCATTGCAAGATCCTTCCTGGCAGATCCTTCTATTCTTATTCTGGACGAGGCAACCAGTTCCGTTGACACTCGTACTGAGCTTTTGATCCAAAAGGCCATGTCAAAACTCTCTGTCGGACGGACCAGTTTTGTCATCGCTCACAGGCTTTCAACGATTAAGGATGCCGATACCATCTTGGTGATGAATGAGGGAAAAATCGTAGAGCAAGGCGATCATGAGTCTCTGTTAGCCGCAAATGGCTTTTATCACGACCTTTATTACAGCCAATTCAGATCAGAGCTTGACGAGGCCATTTGACTAAGTATATTTTTCATATCATTAATTCTTGTGTCTCGATTATCATTCGTCGATTGTCAATTGTCCGGATAAATTTACAATTCGTTGACTTTTTTGCCTGCTATTCGAATTAGAATAGAAATACGAATTTCTAAATTTGATTTCGAGAGGTCACTGCGAATGAATATCTGGGATATTTTGAATATAAAACAAACTCATCGAAATGAATTAATAAGGGATGCATTTGTTCAGGCATTTTGCTCAGTCAAACATGAATATTTTTCAAAAGAAGGATTTAACATCTTGTTTGAGTCATACCATCGGGCAATCATGATAGCAAACAATATCGAGAATCGACCGGACCTTTCTGAATCAGACTCGGACTATGTCTTAGATTCGACAACCCGGGCCTATCTGGATCAGATGTTAGCAATCCGCAACCGTGTTTACGCTCAAGAGCCGACGACATCGATTCCCAAAGACATCCTGCTCCGCATTGATGACATAATTGCTTTCCTTGCCGGGATGATGGCGTTGCATCACGATTTCTATTCTCGAATTAATATTACCAATTGGAAAAAACTCTTGCAGACTGACTTGCTATGCTATCCTAAGATTGTGAATTTCCTTCGGTTGCCGGTACTATCTTGCATCTCTACTAACCCGATTTTGCCACACGATATTTTTGTGTTTTTAGACCTTGTCTTTCACTGGACAGACTCTTCCTATAGCATTCCTCAATCCATGAGTGTCGAAAAACAAGTCGTGTCTATTGAGACCGATCCAAGTTGGCGAGTTGATTTCTCGGCTTTTGAGGCGCCAATGAGCCACACCAATGCGCCTCGTCCTTATTCCTCACACATGCCTAATGTTTTCCGGGCGTCGCCGAACAGCAACCCGAATCATAAGATCGATTTCGAGAAATATGCAACTCATCGACATAACGCGAGAATGGCAATCATTAATGGCGAAGAGGATCGTGCTGAAGAAGAATTTATTCTTGCTTACAAGACTTATGATCAGGATCCTGACATCTTTGTTATTTATTTTGAGTACTTGAATTCCTTGGAAGACGCTGACCACAAAAAATTTATGTGTGATATTCACCTGATGATATTGGATCGGTTGTTGTCCTTTTATCCTCAGAGTTTCTCTTTCAGACTTTCGAAAATCGAGTTGCAGTCCCTTTCAAAACCTGTCGACGAATCTATCAAAGCCTATAAGATTCTGCTCGCAGAGTACCCGGACAGTCTGAAAATTCTCTATCATATCGCCAAAGTCTACGAGCGAAATAACCAGACAAATCACGCCCGCAAGTATATTCGACAAATCGAAAAATCCTATGCATCTACGCAGATTAGGCTCAAAAGCGGGCGCGGATTTTCTACGGAACCCGGAATCGTTTCCGAGCACATTCGACTTAACGACGAAGTCTATCGTATGATATCACGAGACGCTGAACCGAACGGCAAATTCGCCAATGTGCCGCGCAAAGCATAGATAGTCAGTTTCTTAGCAGAATCGTCCTGAGGATTAAGGCTATTCGATTTTGTCTATTGACAATTGTACACTTGAAAAAGATAATGATTCTTGTTGAGGGCATTTGGCCCTCAACTAATGTTCGGGGAATTAGCTCAGTCTGGGAGAGCGCTTGCTTCGCATGTAAGAGGTCGCCGGTTCGAGCCCGGTATTCTCCACCATTATCGGAACGGAATACAATAGAATATTGGGGAATGAACGTCTCCCCGGCTTCTGGCCGAACCGCATTTTGCTGATGACTTCTGTGTATTCACAGGAGCATCAGCTTTTTTATGCGGTAATCATCAGTACACTCGGCATCCGTCATTTGTCTAAATTACTGTTGACGTATAATTCGTCACAAAACGATACAAAAATAGTATAATGAAACATATCGTTTTTTTGATTTTTTGGCGGACTTTTGACTGGCTTATCGGAGAATTTGATAAACCTCGTGCGGAGGCTTTTATGAGTGATATAACCATCCGACCTCTTGAGAAGGATGAATACAATGCTGCGCTTAATCTCGTCCTTCATGTATTCATGCGTTTTCAGTCGGATTCATTCACACCGGAAGGAGTTGATACTTTTCGACGCTTTGTTGATCCGGTTCATATGCTACCATTAATCGAATGCGGCATCATGTTCTTTCGAGGTGCGTTTGATGAGGGGCGTCTTGTCGGCGTTATTGCTACAAGAGGGTTTCCCCATATATCACTGCTATTTGTCAATCCCAGCGATCACTGCCGCGGCATCGCGACGCTTCTTGTGCAAGATATTGTTAGTATCGCCAAAGAAAAAGCGTTTACGGCTGTTTCCGTAAACGCTTCATCCTATGCCATTCCGTTTTATCGTCGATTGGGATTCGTATCACTCGATACCGAGAAAGTCGAGAATGGGATTCGCTTTACGCCTATGACTCTCAATATCGGTTGAATTTAGCTTCAGGCTTCCTTCTTCTCGGACTTCTTGTCTTGACGTTTAACCCACTTAACCGTATCTGCGAGGGATGCTGTGATATCACGCGGCTTATACTGTAAATCTTTTTCGGCTAAGGTATGATTATATTTGACATTCGGGTATAACGTAAACAATGCAAATTGATCAATCGGTGCTTGCTTCTTGCTGATGCGATAGTATAAGCGTGATAATTTCGCAGTTTTTCTGGCCATCCAGAGCGGTACTACTTTCTTAAGCGGCGGGTACCCGGTAATATTCTGAAGACCATCCAGAAATTCCTTGGAACTAATGTGCTGGTTTGAAAGGATATAGCACGACCCTTTGTTTCCTTTCTCCGCTGCAGAAAGAACGCCTTGCGCCACGTCTCTGACATCTGCAAAGTCATATCCGCCGGTGACCGCCGTCGTAATATCTCCGGATAAGTATTCGCGAATGAGATCGACGACTTCGGAATTCCCGAACTCGTAAGGACCAATTATCCCCGAAGGATGTACGATAACCGCATTGAGTCCGTTGAGTGCTACTTTGTTGAGAATGTATTGCGTCGCTTCTGCCTTGGACTTAGCGTAATCACCGGCAACCAAATCGCGGTTAAAGTGAGCTATCTCTGACACATCTTCTCCGTTTGCCTTGATCGGAATCGCATGTGCAGAACCAATATAGACCAATCGCCCATATCTCTTCTTGACGCATATATCCGTCACATTCATCGTACCCTGAACGTTGATCCGATGAATCTGAGGATCTCTTACCGTAGCAATCGCTCTCTTTTCGGCGGTATGGATGACAACCGCTTCTCTGGGATTTTCAATATCGAAGAACGGTTTAAGCGTTTCCTTGTTTAAAATGTCTCCATGGACAACTTCAACCGGTAATCCCTTCAACGGAAGCGCATCCACATCCGGATGAACAAGAACGCGAACGCTTTGTCCATGATCCAAGAGCAACCTCACAATCGTATTGCCTAATTGGTTGATGCCGTCTGTAACCAAATACTGACGTGTCATAATTCAACCCCCCAATCATATATTATTAATTCAGACTATCCACTTGAACTATTCGTGTTGCACTCAGAATTAGTGCATGATGATTATTTGTATTTTCATTATGCAACGAAGTATGGACACAGTGATTGAAAAAGTGAAAACAATTTGTCGTTTTATAATATCAAATGTGAACAAATAGTTTCCAACTGTCAATAAAAACAGAGAAAGCCCCATTTTAGGGGCTTTCTCGCAACTTTTCGTGACAATTTCTACTATGTCATAGAAAGGGAATTGCAAAGCAGTCATGACAAATTAATGTTATTTTTTGGCTAAAATGAGATACCTTTTCGCTCGTCTATAACCGTGTTATTCCGGAATCGGGTTTGCTCTCATCTCCCTCATTTTTCTTTGAAGCGCATCAAAAGCTTCCTGCCCATCCCGGATATTCAGTACCGTTTCTTCCATCGGGCACATGCCATCTCCTTTTCGATTAACGACATATGGAACTATCTCTTCATAAGTGACAATTACATCCGAATTCGCGAACGCGTCCAAAGCATGCCGGCTGATGGTCTTGGCATATACAAACTTAACCCCGCCAAAAATCAGAAGCAGAGCAACTGCTCGTCCGATGATTTTGTCCGCTACGGAAGCGCCTTGCATTTTATCTCGAGCATTTGAAAGACAATACATCGGAGGTGCAATCCCTCGCTCTTCCGATTCATAAACGTAATCCCCTGAGACGAGAACAAATCCGACACCGGAGTTTTCAAGCCGTCTTTTTGCTTCTTCTGAAAAATCCATCGATGATGCCTCCCTTGTGTAATGCCAGGACAATCGGCGGTATGACGATTAACTGAATGACAATACCCACAAAGCCGGTAGAAACAGCGGCCACTACGGATGCGGCGTTCGCACCCTTTATCTCAAACAATTTGGCTAATACGTAGAGCGAGCCCGCATAAACTAATCTTCCAAAAAGCATCGCGGCAATCAACGTAATGACAATGGCCTCAAGGCGCTTGACCCAGACAGAAATCGACTTGTTCGTCATTTTTTGCAGAAGCAGTGAAAGTGGAGCGAGTGGCTTATAGAAACCGAGTGTGTGATACATCAGTCCTGAAACTCCACCATATACGGCTAATTCCATAACCATAAACGGCATAATCGGTGCCGGTGGCATTCCCGTGATCAGCGAACCAATGAAAGGCGACAGCGCGCCCACGATCGCGCCAACTATAGGCCCGAGAATGACGCCGCCTAAAAGAACCGGAATGTGCATGGGTAAGAATACACGGCCCGTAGTCGGCCCGCCTGCTAAGTGAAAAAAGTAGGGGATAATGATGGACAAGGCCAGCATCATTCCTCCGACGGTTAATTTTAGTACATACGATCTGATTTCATTTCTCTTGAGTGATTCTTTCACAAAATACCTCTGTACGCTTATTTATTTGCTCTCTGCTACTAATTGGTCAAATTCGGACTGTAGTGTTTTCAAATCTTGAATAATCGACAGAGACTGTGGACATACCGCCTCACACGCACCGCACTCGCTGCATTTCTCGGCCTTCGAATCCGGGTTAAATTGCTGGGTCCATTGCCATATGACCTCGCCCTTATTACCGTACATTGCATAATCGTTCCATACCTTGAAATTGCCGGGTATATCGACACCAAACGGACAGGGCATGCAATAGCCACAGGCCGTGCATCCGTTCTTTATTCGGGCTCGAAGTCTTTCCTCGACGCGAATGACGGCATTCCTTTCATCTTCATCGAGCGCCTTAAAATCTGCAAACGTCTCACAGTTTTCGACCACCTGTTCCATCGTTGACATGCCGCTCAAGATGACCTTTACGTTATCCAACGTTCCGACCCATCGCATCGCCCAACGCGCAGCGGAGTCATCGGGACGAAGCTCGGTGAACACGGAGCGAATATCATCCGGCAATTTTGCGATTGATCCGCCCTTTATCGGCTCCATGACCACCACAGGAATCCCTAAAGACGTCGCCAGCTCGTAGCCCTTTATCCCGGCCTGCTCACGAGTATCCATGTAGTTGAGCTGCAATTGGCAAAAATCCCAGTTGCAGTAATGAATGATCTCTTCAAAAACCTTGTATTCATCGTGAAAAGAGAATCCAAGATGGCGTATCTTGCCGTTCTCCTTGAGGGACATGAGATATTCGACAACGCCCAAATCACGCATGCTTGCCCAAGATGAAGCGGACAGTGCATGAAGCATATAAAAATCAACATAATCCTGTTGCAGTCGATTCAATTGATTCACAAACATCGCCTTCGCATCATCTAGAATCTTAACTTCCCAACAAGGTAACTTCGTTGCAAGATAGTACGTATCTCTTGAGTATTTCTTAAGATATTCACCCACAAAAAGTTCGCTTTCTTTATCGTGATAAGGATACGCCGTATCAAAATACGTCACGCCGTTGAGATATGCATAATCGAGCATCGCGGATGACTTGTTCCTGTCGATTCGTCCCTCTTCGGTCAATGGGAAACGCATACAGCCAAAACCGAGAAGCGAGACCTTTGCAGCAGATTTTGGGAAAACTCTTTGATTCATGGGGCACCTCCATCGGAACCTTATTGATGTCGCCTGTTATGGAATGCATTCTCTATACTTCATGCCTCAGGCGACACTTCTTCGGAATACACTGACAGCCACTCTGCCATTGCGTATTGCTGCTTGACTCGAAACAGCGGTTTTTCATCTTTCTCATAAAGTGATTTGAGAACGCCGGAGAGATCAGATGATACAACTCCTACTGATTGACGAATCTCATTATATATTAAACTGTTTTCACTGAAGTCGCGAGGGGTGCCGTCAAAATAATCCGACGAACGCGAAACAACAAAAGTATACACTCTGCCGAGAACTTTTGAAGGAATTTTTCGAGATTCTCGCATCGCTTTCCACAATATATACGTCGATTGCTGGGCCTGAGCCAACGCACGAAGATTCTCGTCAAAATCTCTGGGGATATCGGGCGTTACGACTGATCTTTGCTTCTCGTCTGCAGAATAGACGGCTACAACGGATCGATTCATGAGCATAAGAAAATCAATTCTCGCTGATTCGCCGCCGTGTTGGACATAAACGTCATGAAGTATCAGCGCAGGAATGCGACTGTTCTTAATTTCGACTTCGATGGCTTTGTGTAATTCTGACTTGGCCGTCAGAGACTCGATGGCGTCTCTGAAGAGATACTTAAATTCTGATGGCGCACTTTGAAGGCGAACCTCAAGACGCGATATAGAAAGAGTGTAATCTGAGAGCGGTTTGAAAAATACCGGCCCCGGCAATTGTTTTTCTTTCCTATAGTCGGGCTCCGCTCCTTGGTATTGGATCTTATGGTTATTCATTCACACCTCGATGAAGATTCATTCGGCACAAGGCTGAATAAAACGGATAAAGTTATTATATCATCGAAGTTTCTATTGTCACGAGCACGGTTACCGGCGCACTATGGGAAATTCTACATCTATGCGACTGCAGTGCTTTCTTTTTCTATTTCATGAATTCGTATGGTTTTGCTATGTATAATGGGTTGCCATGTCACATTTGCAAAAAGTGCACAAAGCGAAATCGGAATATACGTCATCATGAAGATGGGGAAAGTAAAGACAGAGGCTATCTTTCGTGATGCAGGTGCACGAATCGAGCGCCATTCGGCAATCGACGTCACCACGCCAATCAAAAACAGAAACCCATAAGTATTTAGAAGCATTTGAAGCATAGAACCGACTAAGACCATCACCGTATCCGCAGTCACGAGAGCATAGATTCCTCCAGCTACATTTACAGTGACTCCAACGATAGTCAGAACGATTGCAGGCATTATGGTCAGAATCATATCCAAACATGCAAAGTGTTTTTTGCTCATGAGCCGCTCGAATAGTCTAATTCCATAGCGCCGGAATACCTGAAGATAACCTTTGGCCCATCTTAGTCGTTGATGCCATGACTGCGAAAACGACGTCGGCTGTTCATCGTACAATACAGCCGTCGAGCAATATGTAATCGCCTCACCATTCAAGATCAGATCCGCCGTGAATTCTATGTCTTCGGTCAACAAAAAATGCTTCCACCCTCCGTTTTTTGCCAAGATATCATGGTGGACGAGAAATCCGGTACCTGAAACGGCACAAGACGTCTGAAGCGAGTAACGAGGCTGATTAAGAAAGCGTGACTCACGCAAGAACCATAGCGAATATCCTGACGAGATCCAGTTGTCAGCATAATTCTTTGAATTGCGATAACCGGTAATGACGCGTTGCCCCTGATCGAAATGATGATTCATTTCTCGGACATAATTTGCATCTATTAAGTTATCCGCGTCAAAAACGAAATAACCTTCGTACGTTTGACCGGATGCCCACACATATCGAACCAGCGCTTCAAGCGCATAGCCTTTCCCGATTTTTTCTTTCGAGTGACGTTCGAATACGACTGCACCCGCTTCCCTTGCGATTTCGGCGGTTCTGTCGCTGCAGTTGTCCGCAATGACATAGATATCAACGAGCTCGCTTGGATAATCTTGTCGTTGAATGCTCTGAATTAATGCGGCAATGACATTTTCTTCATTCCGAGCCGCTATCAAGACAGCATAGCGGTGATTATTGGTCGCAGAAACTTTTTTTGGTTTTTTCAAGCATCCAACGACGATGTAGACGATCTGATACAAATAACACACGATAAATGTTGCTGCAATTCCATAATTAATCCATTTGACTGCTTCCATGATGTACCTCCGCAAGTATTGTCTTTGCTCGAAAAAGGCCGCACAAAACCAAGCCCTCCGTATTGGCAGAAAGATTTCTCGAGAACAGGATTATTAGTCTTGTGCAGGCGTTCGTTGCGACGGCTCCGACTCGTTACCGTTTTCTTCGCGATAATTAAATATTGCGCGAGCAGTAAATAAATCGGCGTCGATCGACAGTTCGAGTTTTCCGCCCATCGCACGCATTAGGCTGTCGGCAATCGACAATCCTAATCCGCTTCCGTCGGTTGAGCGAGAGGTGTCCGCGCGCACAAAGCGCTCAAGCAGCTCTTGGGGAGCTATGTTCAGCGGCGTTTTTGAAATATTGCGCACGCGGACTTCAACGCGGTCTTGATTCACAATCATATCCACATATACCCTTGAATTCGGCATGCTGTATTTTAAAGCATTACCAAGCAGATTATCCAGAACCCGGCCGGCCATACGGGCATCCGACATCACATTGATTCTTTCAGACACATATGCCGTCACTAACTCGATGCCTTCGCGCTCAAATCGCTCTTCAAATTCGCCGCAGACCTGACGAACAAGCTCCGTCAGATTGAATTTGCCAATCTGAGGGATATGTACGCCTGAACTGAGTTTGGCGGCATCAATGACATCATCCGTCAGTTTCTTAAGCTTTTGGCTGTTTCGCGAAATGACCTCTATATATTCCTTCGCAGTATCGTCTCCGGAAATATGTTTTTCGAGCAGGTCCGTGTAGTTGACGATGGACGTAAGCGGCGTCTTGATATCATGGGACACATTGGTGATCAATTCCGTCTTGAATCGCTCGCTCTTAAGTTGCTCGTCGACCGCAATGCCGATGGATTGCCGAATCTGCGAGATGTGACGCGCGGGGACTTTGAAAAAACCTTTCTTCAAAGATTCATGCATCGGATAGTCAAGCTGCCCCTCAGCGATTTTCTGAGACAATTCACATAGCCGTTGGTATTTCACCGCAATCCACGAGCCGCCAATAATGCTACATGCAGCGACGAAGAAGAGCCCCAACACAATGCTTGATTCGTATGGCGCAAAAATGAGGACAACACAAATTTCTATCACCATCAAAGAAATAATGATTAGTACAAGCTTCCAAACGGCATGAAGATTTTCAATAATTTCGCGAAGCATCTGGAAGATTGCTCTGGTAATAGAATAGTGCAATATACCTCTGGAGGATTTTTTAAGTGCGATAAGACACAGCATTCCGACATCTATAGCGATAATAATTGACATGAGAGTCAAGGATGATGCATTGATCGGCACGTAAGTCATGTATGAGTACCATTCGGAAACATCAATGGCAAATGTCGAAACAAGAACACAACCAAGCAATAACATTTCCATCGGAACATAATCCAGAAAACGAAGATATGACGGTAGCGCTTTTCGCTTAGTAGCCATCCCGGAGAGCAACAGGCGCAGACATACTATAAAAGCGATTACCGAAGCTACGACAATGAATGGAATCCAGTGCCCATAGTTGTAAATGAGCGATAAATGTCGACTCGCCTGAGAGAAATAGAAATCACTTTCGAGATATAGACGGTCAACAAATATTTCCACAATATAGGTCATTTCATCAACGTCATAATAACCGGACTGCGGAGCATGATATTTGGTAATAAAATATGAATCCGAGTAGTCCGAGGTCGCATAAACATACAACTTATCTACAGCACGATACAGGTATTCGTCTCCGGATTCTGCGGGCTGAATATCTGCTGAATCAATCTGATTCATCTCATCCGGGCTTAATGAGCCCATCGCGGATGAAGTCAAAAGCGCTCCGTCTTCGTTGTATATGTTGTATTTGATATACTTTATTCTATCACTGTTAAATGTGGTATAAGATTGCTCAAATGTGATCTGCTCTGTTGATTTTAGATAATTTGCAAGAAAATGACTACACTCAGCCTCAACGTCCTCAGCCATAAGCAAGTGGTAATAGGCATACCGAGTATCTTCGGGCAAGGACTGCACGATCGATTGGTTAATATCAATGTCCCAAAAAAAGCGTGGATCGTAAATAGATGACTCCATGCTGTTGTACTGTTGTCGATCAAAATAAAAACCCATCTGCATTATGGAAAAGAAGAACGTCATAATCAAAGCGACACTAAGCATGAATAGTAATAGCTTTGCGCCAAACATTTCTCTGATCCGCTTTTTATCCGTAAGACTCATACCGGCGACCTCCTTCTTATTTATGGTCAAATTTGTATCCTTGACCCCAAACCACCTTGAGATATCTCGGATCGGCAGGGTCATATTCCAGTTTTTCTCTCAGATGGCGGATATGTACCGCAATCGTGTTATCCGCACCCAGTGCTGTTTCTCCCCAAACGCCGCTATAAATCTGTGATGAAGAAAAAACCTTGCCGGGCTGACGCATAAGAAAATACAGTATTTGATATTCCGTAGGTGTCAGGAAAATAAGCTCTCCATCTCTCGACACACTTTTCGCGTCGTCATCGACCTCTATGCCGCCGATAGAAATACGCGAACTGCTATCTGTTGTTGTTACGACTCCGCCCAAGCTGACATATCGTCTGATGGCCGAGCGTACGCGCGCCAGAAGTTCGATTGGGTTAAACGGCTTCGTAATATAATCATCGGCGCCGACAGTCAGCCCGAGAATTTTATCGGCGTCTTCACTTTTTGCCGTTAAGAATATCACCGGAACGTTGCTCGATCGCCTGATCTCGGCAACGGTGCTCACTCCATCTTTAATCGGCATCATAATGTCCATAAGAACGAGATGAAAGGACTGACCTTTAAGCGCAGCCAACGCCTGCTCTCCGTTTTTTGTTAAACAAACATTGTATCCTTCAGCCTCTAAGTAGATTTGCAACGCTGAAAGAATATCTTCTTGATCATCACAGACGAGAACGTTATACATAAAGGATCCCCCTACAATTCAAATGTAATCGAAATCATCTTAACAAACCAGTGCGCAAATCTTTAATTCTTTCTTAAGAAAAACGTTTAGAGCACCTTGTTTTTTCAAGTATTTTACTTGTCAAGGCATACATTACGTGTGAGAATGGTAGATAGGTTTTTTATCGATTCATATTTTACTGCGGAGGGCAATCATGGCGTCTGATCGGATCAACATTATACTGGAGGCAGAAAGCCGTGCTCAGAACATTGATCTGCAAGCCAAGCAGAAAGCCGATCAGATTATAGCGGCTGCCGGCGAAGCGGCGGCCGAAGACTACGAGTCTCGGATTTCGCAAATGAACGATTCCATCAGAGATGATTTGGCCGCATTTGCGGAACAGGATCAGCTATATTTGGCCGAGGCAAGTCACGCTGCCGAAGTCGAAGCCAATGCACTTCGCAAACGCGTTGAGCCCAAAATTAACATAGCGGCCCGGCGGGTTGCAGATATTTTATCAGGAAAAGGGTAATTATGTCTCTTGTACCGATGAAACGCATAGAAATCGTAGCCATGCAGCGCGATGCCAAAAAAATAGTCGAAACTTTGCAACGTCAAGGGGTCGTTGATATTTCGGATCTGACGCCAAATGCTCCGGAAGATGCTTCCGTCGCTCCGACCTCCCCCAGCATAGCCCAACTGGACCGCCATATCACGACAACGACTTCTGCCATCGCCACCCTGGAATCCCGCGCCCGGATCAAGAAGCCTCTTTTGTCCGGTTTTGCCGGTCGAAGCGAAATGCTTTTTGAAGATTTTTCTCGCGAAATCAAGCATGTCGATGACTATTATAGGATTGCTCTGTCTATAGAGACACAACACCGGCTCATCGACTCTGAGCGAGCGTCAATAGCCCACACTTACAACCATCTGCAACAAATATTGCCTTGGCAGTCGCTGGATATACCGATGCAATACAGCGGCACCGAAAAGACGGTGGCTTTTATCGGAACGTTACAGGGCTTGTGGAGCGATTTGCGTTTTAACGACGCTTTTCAAGAGGCTTATGGCAAGTTGTATAACTCCGAAGAGACCGGTACCGAAATATCCGTCCCGCCCTATCTGATCGAGTGGGTTCATACCTCCAAGATGATATCTAACCTTTGTCTCATTACTCACAAATCCGATGCTTCTGCGGTTGAGTCAACGCTTCGAACCATCGGATTTATTGTGCCTACCGATCCGACATCTCATCCCCCCAAGCATCGTATCGATCGACTCAAATCTCGCATCAAGGCATCTGAGGATGCTATTTCTCAAGCTGAAATAGAGCTTTCTTCATATGTTGACCATCTGCCTTCACTCTATTTTCTTCTCGATTATCTAAATATGCGTATGGAAAAGTACCGTATGTTGGACCATCTGCTTTTCACACAAAAGGCATTTGTTTTATCGGGTTATGTGCCTTCGTCCGTCTCCGAAAATATTCGGTCCGTACTCGAATGCAAGTTTGATATTGTGGTTGATATCGAGGATCCTGCGGAAGATGAATTGGTTCCGGCTCAGTTCTCAAATAACATACTGGTATCTCCGGTTGAAGATATTGTCATGACATATAGTCCGCCGACGAGAAAAGACATCGACCCGAATCCGGTCATGAGTTTTTTCTACTATCTCTTTTTCGGCGTCATGTTGTCTGATGCCGGCTATGGCTTATTGCTGGCTCTTGGCACCTTTTTAGTTCTTCGAATTAAGAAACCGGAGGGCACAACACGGAAAAGCATGCTCATGTTTATGTACTGCGGGCTGTCCTCCGTAGTGTGGGGACTACTCTTCGGCAGTTTTTTCGGTAATGCGGTATATGCGATCGGGCACAATTTTTTTAATTCCGATGTAGCGCTTAGGGCTTTCTGGTTTAACCCGGTCGAAGACCCGATGAGGCTACTTATTATCAGCATGATTCTTGGTTTTATTCACATACTGGCCGGATTGGCGCTCAAATTCGTCAATATGTTCCGTCATGGGCAACGTTTGGGCGCATTTTTTGACGTCGGCCTCTGGTGGGTCGTCTTTGCAGGTTTTATTCTGATTATTTTAAATGCGGTCATTCCGACCGGTGCCCCGCTCAACTCCATCGGCAAATGGCTTGCGATCGGCGGGGCAATTGGATTGGTTTTGACGCAGGGACGTGACAAACCATCCATCCCGGGCAAAATAATGGGCGGTGTCGCAAGCCTTTACGGCATATCCGCCTATTTCAGCGATATCCTATCGTATTCACGTCTCATGGCGCTCGGTTTAGTTACCGGCATCGTCGGCGAAGTATTTAATACAATCGGTACGGCTCTCGGAAGTGGTATCGTGCGCGTCTTTATCTTTGTTCCGGTCTTCCTGTTCGGTCACGCGATTAACCTCGGCATTAGTGCGCTCGGCGCCTATGTACATACTAACAGACTGCAATACGTCGAATTCTTCAGCAAGTTTTACGAAGGCGGCGGCAGGGCTTATAAGCCATTTGCTACTGCGACCAAACACTTCAAAATCAAGGAGGAAATTTAAAATGGGATTCTTAGGTATCATTCTTGCCCTGACCGGAGCGGCTCTTTCGGTTACGCTCACTTGTATCGGCTCAGCGAAAGGTGTCGGCATGACAGGCGAGGCTTCGGCTCCTGTTATGATTGATGATCCTTCCAAATTCTCGAAACTTCTGATTCTTCAGCTCATGCCCGGTACTCAGGGGCTTTATGGCCTGGTCGTCACGGTTATGGTCATGTTGAACATCGGTCTTCTGGGGGGAAGTCCTGACTTGTCATTAACCGAAGGTCTTCTCTATTTCTTTGCTTGTATGCCAATCGCCGTCGGAGGACTGATTTCGGCTCTGATGCAAGCCCGAGTCACCGTAACCGGCGTGAACATCGTCGCACAGAAGCCTTCAGAATCCGGCAAAGCCATCGTATCCGCGACACTCGTCGAATTCTATGCATTGCTTTGCTTCATCGCATCAATGCTGATGGTCTTGAACATCAACCGCCTCGGGCTCTGATTGGAGATAAAGATGTCATCACTGGATCTGATCACCAACAAAATCATTAGCGATGCCAATGCGTCCGCCGCATCACGGATTGAGCGTGCCAACGAAGAGGCTCGACTCATTTTCGAGCGAAAAGCAGCTGCTGCGACTTTAGAGTGCGAGCGACTCCGTGCTGAAGCCGATATTAATTTGGAGCGACTCCGTTTCAAAAGTGAATCCGCCGCCAAAGCCCTCTCCGGAAAGCGCATGCTTACCGAGAAGGGGCGTCTGATCGATGATTGTATCCTTAAGGCGAGAGAGATCATTGTGAATATGTCGACGGAAGAAGCGTTTCATATGATTTCGAAATTTGTCGGTCAGTCACTTATCGGCGTCCACCAGCCGGCAACGCTTATCCTTTCCGAAAATGACTTAAAACGAATGCCTTCAAACTTCATTGAGAAGCTTGCTTCCGACATCGGTACTGCGATCATGCTCTCCGATCAGCCGGGTAATTTTGACGCCGGTTGTATCGTGAAGTGCGAACTCGTGGAGTATAACGGTACTCCGGACGCGCTAATCCGTGAACACCTCGACCAACTTAGTGATACCATCGGAGCAATACTCTTCTCCGATGAATCAAAAAGCAAATTAACCACCACTTGAAAAGGAGTCAACTGTTGAAAGGTAAAGTCAGCGAGTCTCATTATGCATATTCGGTAACCGCCGCGCGAATTATGCAGCGCGCCTTGCTAAGCGACGCTGATTACTCACTACTCATCTCTGCGCCGGATGCTATTGCGGCATTGGCTGTGCTTTCTTCAAAGGGCTGGAAGACCCCGGCAGACATATCGCTCATTCCCCAAATGCTTGATGACGCGATGCAGGAAGTGTGGGATTTTTTGGTCGAATTTGCCCCTGATATCAACATCTTCAAGCCGTTCATACTTCGCAACGACTATCACAATCTCAAGGCGGGACTAAAGTGTTCGTTGAGCGAGCTTCAAGTGGATCGCTATTTTATTCGGCCGGCGCTAATTCCCCGGAAACTCATGAAAGAAGCATTTTTTGAAAATCATTTTTCTCTTCTCCCCGAGCCGTTTTCAACAGTTCTCAAACAAGCATATGATGCATTGAGTGAGACTCGCGACGGCCAATTAGCGGACATCATTATCGATCGTGCCGCGATTGACGGCATGAATGGTGCAGCAAATGAAGTAAGAGAGCCACTGGTTCGACATATTGTAGATACGCTCTGCGCTCTGTCTAATATCAAAATCGCTTTTCGCAGCGCCATGCTCGGCAAGAATAAGGACTTTCTAAATGCCGCCATAGGCAATTGCTCATCTTTAGATCGTAATTCATTAATTGAGTCCTCCGCAAAAGGATTTAATGAATTATTCCGATACCTGAAAACAACGCGGTATGCAGCACAAGTGGATATTCTTAAGACTTCCCCGATTGATTTCGAACGGCATTTTGAGGATCGAATCCTATCGTCGCTCGAGCCGATTCGCTTCGAAGCACTCGGTGCGAACCCTCTCATTGCATTTTTCCTTTTTAAGGAGGCAGAAATCAAAAATATCCGCTTAATTCTGGCCGGCAAACTGGCGCAAAGTTCACAAGAAGAGATTCGACAGAGGCTAAGGAGAATTTATGTATAAGATTGCCGCAATGGGTGACCGCGACAGTATATCCGGATTTGCATCCGTCGGACTTGAGCTTTTCACGTTGGATCAGATGCCTGACCCTTCTGAGACGCTTCACAACCTGGCTTCCAATCAATATGCAATTATATTGATTACCGAGGCTCTTGCCATATCCCTTAAGGATGATATTGACCGGTATAAAGACCGTCAGTTACCCGTAATTGTTCCGATTCCGGGTGTGTCCGGCGATTTCAATATTGGTATGAAAGCCATTTCCGATGCCGTCGAGCGAGCGGTCGGAAGCGATATATTAAAAGATACATAATAGTCCGAAATTCTGAATTGCGGACATCTAAGAATGATATGAGGAGCAGACAAATGAGTAATGGTACGATTCTGAAAATATCCGGTCCTTTGGTCGTTGCCCAAGGCATGCGGGACGCCAACATGTTTGATGTGGTTCGAGTCAGCAATCAGCGTCTGATTGGCGAGATTATCGAAATCCACGATGACCGCGCGTCGATTCAGGTATATGAAGAAACCTCCGGCCTTCGTCCCGGCGAGCCGGTTGAATCGACCGGTGTACCACTCTCGGTCGAACTCGGCCCGGGATTAATCGGCGGTATTTTTGACGGTATCCAAAGACCTCTGGAAGAGATTATGGCCGTCAGCGGCAATAATCTTGAACGAGGTGTCGAAGTGCCTTCTCTGAACCGCGACAGAATCTGGAACTTTATTGCGACGGCAAACGCCGGCGATACGGTGACCGGAGGCGACACGCTCGGATATGTCAATGAAACCAATATTGTGAAGCACAAAATTCTTGTTCCGCCTGGTCTTTCCGGAACGCTTGTGCGTATCCAAGACGGCGAACACAAGCTCGATGATGTCATCGCAGATCTGGAAGATGCAAAAGGCCAAATCCATAGCCTTAATCTATATCAGCGTTGGCCGGTTCGTATCGGTCGTCCTTACAAGAAAAAATTCGCTCCGACCATGCCGCTCATTACCGGACAGCGTGTTATTGATAGTCTATTCCCTTTGGCTAAGGGCGGCGTCGCCGCGATTCCGGGTCCTTTCGGAAGCGGTAAAACCGTCACACAACATCAGTTAGCCAAGTGGGCGCAAGCCGATATTATTGTTTATATAGGATGCGGAGAACGCGGCAATGAGATGACCGATGTTCTTAACGAATTCCCAGAGCTGATAGACCCCAATACCGGGGAATCACTGATGAAGCGCACGGTACTGATTGCAAACACTTCAGACATGCCGGTTGCCGCTCGAGAGGCTTCCATATATACAGGAATCACTATTGCCGAATACTTCCGCGACATGGGCTTTTCCGTCGCGCTCATGGCCGACTCGACTTCGCGTTGGGCTGAAGCCTTGCGAGAGATGTCGGGTCGCCTCGAGGAAATGCCCGGCGAAGAAGGATACCCTGCGTACCTGGCCAGCCGCTTGGCTCAGTTCTACGAGCGGGCAGGGCGTGTCAGCATATTGGGAAGCGAGGACCGAGAAGGTTCACTGTCCGCTATCGGCGCCGTATCGCCGCCGGGTGGTGATATTTCCGAACCGGTTTCACAGGCGACGCTTCGAATAGTCAAGGTCTTCTGGGGGCTTGATGCGCAGCTCGCTTACAAGCGCCATTTCCCGGCAATTAACTGGCTGACGAGTTACTCCTTATATTCAGACTCATTGTCATCGTGGTTTAACGAAAATGTCGCCGCCGATTGGAATGCTTTCCGCGCTCGAATTCTTCTCATCTTGCAGGAAGAAGCCGAGCTTGAAGAAATTGTAAAACTGGTCGGAATGGACGCCCTGTCGCCTGCAGATCGTTTAAAGATGGAAGTCGCAAGGTCTATCCGCGAGGACTTTTTGCATCAACTGGCTTTTCACGAAATCGATACACACACTTCGCCATATAAGCAGTTTTTGATGATGAAGTTGATTTTACTATATTACGATAAAGCATCCGGAGCACTCGAGTTTGGGGCCGACATTGAAAATATTGTCAACTTGCCGATTCGCGAAAAAATCGGGCGTTTCAAATATGTTTCAGAGGACCTCATCCGTGAAGAAGCGGATTCCATCGAATCCGAGTTAGTTCACGAAATTGCCGAGACGATCGAGAAGGAGGGTTTTTGATGCCAAAGGAGTATCGTACCATTAAAGAAGTCGCCGGTCCGCTGATGTTAGTCCAATCTGTCACGGATGTCAGCTATAACGAACTCGGAGAAATTGAATTGGCAAACGGTGAAGTCCGCCGTTGCCGAGTGTTGGAAATCAACGGTGAAGATGCATTGGTTCAGCTGTTCGAAAGCGGCGCGGGTATTAACCTATCTGACAGTAAGGTTCGCTTTCTGGGAAGACAACTTGAACTTCCGGTGTCTTCGGATATGCTCGGTCGAATTTTCGACGGTATGGGCAAGCCCATTGACGACGGTCCCGCAATTATCCCCGAGGCGCGTCTGGACATCAACGGCACACCGATGAACCCGGCCGCTCGTAATTTCCCAATGGAGTTTATACAAACCGGCGTCTCTGCCATCGATGGACTGAACACCCTTGTACGTGGTCAAAAACTCCCGATTTTTTTCCGGAAGCGGTCTCCCGCACGCGAATCTTGCTGCTCAGACTGCTCGTCAGGCAAAAGTTCTGGGTACGAAGGAGCCTTTTGCGGTTGTCTTTGCCGCCATCGGCATCACCTTCGAGGAAGCCAATTTCTTTATGGAAAGCTTTCGCGAGACCGGTGCGATTGATCGTACCGTCTTATTCATTAATCTGGCTAATGATCCGGCCATCGAGCGTATTGCAACGCCTCGAATGGCTCTGACTGCCGCTGAGTATCTTGCTTTCACTATGAACATGCATGTGCTGGTTATCATGACCGACATCACTAACTATGCAGATGCCCTTCGAGAGGTTTCCGCCGCTCGTAAGGAAGTGCCGGGAAGACGCGGTTATCCGGGTTACATGTATACCGACTTGGCTTCTTTATACGAAAGAGCCGGTCGTCAAAAAGGTAAAGACGGCAGCATCACTTTGATTCCGATCCTGTCGATGCCGGAAGATGATAAGACCCATCCGATTCCTGATTTGACGGGATATATCACGGAGGGCCAGATCATTTTGAGCCGCGAGCTATATCGAAAGAGCATTATGCCACCAATCGACGTACTTCCTTCTCTGTCTCGTCTCAAAGATAAAGGAATCGGTGACGGCAAGACCCGCGAGGATCATTCAAACACCATGAACCAGCTTTTCTCGGCATATGCCCGAGGTAAGGACGCCAAAGAGTTGATGGTCATCCTCGGCGAAGCGGCGCTGACCGATATGGACAAACTATATGCCAAGTTTGCCGATACTTTCGAGAAAGAATATATTTCTCAAGGCTTTGCCACTGATCGGAGTATTGAAGAGACTCTGGACTTGGGTTGGAAGCTCTTGCGTATTTTACCTCGAAGCGAGCACAAGCGCATCAGCGACAAGATTTTGGATCAGTATTACGACGCATAAATATACCGGAGAGACACCGGTGATCCGCAAGGGAGATAGAATCCGTTATGGCCGGAATGACCTTTAACCCAACTCGAATGGAATTGACACGGCTCAAAAAGCGTCTTACCACCGCAAGACGCGGGCATAAGCTGCTCAAAGACAAGCGCGACGAGTTGATGCGTCAATTTATGGAAGCGATTTCCGAGAACAAGAGGCTTCGTGTCGCGCTCGAAGATAAAATCCGCAGCGCTAATCGCCACATGTCGTTGGCAAGGTCGATGATTCGAGATGAAGTTATTGCGACCTCGCTTCTGTTTCCAAAGCAATCCATGAGCCTCACAATTGAAGAAAAAAACATTATGAGCGTTCGTGTGCCGCAGTTCACTGCTCAGTTTCGTTCATCGGACCCGGGCGACATCTACTCTTATGGATTTGCGTTTACCAATGCCGAGTTGGACGATACTATTGCATCCATATCCGATATTATGCCTGATATCATACGCCTGGCGGAACTTGAGAAATCCTGTCAACTAATGGCTTCCGAAATTGAAAAAACCCGCCGTCGCGTCAATGCACTCGAACACGTCATGATACCCAAATATCAAGAGGCCATACGCTTCATCACCATGAAACTTGACGAAAGTGAACGAAGTGCCATTACACGTCTGATGAAAGTTAAAGATATGATGATCGAAAAGGCCATTACCGAGCGGCAAAACAAAGAAAAGTCGTGAGCTGAGCACACGACTTTTAAATTGATATTGAACCACCTAATGCGACTATAGTGCCCCGCGAGGCTTCAATCCCAATGAGGAAATAATCGTCTCGACTACTTCTTCCGGTGTCTTCCCTTCAACCGGCACGATTATGTCGGCATACTGCCGATAAAGCGGCTCTCTCACTCTATACATATCCTGAATCGATTGATTTTTTTCTAATAAGATTCCGCGTGTCTTGATGTTCCAGAGACGTTTTTCAATCAGCGTCAGGGGAGCTTGGAGGTAAACGATCCGGCCGATCTTTTTGAGATGCGCCATGGCCTCCGGCAGCAATACGGCACTACCTCCGGTCGCGATGACCAGCGTCCGTCCCGTTATGGATCGAACGACTTCGTTTTCCCGGTTTTCAAAATATGCCTGTCCGCTCTCATTGATAATAGCCTGGAGCGATCTCTTTTCAATATCTCGAATCATCATATCCGTGTCTATAAAACGCACGAAAAGCGTCTTGGCCAAAGACAGACCAATTGTGCTTTTCCCTGATCCCGGCATGCCGATCAATACGATGTTCTTTTTTTTTGACACTGAAAAAGCCCTCCAAAATACTGTTCTAAGTATATCACGCTTTTAGATGTTCAAAAATCAAACCTCATTGAAATTCTGTCAGGTTTTTCCAATATCTCTTGGGCATCATATTCATCTGACATCCGGGATTACGGCGCTCCTCAATCGCAATCGTTTCATGAAAACGCTGCCAAAGTAATTGATATACTTTTTCACTATCATCGACCGGCGGCAAATCAAACGCCTCCATCGCAGTCAAAACGCAGCCTTCATGGTTATGGACCAAAGCCATGTGGTGCGTCTTGTCGTATATCATAAATACCTCTCCCGGATATCGATCGGCAAAGTGATTTGCAATCAAGGGCAGCACCTGATTCTTCGGCGTAATACAAGCCACCATAACCTTATCGTACACGTGGAAGCGAATTAATCCCATGAGTAGGTGGGCCTCTCTCTTGAGGTGCAAAATCCCCTTGTTGATCGTGCACATCGGTTCATCCGTCAAGCAACCCAAAATCTTGCGCCCATGCCGGTAAGCCATTCGAATAAATCGGAATATGAGCATCTCTTTATCCGGCATGCAAGTCAGAAATGCCTCCCGAACATAATCCTGCGCTTCCGGTCCGACTTTCAGCCCAATCGAATCATAGACTTTGCCCGCATGAGAAAAATCGGTCTTAATCCATTCCGTATCCTCAAAAAGCTGTGATTGCCCCCGAGTCGTCGCTATCCGAGAAGGCATCTGCTTATAGGCGTAACTACTGTATACACAGCAAAGGAAACCTTCCAAACTACCATCATATATATATACCAAATTCACTTCTTCTTTCATACGATGCTCCTCTCGGTACCGGTGCGGGAAGTGCCGCCTGGGGGTACCCTTCTGTCAGAAAACGAAAATCATCCGTGTCGATCTTAGTTATCTTCGGTTCAGGCAATCCCAATTCGCCGATCTGTATTTGTCTACTGTCAATCTTGGTCCGCTTCTCGATTTCTCGCAAAGAGAGCAAACCCTGTAGGACTGCGTCCGGCTCCATAATCACATATTCATCTGTCCTGCCGGCGCACGTGATAAAGTAGCGCGCACGCTTCAGCACGACACCGATCTTCTTCAACCCTTCGAACGTCAATCTTGTGTGAGCCCGGGTCTCGATAATGCGCTGTGCGCTCTTGACTCCGATTCCCGGCACTCTCAAAAGAACACCATACGGTGCCGTCAGAACCTCAACCGGAAACTCTTCCATGTGATTCACGGCCCAGTGACACTTCGGATCTATGGCAAGATTCATATTCGGTCGATCGGGAGAAACCAATTCCTCCGCCTTAAACCCGTAAAACCGCATCAGCCAATCTGCCTGATATAAGCGGTGCTCTCGTAACAGAGGCGGTGCCGAACGCACACTCGGAAGGTGGTTGTCCTCTACAATCGGTGTATATGCCGAAAAGAACACACGCTTCAGCTGATATGTCCTGTAAAGCCCCTGTGATAGCCTGAGAATTTGATAGTCGCTCTCCGGCGTCGCCCCAACAATCATCTGCGTACTTTGACCCGCCGGAGCGAATTTCGGCGCGTGTCGATACAACGCGAGCTCCGATCGATTCTGCGTCACGCCTTGGCTGATCTGTGCCATCGGTCGCATGATGGCCGATGCACTCTTCTGTGGTGCAAGAAGCGCCAACCCGGACTCGGTCGGCAACTCGATATTTACACTCATTCGATCTACCACAAAACCCATGCGGCGAACCAATTCTTCACCTGCTCCGGGAATCGTCTTCACGTGAATGTAGCCATTAAAACGATATTCTTCTCGCAACAATGTAATGGCCTCAAGCATATGCTCCATAGTATAATCCGGATCCCTCAACACACCCGAACTCAAAAAGAGCCCCTCAATATAGTTGCGCCGATAGAATGCCATCGTCAGGTCCGCAAGCTCTCTCGGCGCAAACGATGTTCGCGGTGTATCACGAGAAACTCGGTTCACGCAATACTTACAATCATAAACGCAGGCATTGCTCATCAAGACCTTAAGCAAAGAGATACATCTGCCGTCAGCGGCAAAACTATGACAAATTCCTGCTGCGGTTGCATTACCCGTCATCCCTGGGCGGCCACTACGATTCACACCGCTCGAGGTACAAGCGACATCGTACTTCGCCGCATCCGACAATATCGTCAACTTCTCGTAAATATCCATACCATTGCGCCTCGCCCATCTTTTAAACCGAACGTTTGTTCTAATTCTACATCGCAAAAGGCATCATGTAAAGTGGCTGGACCGAAAAATGTCGGCACAGGCCGACATTTGAATTAATGCATCAACAATCTCATTGAGAAATCTTTCAAAATCCAGCGCGCGCATCGCACCCGACGGAATAATCTCTAGTATAAGGTTTCGATCTCTAAATTTTCAGCAATTTCAGAAGCCGCCGCGATGGTCAAACTCTCATACTGTGATGAAGCAACCGTCGCGATTGCATAGGCACTCCCGATACGAAGAAGTTGCTCCGAGTTCGATCGATCATGGATGCCCATCGCCAATGCCGCCGTCATCGCATCCCCGGCACCAACCGTATTCACGACATCAACATGAAATGGCCGTGCATAATAAGCATGCTCTTTATCAATGAGAACCGCACCGTTCTTACCCAATGATACCATCTGATACTTCACGCCTTTTTTAGCATACAGCGCGCCCATTCGAGCAATGTCCAACGGCGCGATAATTGAGTTGTCTTGAGAAAACAAGCGCTTCCATTCGTATATATTCGGCTTCACCGCTCTCGGTACAGCCTGAATGCCAAGACGCAACGCCTCGCCATCCGCATCGAGAATAACACGAACCTTAAGATTCTTGAGCACTAAAATCCATTTCTGGTAAATATCATCGCTGACTCCCGACGGGAGACTTCCCGAGAGAACAACGACGTCCTTTTCTCGGACCAACTTCAGCATTTTATTCTCAAGCATCAACAAATCGGTCGATGTAATCGCGGGCCCGGGCTCGTTGACCTCCGTACAGCAAGAATCCAGCTCATCGATAATTTTCGTATTCGTCCTTGTCTCTCCGGTGGTATGCACAAAATCGAACCGCACGCCTTTGCGTGCCAACGCGTCTTCCACAAAACGTCCGGCCGTACCGGATACAAAGCCAAGCGCCATCACTTGGCCGCCCATTTGATGGATCACTTGAGCCACATTGTTTCCCTTGCCGCCCGGATAAGAGACTGTTCTTTCAGCGCGATTCATGCCCTTAGCAATAAATCCCTTAAGAAAAATGACTTTATCAATCGCCGGATTCAATGTCACAGTATATATCATAAATAAACACCTCTTGTAAATTCTTCAGACCGTTCCATATTACCAAAAATAAAGAATTCTTGTACGCACAATTCAGGTTTCGTCAAAGAAAAAATCCGCCCCAAAAATCAGGCGGATTTCTATTAGTAACATTAATAACATGGATCAAAAGAATCAGTACCCGACGATCTCCAGAATGCCCTCTGCCGTAGTCGCATCCATTGCCATGACTACAAAAATGGACTTAGTCTTTACATCTTTACAGAAATAGATAACTTGTCCTTGCATCTCGACCGTTTGGAATTCGATATCGCCACGTGTGACCGTGCCCATTTCAGTGTTAACGTCTCCTTCCGACATTCCCATTCCCATGCCTTCCGTAAACTCTGCAAACGCCGCGTCAAGCGTCGATACATCCTCTACCTGAAAGTACATTGCGATCTGATCGAAAGTCTTTGACATGCCGTAGAAACCTTCGACCAAAACAATGCCCGAACCGACCAAATCCTCAGCAGGAATACTTTCGATCAAAAAACCCGCATCTGCCAAAGGCTGATAAAGAGCCATGCCCGATTCGGAAAGACTAATTTCACCCGTGCCAAAATCGCCCAACAATCCTTCAGAACTCTCATCTGAAACGGACTCAGAAGTATCAACAGATTCTTCTGTTGCTTCTGTCGTTGACTCGGTAGTTGCCTCGGTGGTTGCCTCGGTGGTTGCTTGAGTGGTCTCTTCGGTCGTCTCTTCGATGGTCGTTTCTGACTTCTTGTCGGATTTCTTGTCATCGTTATCGCATCCGACGATTGCAAACATCATGAGAGCACTCATAATCAGTGCTATTAATTTTTTCATTTACTTACCTCTTTCAAATATATTGTATGGTTCGTGTAACACAACAGGACTATTTATAACACATACAAATTCGTAAGTAAACGCAATCAGGCAAAAATTGTCAAAAATACCAAATATTGTGAGATTAATTGACCATTCTTAGTCATATTTAATCCGTGAGTTTCAGCGAATCAATGCTTGATACTTAATAATAGTATCCTAAATCCTTAAGTATTCCGTCAATCTTTTCTATGGCCGTCAAGTCGTTGGCGTTTGCCGCCATATCGATCAAAACATCGTCAAACAAAACTGTCGCCGCGTATACACCTTTATCCTGACCGTACTCATCGGTATAACTTACTGATATGACCATCCGTTGCATACTGTCTTGATCCGTAGAAATGAGCGTCATATCCTGATCGGAGGCAATATCATCCATCAACAACTTATACCCATCACGGATAGAATCATACTTTGCCTGCGCCGCGTCAGCGGTCACATAGCGTACATACTGAAGTGTATATGTATCCGTCGTACCCCTCGAGAATTCAGCAATTTCATACTCTTCTGAACCGACCATATTGACGACCTGGTCAATGCCGTTTTTATCAGAAATATCAACAAACTCGTCCAAAGAAAAACTCTTGCGCTGACAAGCAGTTATCGAAAAACTCAAACTCAATAAAAGTATAACCGTGATGACTCTGGTCCATGTCGTTTTCATAGAAAGCCTCCATGTTTATTATTATTGACTCGGAAATAATTACAAGAGTCAAAGTGGTTGACGCAACGGCATCAAACAGATGAATTATATCACAATCACAGCGACGATGAAATGCACAATCACCGCTTTCCAATTACAGAAATTCCCATGCCGATGGAACTCCGGAGCAAAGAAAAACGAGGTTGCCTCAAAAGAGTTGTAACAAAGTTGAATGAGGAACGTTCCAGATAGATTAGAGTAAGTATGAACGCAAGAAGACGTGGAAATACCGGCAAAAGTGTCGCGTGGACGAGGTTTTGCCGGTAGTTTCGGCATTAAACAGTCCTTGAGAGGAAGAATTTACCGGCAAGAAAACTTAATTTCGGTGGATTTGCCGTTATTTTTCCATTTCCGGACCTTGGCTGAAGCGAGGCAATCTCTCTTCTGAGCCTTCCGCCGGCGCAGCAATGCAATCTGAATTCGAGTCTTGACGTGCACCTCAATGATTAAAAGCTGACACTAAAACGTGGCCATTGTATTGAGACGGGCTCGCATGAGTCATAATACAACGTGAATACGGATACTATTAATATCCAAGTTCCTCTACGACCTTATCGACTTCCTTGATATAAGATTTGCCGGTGTCTTGAGCAAAGACCATGAGAATCATTTCATCCGAACGGATGATGACGACATACATCTCACCATAGAAATTATCCACATAATCTTCAAATTCACCGTTAACGACGATCTTCTTATAATTTCCCTTGCCACTCTTCTTGATGGAGCCCTCGAAGTCCTCGTCTCTCTTTGCTTCATCAAGTTCTTTGATCATATCATTGATTTCATCTTTGGCATCGCTCTTCTCATCATAATACTCAACCATGACAACATATTTATAATCTTCACTGTATGCGTAATACGCTTCATCAACATTTTCGCCCGCGTAATTTTTATACATACCATAACCCAAATCGTCCATGATATCTACGAAGTCATCAAAATCAATCGGCTCGACAACCTGGTCATTATCGTCTTCATCAGAAGAATGCTCGCGTTGGCACGCACTTGCAGAAAAAATCAGACTCATCAAAAGAATTCCGGAAATGACTCTGGTCCATGTCGTTTTCATAGAAAGCCTCCATGTTTATTATTATTGACTCGGAAATAATTACAAGACTCAAGGCGGTTGACACAGCGGCATCAAACAAGTGAATTATATCACTACGATGATGAAATAAAAAATCACCGCTTTCCAATTCCGAAATTCTCATGCCGATGAAACTCCGGAGCAAAGAAAAACGAGCCCGGCATGTGCCGGGCTCGCATGAGTCATAATACATCGTGAATACGGAAAAGATTAATAACCAAGTTCCTTAACGACTTTATCGACTTCCTTAATATCAGACTTGCCGGTGTCTTGAGCAGCGACCATGAGAATCATTTCATCCGAACGGATGATGACGGCATACATTTCACCATAGAAATCATCCACATCATCTTCAAACTCGCCGTTAACGACGATCTTCTTATAACTGCCCATACCACTCTTCTTGATTTTGCCGTCGAAGTCCTTTTCTTTCTTAGCCTCTTCGATATCTTCGATCATATCGTCGATTTCATCTTTGGCATCATCCTTGTCCTCATAATACTGAAGCATGACGACATACTCATAGTCGTCATCATAGGCATACCATGCTTCATCAATCTTCTTGCCGGGATCGGACTCTTCATAGACATTGTAATCCAGATCATCCATGATATCCTCGAAGTCATCCGAATCAATCGGCTTCTTTCCGCAAGCTGCCAACGAAAAACCCATCACCAAAACCAGAACTAATGCGAATAATTTCTTTGCTTTCTGCATATTACACCTCTTCCTTACTTAAAACGTGACAAACACATATTTTATTCAATTATATCATAATTTCTTGAATCTGAAACAATTTGCTTGCGTTTTTATGTCATTTTCAGGTAACGCATCCGTATGATAATAAAACGCATCACGACAACCTCAAGAAAACAGAGTGATGACACACCCGGATCAGTATCCTAATTTTTCTACCAAGTCATCAACTAATTTGGTTCCACCCTCACCCTCAGAAAATGCATGAACCAAAATAAGCATGTTATCGACCTGAATGATGACGACCTTATCATATCCGTATCCGGCATCCTCGGAGCCCATACTCGCAGTCAGTTTGTTGACCCCGGATGACTCGGACGTCTCCACCTTGAAATTTGCAGCGACACCGTCAGCCGAAGCATTAATCTCCGCCTCCATATCCTTCATATCTTTTAAGGCGTCATCAAATTTCTCCTTCGCAGCGTCCTTGGATTCATAGAATTCCAGATAGCTTAACCGGGTTAAATCAGAAGCCAGATAATAGGATTCGACGCCCTCCTGCATGTCCTCGCCGACTTCAACCGTCAATCCGGCATCAGTCATCACCTTCTGATATTTTTCGGCGGTGATCGGCTTCTTTCCGCAAGCGGAAAGAGATAACATCAAGGATACAACGAAAATTACAGCGATGGCGTTAAGTTTGATTCTCATAATCAATACCTTCTATAATGCAAAAGCATTACTATTTCCTTTCTTAATTCTGTTTTGGAAGCGTAGCTTTTGGCTTTTTATATGGACTCACATTGCTTGATTCTACCATAACAGCGCCATTATCTGTGAATTCAGTCTAACAATAAGGGTTTTATGTCCGTGCCCCTTGTATTTTTTCGAATCCGTTCATCGCGGCATATACACCTCTCTTTTCTATTAGTTCTTCATGCGTACCGTTTTCGACAATATTACCGTTTTGCATGACAATAATGAGGTCCGCATTGCGAATAGTTGACAGTCGATGTGCGATAACAAAGCTGGTTCGACCGCGCATGAGCACCTCAAACGCATCTCGCACACGATGTTCCGTCAGCGAATCCACCGAACTGGTTGCTTCATCCAGTATGAGTATCGACGGCTCGGCGAGTATGACTCTCGCAATCGCAAGCAACTGCTTTTGGCCTTCTGAAATACCCGTTCCCGAACCCTCAATAACAGTGTCGTATCCATCGGGCAGACGCTTAATGAATCCGTGCGCATGTGCCGCTTTTGAGGCTTTAATCATCGCATCGTCTGTTGCTTCGGGGCATCCGAATTTAATGTTGTCACGAATCGTTCCCGAAAAAAGCCATGTATCCTGGAGTACCATACCAAACCGGCGACGCAAATCGATTTTGCTCATTTGCATCGTATCTTGGCCGTCAATGCGGATGACTCCGGACTGGACATCATAGAAGCGTAACAATAAATTGATCAAAGTCGTCTTTCCGGCTCCGGTCGGCCCGACCACGGCAACGGTCTGACCGGGCTGAACCTCCAAAGATACGTCCGATATCAATGGTTTATCGGGAGTATATGAAAAATATATGTGTTCAAAGACAACATGCCCGGCAACTGGATTCGACGATTGTCTCTCCGTGAGCGGCGCAAAATCTTCCTCGCGCAATGGGCCTCGCGAGCCGTTTCCCACGGCATCGGGCATATCGATAACACGAAAAACACGCTCAGCCGATGCAAACGCCGCCATAATTTGAGCAGTGACATTTGTAAAGTCATTAATCGGTTTCGAAAAATTATTCCAGTAGAGAATAAACGCAGAAATCTGTCCGACAGAAAGCCCGCCAAAAATAACACCGACCGTTGCGATTAGTATATAGACCAAATAATTCATGAAGCGTGTGGTCGGATTCGGAAGCGATGAGTAAAACTGCGCTTTCTGAGCCACACGATACAAGTCGGAACTCAAAGCATTAAATCGCGTCTCAATCAACTCCCTGTAATTGAATAGCTTGATTTCTCTTTGCCCGGTGAACGCTTCATCAGACAAGCTGTTCAATTCCCCGACCAAAGCCTGCTGACGGGAGAATTGCTTCGAAGTGCGCTTGGCCAACTGAGTCGCGATGATAACGGTCATTACGGCCAGAGGGATAATAATAAGCGTCATTCGAAAACTAAGCGCAAACATAAATCCGAGTGTTCCGGCAATAATAATGATCAGCGAAAATAGCTGGACTAAGCCCTGAAGCATCCCTTCTGATATCGCATCGATATCGTATACGAAGCGTGTCTCCAATTCGCCGTCACGCGAACGATCAAAAAATCCAATCGGTAAACGGTCCGATTTCTCATAAAGTTGTTTGCGCAAAGAGGAAGCGACCGAAGCCGCAATATATGCAGCCATCGTATTCATCAGCCACAGCATGAAAAAACTCAAGGTATAGATCACGACCAGAAATAAAAGATGCTTTGTAATCCGACTCATATTAAGGTTGACTCGCACCGAGAAATCATTACCAATGATTACACGATCTGCCTGGGTCATAAGATCAATCGTACGCCGAACAAAATATGGCGCATAAACTTGAAGACCGCATCCAATCAAAGAAAAAAACGTAATCATCGATAATAATATCTTTGAACGTTCAGATGAACTCAGTATTCGCAAAAATACCTTCAGCGAAGGTTTTGCATTGACTTGAGACAATGTATCGGCATCCGGAGACAAATTCCCCATCCCCTGAAGAAGCGAAGCGTTTTTGGCCATTATCTCACCTGCCTTTCGACATGCTGAGATTCTGCCATTTCGCGGTATGGAGCGCAGCAATCAAATAATTCCTCGTGGGTTCCCAATCCGACCTGCGCACCGTCGTCCAAAACCAGAATTATATCTGCCTTAACCACCGCGGCAATACGAGAAGATACCAGAACCAGCGTTCTTTTACTCAGTTTTACATCTTCAAGCAAGGCTTCATAAAGCGCGAATTCAGTTAATCGGTCCAGGGCTGAGGCGGCATCATCCAGCGCAAGAATCGGCGAGTTTTTCGCTATGGCTCTCGCTATGGCTATTCGCTGTTTTTGACCGCCCGAAAAATTCCGGCCGTTTGTATCAACCTTTGATTCAAGATGATCCGGCAATTGCTTAATAAACTCCCAGGCCTGTGCAGTTTTTGCTGCCCCCTTCAAGAGATCATTGTCCGCCTCGCTGTTTCCGAACCGAAGATTGTCTGCTACGGATCCGGCAAAAAGTTTTGGGCTTTGCGGCACTACACCGATACTATCGCGAATTTGCTCGACCGGAAGATATGACGAGTCTTGTCCCATAATTCTGATCTCCCCGGATGATGGACGATATAAACCGGCGGCTAATGCCAAAACGGTAGATTTTCCTGATCCGGTCGTACCCACAATACCGAGGACTTGTCCCTTGCTTATTCGAAAATCAATATCCGAAAGCGTCATGGTTGCTTTGTCTTTATTTTTCAAAGCACCATACGAGAAGCAAACTTTTTCAAAAGCCAGAACTTCATCGTGCGCCGACGAAGCCGCTATGACCCGATTTTCTCCCGGGCGCAATGCGGAAGCAGGACACGGACCGTCGGTCATGGATTCAGCGATGTGACCATCTTCTGTTAAGTCTTCGTGAAGCGTCAGAACGCCCTCCGGAGAATCGTCCATCGGCAACGCATATATTTCTTCAACACGCTTTTTTGAAACTGAAGCTCGTGTGAAAATAACCACCAGATTGGCAACTACCACTAGTGCCGACAGAATTTGCACGACATAGTTGAAGACCGCTACTAACTCTCCGTCCGTCAGCAGCCCGGCATCAATACGAAGTGCGCCCGTAAAAAGCAATACACAAATCGACAAATTCATGACCCACTGTGTGACCGGGCTCATAATCGACGACCATTTAGCGACCTGCTTGACGGCCCTTTCATGTTCATCTACGGCATTGAAAACTTTTCGGCGTTGCCGCGGCTTCTGACCGAATGAGCGAATAACACGGACTCCGGATACACTCTCCTTAACAATAACGCCTACGTGGTCCAGTTGATCTTGAACCCGGTCAAATAAGGGAAATGAATTTCGGATGACTATTGTCATAATTAGCGCGAATATTAAAGCGCCTACGAGAAGAATTAATGCTAAAGTTCGATCAATGATGAATGTCGCGCCCACGCTTCCGATAATTACAAACGGAATTCTGGAACCCAGTCTGATGAGCATTGATACGCCCAACTGCAAAGAATTGACATCCGATGTCATACGTACAATAAGTGATTCTGCTCCGATTCGTGATTGACTACTTATGGATGCCGACTGAACATGTTTCAAGATATCACGACGAACCCGATCTCCAAAACCCTGAGCCGCGACTGAAGCAAAATACTGGCAAATAATTGCATTAATTAAGCCGGCAAAAATGACCGCCAGCATAATTAATCCTGTGTGAATGATAAATGAATGGTCCCTTTCAGCAATCCCCCGATCAATGATTCGAGCTAAGAAAATAGGCAAACTCAACTCCAGAGCGGCCTCAAAGAGCTTGAAGGTCGGTCCGAGTATAGTCTCTTTTAAGTAAGGACGCAAAGCGCTTTTCAGGGAGGGTTGCAAGTCATTTCTCCTAAATTGCAAATGAGGCGAACTGTCGTCCGCCTCATCATTCTATCATGCTTATTCGCAATCGCCAATTTTACGGAAACGCTGATATCGGGCTTCCAAGGCGCTATCCTTATCCTTTTGATACGCTTTTTCGATGCGTTCAACTGCGCCGAGCAAATAGGTCTTGATTGTCATACCCATTCGCTCAGGACCGGAGTGCGCGCCGCCGTCCGGCTCGGGTAATATGACATCGCAGATTCCCAGATTTTTGAGATCTATCGCAGTAATGTGAGCCGTATCGGCAGCTTCACTCTCTCGGGATGGGTCTTTCCATACCAGTGACGCAAAACCGCGAGGTGAGATAACCGAGTAGATGGCATTTGATGTCATTGCCAGTTCATCCGCCACCGCAATTCCGAGCGCACCGCCACTGCCGCCTTCTCCGATGACCAAACTGATAATCGGCACACGAATCGGCATCATTTCCATGAGGTTGCGTGCAATGGCTTCTCCCTGCCCGCGCTCCTCGGCGCCTACGCCGCAATACGCACCGGGGGTATCAATAAATGTGATAATCGGGCGATTGAATTTTTCGGCCTGTTTCATCGCTCTGAGCGCTTTTCGATAGCCTTCCGGATGTGGCATGCCGTAATTGCATGCTTGATTCTCAAGTAATGTCTTACCCTTGCGATGACCGATCACGGTCACCGGTTTGCCGTTGAGTCGGGCTACGCCGGTAAACATCGCGGTATCGTCCGCAAAATATCGATCGCCGTGAACTTCATGAATATCCGTGAAAATCATCGGCAGATAGTCCGTCAGCGTCGGGCGATCCTTCTGACGAATGATTGCCAAGCACTCCGAACCCGAACTGCGATGTTTTGATGATGCGGGCATCCGTCCGCGTGGTGCATTAGCTTCGGCACTTTTGATTTTTTCACCGGAATGCAAGGACAATATCGAGGTCAGGCGACTTCTCATTTCATCTCGGGGGACAATCATATCAAGGAACCCGTGCTTCTGCAGAAATTCTGACCTCTGGAAATCGTCCGGCAAAGCCTGTGCGATGGTTCCTTCAATAACGCGCCTGCCCGCAAATCCGATCAACGTATCCGGCTCCGAGAGTATTATGTCGCCGAGCGAGGCAAAACTAGCCGTCACGCCGCCGGTGGTCGGATCAGTTAACACACTGATATAGAGGAGTCCGGCACGGCTGTGCCTTTCGACTGCAGCAGCGGTCTTGGCCATCTGCATCAGAGACACAATGCCTTCTTGCATACGCGCACCGCCGGATGCCGCAAATAAGACGACCGGCAATTTTTTAGCCGTTGCCGTTTCAAAAAGACGAGTAATTTTCTCGCCCACCGCGGAGCCCATTGAGCCCATCAGAAAATTCGAGTCCATCGCTCCGACCATGCATGAATAGCCGCCGATTTGAGCCTCACCGACGATTACGGCTTCGGTCATGCCGGTTTTTTCGCGCAATTTGCGCAAACGATGATCATAGCGGGGGAAGGAAATCGGGTCTTTTCCGAATAGGTGTTCCCACAGCTCTTCGAAGGAATTTTCGTCAACCGTCATTGCGAGTCGCTCGCGAGCGTTTACACGAAAACCATGTCCGCAATGCAAGCAAACATTGCGATTCATCTCGAAATCCTCGCGCAGCATTACCCCTTGGCAAGACGTACAGCGAACCCAAAGATCATCGGGGATGGGCTTCATGTAACTGAATTGATCCTTTATCCCCGTTTGTCCGACTTCGCCCTTGACGCTGTTCGGCTCGGATGCCTGTATATCGTGCATAAATTTGCGATTATCCTGCACTCGTTTTTTGATCAATGAAAATGTATCTTCCATGAATTTTCCCTCTAATCTCAAAGTAGCGATTTATTCCGCCGATGTTTTTTCGAAAAGCACATCTTTTTTTCTATCAATATAGGTATTGTCATAATGACCGAGAATAAAGTCCTTTTCTCTTAATATGGCCAGATGAAAATCGATGTTGGTCTTGACGCCGACAATAATAAATTCCATTAGTGCGCGACGCATCCGCATAATTGCTTCCTCGCGAGTCGGTGCCCATACAATGACCTTGGCCAGCAGTGAATCATAGAACGGCGGTATGGTGTAGCCCTGATAAATAGCGCTGTCGATGCGAATACCCTGACCGCCCGGCATATGTAGTGTACTGATGGTACCGGGACAGGGGCGGAAGTCAAAACCCGGGTCTTCCGCATTAATTCGACACTCGATAGAGTGGCCGCGGAAAACAATATCCCTCTGCGAAAACCTCAGGATTTCTCCTGCGGCGACGCGGATCTGCTCTTGAATCAGATTGACACCTGTAATGGCTTCGCTGATCGGATGCTCAACCTGTATGCGGGTATTCATTTCCATAAAATAAAAATTACGGTCTTTGTCAACTAAAAACTCAATCGTTCCGACGCCTTGGTAGCCGATTTTTCTCGCGAGGCACACCGCGGCCTGCCCCATTCGCATCCTTAACTCGTCGGTCATGAAAGGTGATGATGCCTCTTCTATAATCTTCTGATTGCGTCGTTGGACCGAGCAATCGCGGTCTCCGAGATGGACGACATGCCCATACTCGTCGCACAAGAGCTGAATCTCAATGTGACGCGGTTCGATGATGAGCTTTTCGATATAGACTTCATCGTCTCCGAAACATGCCTTTGCTTCGGTCTTGGCCATCTGAAAGGCGCTCTTGAAATCGGCTTCGCAATACGCCGCGCGCATACCCCGACCGCCACCGCCCTGAGATGCTTTGATCAGGACCGGATAACCGATTCTTTCGGCATCACGCATTGCAGCTGTAAGTTCTTTTGCGGCGCCTTGAGATCCGGGAATAACCGGTATCCCGGCTTGCTCGGCCGTTTTTCTTGCATTGGCCTTATTGCCCATCATATCCATAATCTTGGCATCGGGACCGATGAATTTAATTTGGCATTTTTCACACAGTCTCGCGAAAACGGCATTTTCGGATAGAAATCCGAAGCCGGGGTGAATCGCCTCAGCGCCGGTGGTCAGACACGCCGACAGAATGGCTTGCATATTAAGATAGCTATCCTTAGAGGCATCCGGACCGATACAGACACACTCGTCCGCCAGTTGAGCATGAAGTGCGTTACGGTCAATTTCGGAACAGACCGCGACGGTCTGTACCCCCATTTCACGACATGCGCGAATCACAGTAACGGCGATTTCGCCACGGTTGGCGATCAGTATTTTACGAAACATAATCGTCTCCTTTTGTCACGCTGTCGAATTAATCTTTTTTTGCATCACCGATGGCAAACATTATTTCCCCGCTGACGCAGAGCTTGCCGTTGACGAAAGCTTTACCTTCACCGAAGCCGATCGGCCCGCGCTGACGCGTCATCGTCACTTCCAGTCTTAATGTATCTCCGGGAAAAACACTTTGTTTGAAGCGCACTTTGTCGATACCTGCAAAAAATGCAATTTTGCCTTTGTTCTCGGGCTTCGACAAAGCGACAATCGCACCGGCCTGAGCCATAGCTTCGACAATGAGTACACCAGGCATGACCGGCATATCCGGAAAGTGGCCGCGAAAATAGTCTTCATCTACACGAACGTGCTTGAGCGCAACGATATGCGCATCGTCTTTTTCGAGCACTTCATCAACGAGAATAAAAGGCTCTCTGTGCGGGATAATCCCCTTGATATCTTCTTGATTCATTATAGCTATATCGCTCATGCTTTACCCCTTTGTGGCGCCCGGCTCGATGATGAATAAGGCTTGTCCAAATTCAACCCGACATGCGCGGTCTGCAAGAATTTCAGTGACTACTCCGGATACCGGGCTGGTCACTTCGTTCATTAGCTTCATGGCCTCAACGATACAGAGGACGTCGCCTTTCTGGACGTAATCACCGATGGATACATAAGGGTCTTGGTCCGGCGCCGGCGAATCATAAAACACACCGACCACCGGAGATGTGACAGGGTGTCCGGTCGATGGTGCGGGCTTCTCAGAAGGCTCAGTATCTGTGAATGGTCTGCGATCCGATCCGCAAGTATTATTTGAAGTATATGAATTTTGAGACATCGGAGACGCTTCGAAAATTTCGCATTCGCGGAAAATGGCGATTTTGTTTTCGCCGCTTCCCATACGGAATTCGCTGACGCCTTCTTTTCGCATGACCGCCATTAGTTCTTTGAGCTGTTCAAAAGTTAGTCCGGCGGTTATCGATTTGTCGGATATATGTTCTGTCGGATTGGTTGAAGCCATATTATTGTCCTACCTTTCTGAATAAGAGCGAGCCGTTTTGTCCTCCGAATCCGAGCGAATTCGATATGGCAGCACGTATATTTTTCTTGACTGCGATGTTCGGCGTATAGTTGAGATCGCATTCCGGGTCCGGTTCAGAGAGCCCAATAGTCGGTGGCACCACGCCGTCGCGAATGGCGAGTATTGCCGCAATGGCCTCAACCCCGCCGGCGGCGCCGAGAAGGTGTCCGGTGACAGATTTGGTTGAGCTAATCGAAACCGTACGTGCCAGTTCTTCACCCATGGCAAACTTGACGGCTAATGTCTCGTATTTATCATTGAGTGGTGTACCGGTGCCGTGTGCATTAATATAGTCGACTTCGTCTGCAGAAATGCCACCTTCTCGCATCGCCAATTTCATGGCCATGCCGGCACCTTTTCCTTCGGGATCCGGGCTCGTAATATGATAAGCATCCGCCGTCGCACCGTAACCGGAGACCTCAGCGTAAATATGCGCGCCGCGCTCAAGTGCGTGCTCCATCGTTTCCATAAAGACAATACCTGCACCCTCACCCATGACAAATCCGCCGCGACGGGCATCGAATGGAAGTGAGCCCATATTCGGGTCGTCGGTCATATTCAGGGCCTTCATGTTTGTAAAACCGGCCAACGCAATTCTAGTAATCGGCGCTTCGGCACCACCGGCCACAGCGGCCTTCAGGTAACCGAGTTTAATTTTGTGAAACGCTTCACCGATGGCGTGGGTTCCCGATGCACAAGCCGTGGTAACACAATAATTCGCGCCTTTGAGATGATGAATCATCGATACATGCCCGGCAGCTAGATTGCTAATCATCATCGGGATAAACAACGGTGATATACGATCCGGACCTCTGCCGACCAGAAGTTCTTCAAATTGATCTTGAAGCGTAGACAATCCACCGACGCCCGAGCCAATAATGACTCCTGTATCGAAAGGGTCCATAGTTGAAAAGTCGATTTTAGACATCTCAATGGCTTCTTGAGCCGCCGCTACTGCGAAGTGGCAGTAACGATCCATCCGACGAGCTTCTTTGCGATCCAAAAAATTGCCGGGATCAAAATCCTTGACCTGTGCAGCCAGTCGAACCCGTGTACCCGGATACGCTTCAGAATCGATTAATCCGATACCGTGACGGCCGTTCACAACGGCGTCCCAAAATGAATCAACGGTATTGCCGACAGGTGTGACGGCTCCCATTCCGGTAATAACGACTCTCGGACGACCTTGCTGATCGAAACATTCGTTTTTGTTAGTGGGCATACTAGCCATGTTAAAACCTCCTGAGACTATTGCTGTTGTTCTGATATCAAATAACCAGTCCGCCGGAGACCTCAATCACCTGTCCGGTGACATAAGCACTCTCGTCAGAAGCCAAAAATGCAACGACATTCGCTACATCTTCCGGCTTTCCGAAGCGAGCCATCGGAATCCGCTCCATTGCGGCTTTCTTTGTCTCTTCTCCGAGCGCATCGGTCATGTCGGTCTCTATAAATCCCGGGGCAACGGCATTCACCGTAATATTGCGCTTGGCCATTTCTTTTGCCATGCTTTTCGTCATACCGATCAATCCGGCTTTCGACGCAGAGTAGTTCGCCTGACCCGCGTTGCCATAAACACCTGACACAGATGAAATATTGATAATTCGACCTTTTCTCTGCTTGACCATGATCGGCAGACAAAGAGAAGATGTGCTGAAAGCACCGGTCAAATTCGTATCAATAACCGATGTAAATTGCTCCCGGCTCATACGCATCGCCAATCCGTCACGGGTCATTCCGGCGTTGTTGACCAAGACATCCACACGACCGAAGGTCTCTTTGGCGACATCGATAATTCTTTTGCAATCGGCCTCGAGCGAAATATCAGCTGCGACCAATACGACTTGAATGTTTGAAAAGGCCGCCTCGCATTGTGATTTGACCATTTCTGCCTCTGAAGCACCGGAACGATACGTCAAGACCAGATTATAGCCTTTGGAAGCGAGTACTCGAGCAATCGCGGCACCCAATCCTCTGGATGCACCGGTCACAATGGCAACGGGACTGATAATGCTCTCTGTCATCAGATCGATCCTCCTACTTTGATGCAAGCCTCATACTCGGCAAACATTTCTTCAATGATATCTTTGACCGGCATGATCTCTTTGACTAGCCCGGCGATTTGTCCGGCCATGAAAGAACCTTCCTTTAGATCGCCTTCTTTAACGGCTTTGCGAAGAGAACCAAGAGTCACGGCCTCCATCTCTTCGAACGTCGCGCCGGCCTTTTCCATTTTGTCGAGTTCAAGTGTCAATGCATTCTTTATGCAGCGTACCGGATGTCCGCCGCTTCTTCCCGTCACCCGAGAATCAATATCTCGGGACTTGACGACCAACTCCTTGTAATTCTGATGAATCGTACATTCGCAAGAAGCCAAGAAGCGCGTTCCAACCTGGACACCGGATGCGCCCAGCATGCTGACTGCAGCGATACCGCGGCCATCAGCGATACCACCCGCGGCGATGACCGGAATCCGGACCGAATCGACGACCTGGGGAATCAAAGTCATCGTGGTCAATTCACCGATGTGCCCACCGGCCTCTGTGCCTTCAGCGACAATCGCGTCCGCTCCCAGCCCTTCCATTCGTTTAGCCAATCCTGTGGATGCAACGACCGGAACCACTTTGATCCCTGCGCTTTTCCAGGCCTCAATATATTTTCCAGGGGAACCCGCACCGGTGGTGACGACGGCCACCTCTTCCTCGATGACGACTTGGGCTAAATCCGGTGTATGTGGGTTCATCAACATGATGTTGACGCCAAACGGCTTATCGGTCAGTGATTTCGCCTTCCGAATCTCTGCGCGCAATAATTCTTTGTCCATTGAGCCTGCGGCAATCAATCCGAGGCCGCCCGCATCCGAAACGGCCGAAGCCAGATTAGCATCAGCCACCCATGCCATGCCGCCCTGTATGATCGGATATTTTATGCCTAATAGTACTGTAAGAGTTGTTTTCATTTGATCCTCCTCGCCGAGACCGGCTTTTCGAAATGAATGTCTATTAAAATATACAAACGCAGGCGCCGTATGTCAGTCCACCGCCGAATCCGGTAAATACCAATGTATGACCGCGACGAATATGCCCGGAACGAACTTCTTTATCAAGACAAATCGGAATGGAGGCCGACGACGTATTGCCGGTCTCCGCTATATAAGAAATCATCTTTTCTGTCGGAATGCCCAATCGCTTGGCAGACGCTTGTAGGATGCGGTCATTGGCTTGATGCGGCACAATAAAATCAATGGCTTCTAGCGGCAGATTTGCTCTCTCAACGGCTTTTTCTACGGCCAAAGGCATCGCTGTCGTCGCAAAACGATATACTTCCGGGCCTTTCATGGATAAATATTTACCGGTCTCATGCCCAAAACGATCCGGCTCGAAAACCATATCCTCGGGAATGAACGGGTGATTTGCGCGCTCAAACGCTTTTCCGGTCATGAACTCACCCCCGGTACCGTCCGCACCTATGAAGGATTCGTAGATATTCGCCTCAGGCAAGTCCGAGCCATCCGCTTGACGATTGGACACAATGGCTGCACCTGCGCCGTCTCCGAATAACACGCAAGTTCTGCGATCTTCAAAATCGACAAGCTTGGTCAGGCTCTCCGACGATACAATGAGCCCAGTCTTTCTTTCATCCGTGTTTAGATATCGCATAGCAATATCTAATGCCTGCACAAAGCCCGTACATGCCGCATTGAGATCAAAGCAAAATGCATTCTTGGCACCCACCTGCGCCTGGACGATAGACGCCATATTCGGCGTCGTATAATCCGCCGATAAAGTCGTAGCGATAATGAAATCAATATTATCCGGATCCATCTCTGCCATTTCTATGGCATTACTTGCCGCATGAATCGCCATGTCCGACGTCGTTTCTGTGACACAATAATGTCGTTTCGAAATTCCCGTCCGTGAGGTAATCCACTCGTCACTGGTGTCCATAATCTTGGCGAGCATCTCGTTATCCACAACCAGTTCCGGCAAAAAGGAGCCGGTGCCCAATATTTTATAAGGTATTTCCAAATCTTAATCCTCCGATAAATCGGCATTCGGTTATTAATAGAAATCAATAGCCCCTTGCAATTCTTTTGAAAATCAATTATTTTGATTATCAAAGTGTCGACGTCATTTTACTCTCTTTCATTCGACACGTCAACAATGCAAAAAGGCAGGTATTGATAGATGAATGCATTCCTTTTCCCCGGACAAGGCGCCCAATCTGCGGTTATGGCCCAAAGTATGCTCAGTGAATATCCCGAGGCCAAGGCCTTCTACGATAGTGCTCGAGAGATTTGCGGCTATGACCTCACGACACTGGGCGATGCGGAACTCGGTATGACGCGATACTCGCAACCCGCCATCACGGTTCACAGTGTCTGTGCATTTGAAAAAGCGCGCTCGGAATCCGAAGACATTGCTTCAACGGCTATGGCCGGTTTCTCGCTCGGTGAATATTCGGCACTGTATGCGGCAGGGGTCATCTCCTTTTCCGACTTGCTGAAATTGGTCAACAAGCGTTCCGAACTCATGCAGGAAGCCGCTGAAACGTCCCCTGGCGCAATGTTTGCGATTATTGGTCTTGAGGACGCAGCGATTGAGCAAGTCCTCGAACACTATAATGAAGTATATGCGGTCAATTACAACTGCAGCGGGCAACTGGTCATAGCCGGAGCGATTGATCCAACCGAAAAAGCAGCAGCAGAACTGTTGGCAAATGGCGCACGTCGCGCCCATCGTCTGGCGGTCAACGGTGCATTTCACACGCCGTTCATGTCATCGGCGGCGGAGAAGCTAAAGGCGTTTGCCTCGGAGATATCATTTTCGGCACCTAAAAGTCCGATCTACTCTAACGCCACCGGTCTTCCGGTGGCTGCAAATACCGAATTTCCGGAATACCTTCGCACGCACATGATTTCGCCCGTCCGCTTTACCGACGAGATTCGACGTATGCGCGCGGACGGTTATGAGAACTTCATTGAGCTCGGACCGGGCAAGGTATTAACAGGATTATTGAGAAAGATATAGACAAGATTGAACGATAAAAGGGGCTGTCTCAAAAGACTTGTAACAAAGTCGGATGAGGCCGCCTTATTTATTTATGCCTTACTGAAAAATATCAAGTCGCTATTCTTGTAATCGATATTCAAACTCCGTATGATCTTCACGAACACAGCTTAAAACAAATGCTCCATCCTCTTGATTTATGGAAACAACAGCAAAGGCCTCATGCAAACCTAGAATTCTGTTATCCGAGAGGTCAAAATCTGTGTCTCTTTTCATCTACATGACTCCAATGGTAATCTCGCCTTCCGGATATCCATCGACGGCACGATCTGCACCGCTCATGCCGAAAAAGCGGAATCCGCCGTTACTTCGGCTCGACTCGTATGTCGGATCTACATAGTAAAATTGATCGTCCATACATAATATATTCCAGGCGTGCGAAGCCTCTGCGTCACTGCCGAGCGCAATGCTTGCGTCCACGTCGACCTGGAGGCACAATTGTCCGGTATTGCTTTGAAAAATGAATGATGGTTCCTTTAACCTTGAATCAAGCGATGAAAGACTTTTTTGCCCTTCTTAATAATTGCCTCTCCATCGGCAAAATCAGATGCTGTGATCTTGTAGAAAATATCATCGACCACGTCGCCGTTCAGGTAAATGCCCTTCTGCGTAATCATACGGCGTGCCTCGCCCTTACTCGTCAACAGCTTGGTCTCTACGAGAAGATCCAACAACGCCACGCCCGCTTCAAGCTGGCCCGCAGACAGTGTGGTCGTCGGCATATCCTCAGAGATACCGCTTCCCTCGAAAAGCGCTTCAGCCTGCTTCTTGACGGCATCGGCAGTCTCTGAGCCGTGAACAATTGCTGTGACTTCATACGCCAGGCGCTTCTTGGCTTCGTTAATGGCCGAGTCCTGAAGCTTGCCGTACTCTTCGATCTCTTCCAGCGGAAGGAAAGTCAGAAGCTTCATGCACTTAATCACATCGGCGTCATCCACATTGCGCCAGTACTGATAAAAATCGAAAGGCGTCGTCTTCTCCGGATCCAGCCAGACCGCTCCCTTTGCGGTCTTTCCCATCTTCTTGCCTTCGCTGTTGGTCAATAGCGTAAACGTCAGGCCGAAAGCCTCGCCCTGCTCTTTACGTCGAATCAACTCCACGCCGCCGATGATATTCGACCATTGGTCGTCACCGCCGAGCTCTAACGTACAATTGTAATTCTTATACAAGTACAGAAAATCATAGCTCTGCATGAGCATGTAATTGAACTCTAGGAAAGTCAGTCCTTTTTCGAGACGCTGCTTATAGCAATCGGCCGTCAGCATACGATTGACCGAAAAGTGCGGTCCGATCTCCCTTATAAATTCAATGTAATTCAAATCCAACAGCCAGTCTGCATTGTTAACAATAGTCGCCTTACCGTCGCTAAAATCAACGACCTTACCCATCTGCTTCATAAAGCAACTGACGTTATGCGCGATATCATCCACAGTCAGCATCTGGCGCATATCCGAGCGGCCGCTCGGATCACCGATCATGCCGGTCCCGCCACCCATTAAAGCAATAGGGTGATGTCCTGCCTGCTGCATGTGGCTCATGACCATCATCTGCACAAAATGTCCTACATGAAGACTATCCGCCGTCGGATCAAAGCCGATATAGAAAGAGACCCCGGGCTTACCAAGCAATTCATAGATTTCATCTCTGTGTGTCGCCTGAGAAACGTAGCCTCTGGCCTCGAGAACATCAAATACATTTTCGCCCATAAATCGTGCCTCCTAAACGTCAAATCATCGGATTATTCTACTCGCAGGTCGTAAAAATGTCAATTTTGAGCCTTCTTGTGAATCCTCTTCAATATACATGATACATAAAATAATGACCTGAGAATGCAAAGCGTGTATGATATAGAAATTAATCACGCAACATTCTATAAGGAGTACCTCGTATGCGAACGATCATCGAAACCCCTCGCCTGAAATTAAGAGAATTGACACCGGATGATCTGCCCGCGCTTCGGACAATCCTTCAAGATGACGATGTTATGTACGCCTACGGTGGGGCATTCAGCGACGAGGAGGTTAATACCTGGTTATCCAATCGATTAGCCTCTTACCGATCCGGCGGATACAGTCTTTGGGCCGTTGTCCTGAAAGAGAACGGTGAGTTGATCGGCCAATGTGGGTTGACGGACCAGACACCTCTCTCAGAAACGATACTTGAAGTCGGCTATCTTTTTGCGAAAAAGCATTGGGGACAAGGATATGCGACCGAAGCCGCGGACGCCGTCAAGACCTACGCTTTTGAGACGCTCGATACGGATTCCCTCTATGCCATCATACGTGCAACAAACCACCCGTCGAGAAATGTCGCGAAGCGATTAGGGATGCATTGCATCAAATATTTCATCAAACATTACCGTGGTATTGATATGCCCCATTTTTTATATCGTATCCGGCGGGATGAAAGCACCCGAATTCTTCGTCTTGATGAGCATCCGGAGTACATTCCTGTCTGTGCCGCTTGGATATATGCCCAATGGGGATCTCAGTCCGACGGAACGCCGGATGGTGCTTTACGTAAATTTTGCGAAAAGGCAGCTCCCGGACAACTTCCGATCTCACTCATCGCTATTCACGACAATAAGCCCGCCGGCACCATCAGTCTCTGGACTTCAGATCATCACATGGATGATATCGGGCCTTGGCTTGCGGCGTTATATGTCCACCCGTTCCATCGCAATGAGGGCATTGCCCTGACATTAATCGATCTCGTGATTGACGAGGCCTGTAAACGCGGTGATGCCTCGATATATCTTGTTACAGAAGATGCCGGAGAGTTATATCGCAGATTTGGTTTCGAGGACGTTCGAAAACTGGTATCCGATTACGGCGAAGCGACTTTGATGAAGTTAACACTGATGGGATACAAAAAGTCCGGGGTTTGATAATACTTACCGCACGATCTCATCCGGTTCCACTGAACTCATGTCCTTCTTAACTATTTGTAAAAAGCCTCGCGCAATACTTCGAAATCTTGAAATAATTGTCTGGAGTAATCTTCGAGGAACGCGACAGCCTCCTCCGGCGTCAATGCATTATTCTTTTCGATGTATTCTGCAAAAATACCTCGCATGTAGGCCATCAGTATTTTTATGGCTTTGTCCTTTCCTACCGAAGGCTTGAAAAGCGAATCGTCGACTAAGTCGGCGATTCGGGCCTCAGAATTAACGAAAAGACCGGAGAAGCGCGCCTTCATATCTTCTTCAAGACCTTTAGGGGTGTGCATAAACGCTTCGTATATTAGTCTGTAACCCTTTGGGTCCTCGACAGCGATACGAAGTTTTTCGACCGATATCACGCGCAACAGCTCGAACAGCTCGGCCTGACTCGGCAAATGAATGTGCATCAATCGTTCAGTCATCTGCTTGACCGTCTCATCCAACAAAAGCAAATACAGATTCTTCTTGCTCCCGAAATAGTGAAAAAGCAGCCCCTTGGAAATCTCCGCCAGGGCTGCAATTTCATTGGTGTTAGCGCGAAGGTAACCCTCACGGGAGAAAACCTCCAACGCCGCCGCCAAAACTCGCTTCTGTTTATCGATATCGATTTTGAAAAAGTTCTCGAACACTGATTACCCCTTATGTGAAATCTTTTCGCAAATACAATTTCCCGGCACCTGCCAATCCGATAACGATGACGGCTAACGTCGCAATCAATGCCCATCCGGAGATCCCATTACGCACCAGGTGCATCGCTTCAAACCAGCGATAAGGCGTAATGTACTTTAACGCATCCATTTTATCATTTATGTTCGATAATATCGCAGTGAAAAACAGGACAAATACAATACCCAGACCGATCGGCAATCGTCGCGCCGGCTTTATAACAAAGTGACCGAGAACAACGCCTACTGCAAAAAAGAACAACATAAAAAGCAACAGACCAACGCTCAGTATGATCATTTCCTTAACCGGCGAGGCTTCGGATACTGCCATCAATACTCCGAGACACCCGACAAAAAATGCCACCGAGGTAATAATAACAGAAATCACGCTGTGGGCTATTTTTGAACTGTAAATGTAGAGACGGGTCACAGGTCGCCCGTACAAGAAGTCAATGGTGTGCTCTGACTCCTCTTTGCTGACGCTGCTTCCGCCTAACAGAACGGCATAAGCTGCCAGTGCGACCAGCACATATTGGAACATGTATGATAAATACTGGATCGGATCTCCAAAATCGATCATATAGAAGCCAAGGGCTTTTCGCATTTCAGGAGGGAACCCATCCATCATCACGTCCAAATCCGCCCCCATCTCCGCAAATGAAGGAAACATCGACATGGCCAGAGCCAGAAACCCCACTACCGATATATTCCAGATCAGCAGCGACTTCCATTGCGTGCGCCACTCAAACTTAAAGAGTCTCATTTTGATTCCCCCTCTCCATAGTAATGCATGAATATTTCTTCGAGTTCTGGTTCTTCCACCGAAAAATCCAGAAGTGCCTGCTTCGAAAGAATCTCAGTCAGCTTATCTGCCGTACCGTGATAATGGAAGCGGACCCGTCGGTCTTCTTGCGAAAATTCCGCCATTCCGATTGCCTGACCGTTCTCCGGCTTCTCAAACGTCGCTCCCTCGGCTAAAGTCATGGTCACAAGCTTGTAAGTCGTGGCGCGAAGCTCTCGAATATCTTTCTCTTCAATCAAGCGGCCTTCCTTGATAATTCCCACTCGATCACAAAGCCTCTGAACTTCCGACAGAATGTGCGATGAGAAGAAAATAGTGCAACCCCGCGCTTTTTCCTCACGAAGCAAGTCATAGAATCGGTTCTGCATCAAGGGATCCAATCCCACCGTCGGCTCATCCAAAATTAACAGATCCGGCTCATGCATAAGCGCCTGAACGATACCGACTTTTTTCTTGTTACCGAATGACAGATCTTCGATCACTCTCTTCTTGTCGAGCGAAAGAAGCTCACACAAATTGTCCATCCTTTTGCGACAATCCTTCTTGTAATAAGATGCGCCATAATTAAGAAGGTCTCCAACCGTCAGACGATCATAGTAATAATTTTCAGAAGGAAGATATCCAATTCGTGGTTTGAGTTGTGCCAGATTATGATCGTTGACGCTGGTATCGAAAAGCTTGATGCTGCCGGAGTCCGGAATCAACAAGCCGAGTATCGTGCGGATCGTTGTTGACTTGCCGGCGCCGTTCGGGCCGACAAAGCCATAAATCTGACCGGCCGTCACAGACAACGACAGATCCTCGACACCGCGATTCTTGCCGTAGTACTTTCGTAAATTATTAATTTCAATCATAGCTGCCTCCGTTGGTTCATATCAGTCGAACGATTGACGCTCGAAAATCAAATTCTTTCTCTGGGTCTATTTCAATATATCACCCGTTGACCCGTTGGTCAATCGTCGACTTTTGGGGATTGAATCCAGGTGCACATCTATGGGTTCATCATTTTCAATCTTAATGAAGTGCGTGTCCGGTGGTTGTGGACCGGTCCAATTCGATAAGCATTTGAAGCCAACGTATGCCAAACTTTTTTTCTTGTGATATGCTAAAATAACATGTCGCGTGCGAACGCATTACGCGAGAAGCCGTTCAGAATAACTGTAGAGGAAATGTGCAAAGTGAAGTGTCATCGAACGGCGATCTATTCCGGGTTATCTCACTTTGCGCCAGCTGCAATGAAGAAAGCAACATCACTCATTTTATCCGTAATCCTGATATTGAGTCTCTCCGGCTGCATCGACGCCTTTGTCGAAGGTTTTAAAGAAGGATATAACGAAGGTTATAATGCCGCCGCAAAAGATTCGGACTCGATTTCTGCGTCTCTATCCACTACTATTGCCGAAGATGCCCCCGTTACCGAAAAAGTCACGGTCGAGTCCGTGGTTGACGGCGATACGATCTGGGTGCTGGATGAAGATCACAACCGTCTGAAAATCCGCATCATCGGCGTCGACGCTCCGGAGACACCCAAGGCGGACCACGAAGGTGAGCCTTACGCCGAAGAAGCGCAGGCATTTGCCGAGCAATGTCTGGATGGTCAGGTTATTTATCTGGAACGCGACGTATCGGACACAGATCAATACGACCGCACCTTGCGCTATGTCTGGCTCGACAAGCCGACCGACAACGATTCTTCAACTTTTGAAAGATTGAATTTCAGCGCATTACTCGTCCGTGGCGGGTATGCGAGTGTTGTCGTATATGGCGATGACGATAAATATTACGATGCACTTAAGACGCTCGAAAATTCAGCAAAAACCGATCAATTAGGTATGTGGATGGACTAATCCGCGCTTACGGACATCTATGACTCTTCCATTCCTCTATATACTTCAAGAGCCGTGAAACTCAATCAAAAAGGTGTTACAATAACTGTATCTCATAACAATTTTAGTTTTTCCACTGGCTCGATACATCGTTTACTGGAGGTTATCATGAGCAAGAAGAAGTCTAAGGACCGTTCCGCTAAAACTACAATCAACAATATCGAATACGAGCCCTTCAATCTGCATGGCAAGAAAGTCTTATGCATCACAGATAAAGCATACGAGAAAGAACTCGAGCGTCTTCAGTTGGAGCTCGTCAAGCTCCAGGAGTGGGTCAAAGCCAAAGGGCTCAAAGTCGTTGTCATCTTTGAAGGCCGGGATGCTGCCGGAAAAGGCGGCGTAATCAAGCGCATTACCGAAGCCATGAATCCGCGTATTTGCCGCGTCGAAGCCTTGCCTGCTCCGACCCCGAAAGAATCCTCTCAATGGTATTTCCAACGTTATGTGGCCAAGCTTCCTTCCGCCGGAGAGATTGTTCTTTTCGACCGCAGCTGGTACAATCGCGCCGGCGTTGAGCGTGTCATGGGCTTTTGCAACGAAGAAGAACTCCGTGAATTCTTGCGCGCTTGTCCCGAATTCGAAAAAATGCTCATCCGATCCGGAATCATACTCATCAAGTACTGGTTTTCCGTGTCCGATGAAGAGCAAGAGAAACGATTTAATGATCGCATTAATGACCCCGCGAAGCGTTGGAAGCTCAGCCCGATGGACCTTGCGGCGCGAAGTCGTTGGAGCGACTATTCCCGAGCCAAGGACGAGATGTTCTCATACACGGATACCAAACAATCCCCGTGGTACGTGGTTGATGCCGACATTAAGAAGCATGCTCGTCTCAATTGCATATCCCATCTGCTGTCTCTGATTCCTTACGAGGATTTAACACCTGAAAAGATAAAGCTCCCACCCCGCCAAGATGACGACGCTTACGTTCGCCCGCCACTGGAGGAACAGTCCTTCGTGCCTGAGGTATACGGTGGTGACTTCAAGGCCTCTGATACCAATGACATTAGTCCAACGGATAGTTCTAAAGACAATAACGTTGGCGAAGTCGATAATAAATCAAAGAACACGGACGACAAACCCGGCGCCCTTAACGAAAAACCCAAAAAGGCCGGTCAGAAGAAATCTAAAAAGAAAGAGGAGACAACGAACAACGCTTCTGCTAAAAAGAGTTCGAAGAATTAGTCAATTGTATTGCTGCGATGCGGTTATATGAAATGAGTCGCTAGCGTTCATTATTCCGTATGATTTTTCGACTGATTCATTATAAGCAGACAGACGCCGTTGTTGCAGAGGCAAGATTATCTCGTGAAAAAATACCTGCTGATGGTTCCGTTAATTCTATTTCCCTACATATACTTATTTGGATTAATCGGCATAAATTTGTTGTTATCAGTCTTTGAAGGACCGATTGAATCTCAAATCGCTTATTATTCATGGATTAGCATTAATATCGCATATTTGGCATATATTATTATAATACCATTCTACAATACCGTCGTTTCAGCACGCGGGAAATATACCGCTTACCAATCCGCCAAAATTAACCTTATCATAAAGGGACTACAGATACCTGCTTATATATTTCATTTCATAATCGGCACGTTGGGAATTCTTGCCAGTGTGTGGGGTATAGGTATCATTCTGGTAGCGGTTGTGATTGATTTGATAACGATTACGTTGTCCGGAATCAGTTCAATTGGCTGCAGCATTCGAATGAGAAAAGACAAAATCTTAAGTCTTCCGGCATCCATACTGATGGGAATCGGATGTTTCGTATATTGTGTGGATGTGGTCATTGCCGCCGTCTATTTTTTCATGGCAAGGCGCAAGAATAAGAAATCCATAACACAATCCACTTCTGACGTATCCGGTAATTTACCAAGTGATATATACCTTAATAGCGCTGATCCATCATAAATGCACGGCATCCCATATCACACAATCGGTCGAGATGACGCTGCCAGTTTGAGTTGCTGGATTGCCTCTTTGACCTGCGCAATCAATTCGTCCGCGTTTTGACCACTCGGAACAATCGGATTACCGTAGAACACCTTTACCGCATATTTCTTCATTCGACGGAAGTTAAACAGCCTCGGTAACTTGATGTGATTGGGGAAAATATCGTAGGCGCCGTGAATATATGCCGGAATGATCGGCACACCGGACTCGATGGCAAGGACCGCCGCACCTTTTTTGAATTCACCCAGTTCGCCGTCGGCACTTCTCGTGCCCTCGGGATGAATCAGAAGCCCCCATTTTTCACGAAGCTTATTTTCGCAACACTTCATCGTATCGGAGTGAAAATTCACGCGATCCACAGGAATCATGCCACAGATTTTAGATAGTGTCCGGCTAATGCCGCCTTTCTCGAAAAGCTCCTTCTTGGCCATGCAACAGAATTTCTCGAACCGCTTCCGGTTGAATTTGGCGGCGAGCCAGAGGTAATCAAAGTTCGATACATGGTTTGCGCAAAGGATATATCCACTGTCCTCAGGCAACACGGATTCATTGACAAACCGAATGGAATAGACGAACCTGGCCAGATTGCTGATCTGTCGAAAAACGAAATAATCCCGAAAGTTTTTGCTGCGGGGGTAAAGCGACAGATCAACCACATCCGGTATAACGCCTTCTCTATTTTCGATGAGAGAAAGCACATCAAGAACAGTCGTGCCACGCGAAAATGACTTGTCGACCGGAAATCCAAAACGCTCTTCGAGCGCAATCGCGAGCTCGATGGATTGAAGCGAATCCAATCCCAAATCCGTATACAGTCCGAAGTCCAATTGAATTCTTGATGTCTCCCATCCGACAGTTTGGGCAATGATGCGAACAAGTTCTTCTTCGACCGTAAGCTGCGTGCGGCCGGCATCGTCCATGTTTGCGGCTCGACTCACTTCTTCCTCAGCGGCTTTCCTTAAGAGATATCGTTTGGGTTTTTGAAGCGATGTTTTCGGGATTTCATCGACAAAATGGATTGAAGTGATTCGCATATGAGCCGGCAGCGTGGTCCCGATCTCTCGCAAACGAGCCTCGATGATTTCGCGGACGCCGTAGTCAGATGCAACAATAAATGCATGAACTTCGTCGTATCCTTTTCCGGCCACCATCACGCCGGCTATAATCAATTCTTTAACTCCGGGTACCGAAGTATAGGCAGATTCAACTTCTTCGGGCGTCACTTTTTTGCCGGAAGCCAGTACGATATTTTCTTTTCTCCGACCGGTGATGACATAGTGGCCTTTGCGATCGACGCGACCGAGGTCCCCGGTCTTGAACCAACCGTCTTCAAAGGCTTCCGCCGTCAACTCCGGCTCGCCGAAATAGCCCTTCATCATATATTCTGAACGGATCATTAGCTCTCCGTTATCGCTGATTTTTACCGATACATCCGGGTAACGGCGTCCGCAAGAGTCCGCTGTGAGTTTTTTCCCGTAATTTCCGATGGTCGGGATATTGGTCTCGGTCGCTCCATATGTAATCAGCATATTAAATCCGGTTCCGAGATAAAATTCAGCCGTCCTCTGGTCCATCGGCGCGCCGGCCGAACAAAACACTTCGATTCTCCCACCAAAGCCCTTGTGAATCGCCTTGAAAAGCACTTTGCCCAAGTTGATGCCGGTACTTCGACGTAGCTTTAAGCAGATTGGGAAAAAGATTCTGAACAGTTTGGCTGTCTTGGGATCAGATGCGATTTTCTTCTCAATTTCCGTTCGGAACAGCTCGAAAACCCGAGGCACGCAAGGGAAAATCGTCGGTCGATATTCGGCAAATGCTTTCATAAGCTGCGCCGGCGTATTCTCTGAGATAAAAAACACATCGCCGCGCATGAGCATCGGACCTAACACAAGACAAATCAGTCCGTAAATATGGCTGTTCGGGACAACAGAAAGATACTTGCCGGTCTCATTGAGATTATTGCACTCGGCGCACATCAGCGTCGAACGAATCAGCGCTTCGTGCGTGTGCATGATGCCTGCGGGCGTTCGGGTCGTTCCCGAGGAATATATAATCGCAGCAATTGTCTCGTCTCCTGCGAGTACCGTGTCCCGTATTTTTCCCAAAAAGCCCTTGTCCGTGTATAGTCTCCCGCCTTCAGTGATATCCGCGCACGGAATGTCAGAAAAAGAGATACCATCATAACCATTCTTGACTTGAGGCGACATCAGTATCAGTCGAAGGTCGGATTTTTCGATATAGCGCTTTAGATCCGTATAAGTAAGCGAAGAGTCTATAAGAACCGCAGTACACCGGATTTTCGCAAGCGCTAGAAATGAGATGATCCACTCGGGGCTATTCTCAGAAATCAGAGCAACGCGGTCTCCCGGCCGCATACCAAGTTGAACCAGCGCTTCCGCCATTCGGTCAACCTCTAAAAACATCGCTGAGTAAGTTATGGAACGGACTTCCTGATTCGCCGGCGCCATGGAAAGCGCTACTTTCTCGCCGTTGCTCTTGTTGTTTGAAAGGACCGTGTCGTAAATATTCATAGATGATTATCCTCTGATGCTGAATTACACGGTGAAGACACTTCGATCGAATGAAAACCATCCTGACTCAGAGCCAACGCGGACTTTTATGACAAGATCTAAATTCATTCTACCCGATAGAATCCCATCGCGGTGATATGAATATTTTTACATAAGGCGAACGAATTTCTACAGCTATCAAAAGTTAAAAGAGAGTCCGTTAATGCCTCGTTTTCAAAAATATCCGGATCCGTTCGATGATCCACCCTAATATTAATGCCGACAGTGATTATTCTGTCGGCACTATTATCGAATCATAAGATGGACGCCATCACTTTCTCATCTGCGTCGTCTCGAAATCGCAATCAAGCGAAGCAAGGTAATCAGCGAAGACGCCGCTGCCGCTACATAAGTCATCGCAGCCGCGTTGAGAACGCGTTTTGCACCGCGCAGCTCTTGCACCGTAAGAATTCTCGACTCATCTAAAATGCGAATAGCTCTTGAGCTTGCGTTAAACTCGACAGGTAAAGTAATAAAATAGAACAGGGTTGCAAAGAGAAACAGAACAATTCCGATTTTCAAGAATGCGAGTCCGATACTCGGTGCATACCCCGAGAGAATCAGTCCGCCGATCGCCAGCCACGGGCCGCCGCGAGAGCCGATGCTCGCCGGAATATGAAGGGCGGATCGAATCTTATTGGGAATATAACCTTGTTCATGTTGTATGGCATGTCCGCACTCGTGTGCCGCAACGCCTACCGCAGCCACCGTAGCGGAATTGTAGACTGCGTCAGAAAGCCGAAGCGTCTTTTCCTTGGGGGAGTAGTGGTCCGTAAGCGTTCCGCTGACTTGCTCAACCCGTACTTCGTGCTCATAACCCACACCACCGTGCAAATTATATTGCCTTAGTATCTGCTCCGCGACCTGAGACCCGGTCACGCCGGTCTCGGTCGGAGTCTTGCTGAATTTCGAAAACACATACTTCGTGTAGAAGCTGGTAAAAAACGAAAAAATTAATGCGATAATAGAAAGCGGATATCCGAATACTTCGAAAAATAACCAAAAGTCTTCCATGATTGCCTCCCAAAACAAAAAATAGCCGACAGAGAACTTTTGTCCTCTGTCGGCTATTGTAAACCGAAATATTACGCAAGGCAAATCTTCGAAAAATCGTCTGCCTTGAGAGACGCACCACCGACTAAACCGCCGTTGATATTCGCCTGTGAGAACAATCCCTGAGCCGTTCCTGCGCCGACCGATCCGCCATATTGAATCGTAATCGCATCTGCGACGGCTTGATTGTAAAGACCCGCGATGACACCGCGAATAAATGCGCATACTTCTTCTGCCTGCTCATCCGATGCAACCTTACCCGTACCAATGGCCCAAATCGGCTCGTAGGCAATCGTAATCTGACAGAGCTTGTTCTCGGGAATACCCGCAAATGCTCCCTCGATCTGACCCTTGACCCAATCAAATGTTTGACCGGACTCGCGCTGCTCCAAGGACTCACCGCAGCAAATAATCGGCTTCAAACCGACAGCAAGAGCCGCCTTAACCTTCTTGTTAACGGTCTCATCGGTCTCCGCGAAATATTCTCTGCGCTCGGAGTGTCCGAGAATTACATATGTAACGCCCATCTTCGCAAGCCATACCGGAGAAATCTCGCCGGTAAATGCGCCCTTGTCATTGAAGTGACAGTTTTGAGCTGCGACCTTAATGTTGGTATATGCCGTTGCTTCGAGAGCTGCCGGAATAGCCGTAAAAGGAACACCGACTGCGATCTTGGAGGTAGCTTCTTTAACAAGGGGCTTAAGTGCTTCGATCAATTTGGTTGCTTCATCAGGTGTACCGCAATTCATCTTCCAGTTACCTGCAGCAAATGTTCTGCATGGCACCTTATCCTCAAGACCATCAATACCCGGAAGGACCTTTCCCTCGATAAACTCAAGAGAAGCGCCGCCGCCCGTGGAGATATGGGTGACTTGATCTGCAAACCCCAGAATTTCTACTGCAGCAGCAGAATCGCCGCCACCAATAATAGAAATAGCATCCGACTCAGCAATCGCCTTAGCGACTGCACGGGTACCTACCGCAAATTTCTCAAATTCGAAAACACCGGCAGGTCCATTCCATATAACGGTCTTGGCTGTCTTAATCGTCTCGGAAAATATATCGATCGTCTTCGGTCCGATGTCCAACCCCATCCAGCCATCTTCGATGCAGTCGCAAGACACGACCTTTGAATCCGCATCAGCAGCAAACGCATTAGCTACAACATTATCTACCGGCAAGAGAAGCTTAACGCCTTTTGCCTCAGCCTTTGCCATCAATTCCTTAGCCAAGTCGATCTTATCGGTCTCGCAGATGGAAGCCCCGACACTATATCCCTTAGCAGCATCAAAGGTATAAGCCATGCCGCCGCCGATAATAATGGCATCCGCCTTGTCCAATAAATTCTCAATAACACCGATCTTGTCCGATACTTTCGCTCCGCCGAGAATCGCCACAAACGGGCGAGCCGGCTCACTAAGCGCCTTGCCCATGATTTCTAATTCTTTCTGAATCAGATAACCCGAGGCAGATGGCAGGAAATTTGCAAGACCCGCTGTCGAAGCATGAGCACGATGAGCCGTACCAAAAGCATCGTTGACGTATAGATCAGCTAAAGAAGCAAGTTTTGCCGCGAAAGAAGGATCGTTCTTGGTCTCTTCCTTGTGAAAACGAACATTCTCGAGCATCAGTACTTCGCCGTCCTTAAGCGCGGCTGCCTTTGCAACTGCATCCTCACCGATAACATCCGAAGCCAACACAACCGGACGATCTAAGAGCTCAGAAAGACGAACCGCCGCGGGCTTCATCGAAAAAGCAGCTTCAGGTCCGTTCTTCGGACGACCCAAGTGAGATACTAAAATGACTTTCGCGTTATTTTCAACCAAATACTTGATGGTCGGCAAAGCACCCTTGATACGCTTGTCGTCGGTAATCTCGCCGGTCTTCTTGTCGAGCGGAACATTAAAATCCACACGGACGATGACCTTCTTGCCGGACACCGCTAAATCTTCAACATTTTTCTTTGGAACCATAACCATTTCCTTCACTCTCCTTGTGATTATTCGCCCGATTACGGGTGCACAGAAACAAAAAACAGACTAGACGAACAAAGGTCGTCAAGTCAAGCCACATTATTATACTTAGAAACCCTATTCAATTCAATGAAAATAGACGGTTCGCACGGATAAAATAGAAAAAAATGTTACGTATTGAAAAAAAACCTATTTATCCCATCTTGACTTCTCCTTAGAGCAAATCTATAATTCCAAAAAGAGCAATCAACGGAAAGGAGGCGAACGGTTTGTATATCATCATGACCATACGGCGTATTAACTCATATATTATCAGCGACAACGCCCGCACTCACCAGCGCACACACAGCCACGCCTCTTCTTTGAAGGTCTTTTGATTGCATAATTGCTCAAGAAGAAACTTCAACCCGGAAGGCTATGGTCTCCCGGGTTTTTTGTTTGGCGTAAGTTATAAGAGGAATAATTCATGCGAGTATACCAATCACTTAAATCAAAACTGTTTCCACCTCGAGATAAAGAATTTTCGGACAAGCTTAAAACGCTGATGTTGCCGATGATATTCCAACAATTAATGACCTCCGTGGTCTTTATTTTTGATACGATTATTGTCGCCGGCCTTGGTGATGAATTTCTGGGCGGATCGGGCCAAGCCAATTTATTGACCGGCCTAATGTGGTCCGGACTTTATGCAATATCCAGTGCCGGCGCAATCTATGCGGCGCAGTACTGGGGCAAAAATCAGGATCTGACCGGTGTTCGCAAAGCATTCACGGCAACCGTATTTTTTGCCGCTTTTATCAGCATCCCGTGCTTCATCATCGGATTCTTTTTCAGAGACCCCTTGATGAGTCTTCTGGCCAAAGACCAAGCCACGCGAGACGCAGGATCCATCTACCTTTCAATCATGAGCTTCTCCTTTTTGTTTTGGATGGTTTCATCGATGCTGTCGAGTATTCTCCGGGCCACCGGCAACACTCGGGTTCCGACCATCGCCTCCGCGGTCTCCATCGGGATCAACGTGCTGATGGACGCGGTCATAGTATACGGATTTCTGGGTTTCCCGAGATGGGGGATTCGAGGAGCGGCACTCTCCACGGTAATCGGCAGCGCCGTAGATCTTTTCCTTTTGATTGTTTTGTCGCGACGCGCCAAACTACCCATCACTTTCTCCAAGCGAGACTTCATCCGACCAGAACCGAAACTTCTGAAGGAGTTTATCAGAGCGGCAATTCCGCTACTGAGCAAAGACCAGTTATGGCACTTGGGTAATGTTGTTTACAGTATATCGTTCGCATCCCTCGGTCGTGCTGCGACGGCCGCGTACAATGCATACGGAACGCTCAGCGAAATTCTTCACATCGCTTTTGTTGCAGCGGGCGGTGCCGGCGGCATAATGATCGGTCACCTGCTCGGAGCCGGGGATATTGAGAAGGCAAAAGAATACTCTTCTCGAATATTAAGACTCGTCATCCTCTCCGGAATTGCTATGTTTCCGGTCTTTCTGTTCCTTCGACGCGTATTCATGCTGCCGTTCCCGATGCTGTCCGATGAAGCGGTGACCTATACGATGCAGGCACTTCTCTTGATATCAACTGTGATATGGGCTCGTGGTATTAACTTCACGAACATGAACGGCATTTTACGTGCCGGCGGCGACACGCTTGGGGCGGCAGCGATTGATGTTGGCATGCTTTGGGGATTTGGGGTCCCTCTGATTCTGATTGTCACTTATTGGCTCAAACTGCCGTTTTGGGCTATGTTTCTAGTCATTTGTATTGAGGAAGTGATCAAAGTATTTATCAGCATGGCCCGAGTTCGTACACACAAGTGGGCAAAACAGTTGGTTTGAGTTAAGCGATGATATTCCCTTTGTTATGAAAAACAGTTTGCATGTTATCACGCAAACTGTTTTGTTCTTTATCTGTACTTTTCCGATGATCAAGCTGAAAAATGCGTTACTCGTTACAATGATGAACCACTTATTCGATCCTTCATCGTCTGTATCGCGGTCTGGATTTCAAAAGTTCGCTGACCCTCTTTAAGAATAAATCTGTTGATCCGGCCACCCGATTCGACGAGTTCAATCATTTTTCCATATCCGATCTTAATTCCGCGCAACTGTTCTACCGGGAAAATCTTATGTGTATGTTCATATTTTCTGATATCTCCGGCGCTCTCAAGATTCTCGTCAATCCGATTTTTTTTGACCGGGAGACCTTCGCTGATATCACATTCACTTCCGAAATATTCAACTTTCCCGTCACGAACCATCAAGTTGCCCTTGCCGACCTGTCGAAAAGAATGCTCATCAAAAGGCTTCAAAAGCGTAACCTCAGTCTCAATGTTGAAGCTCGGATCCAAGATGGCCTCAGCCATGCGGTCCTTCTCCCAATTGACCCATTGATGAAGATCTTCGAATACGACATCGTCCGAATTACCGGGCGAAAAAAATCCGGTTTTCGACATGACGGCGCAATTCCCACAGTTCGTGCATATCAACATGTTTTTCTCGTAAGTCATAACATTATCCCTGCCGCAACGGGGGCAAGCATGTGCAATATTATGAGCACCCGCGGCAATCGCCCGGTTCTTAAATGGTCGCGGATGATCCTTAAACCATTCGTATTCATTATATTCCAATGACTTTAACAGATAAGCATGAAGCGATTCAACCGACATCGCCTTCACTTGTTCTGATGAAAGAACATTGCTGATTTCAGCTGTAATTCGTCCACGCCGAATGCCACTTTTCGTCCATCTCGGCCATGTCATATATGCGCCATGAGAGCGCATGATCGCGACCGCACTTCCGGTCTTGATAATCATACGTGCAAGAGCATCGTCAAACCAAATCGACGTGCCGTCAATTAAACGTGTCGCTTCCGGAAAAATACCGAGGGTGCCGCCGCGCTTCAAAGCCAGGAGCATCCCCTTCACGGCGCGCGAGTCAGATTGGAATTGTTGCTTGGGAATGCAGCCCCCGGCTATAAAAAGAGGTCCGATGAAGCGATTTCTGAAGATGAACGCGCCGGCGACAAAATTGATTTTGCGACCATTCAATAGCGCTGCCATAATAATCGGATCCAGATAAGAAGGATGATTGCCGATACATACCAGCGGCCCCGGCATATCAACAACGGTCTTGTCTCTTCTGATTTTCATAGCAAAAACCAAGCGTGATAATGTCACAGCAATTCCACAGCCGATAACTTTGTACAAGAAGGTATTGGGTTCACTTCCGATTTCACGCTTTTTTGATTTTGCCATATCAACCTCACTTAATGCCACTATTCTGTCATATAATGCTTGATTTTTCTTTCGCTTTCGTCACACATTGTGACATAATTTGATAACATCTATTCCGTATTATACAGTAGAGTTTCCTTTTTAGTATACGATGCTCAATGAATTATGTGATTCTTGACTTACGCGATTACTGAATCATAAGATTTATGAAATAACAGACCTCGGAGGATTATTGACCACATGGCAAAATACTGTTTTTATTGTGGCCAAGAGTTGGCTACCGGAGAGAAATGCAATTGCAGGGGTCGTAAAGAAGGCTCCACTGCAGGTGCAAAGTCTTCTCAATCGACAAGTTCGTCTTCCCGGAATAAGCAATCGTCGAAAAGTCAGAGCCGGGCGAATACCGAGTCCGCTAATTCCACAAAAAATCATAGTTCCAAGCAGCGTGCCGGGAATCGACCGGCGTTTCGATTCGGCACACTCAAGGATCAGGTCCGGACTCTTTTTCCCACTTTGACAAGCGGCATCTTGTCCGGTTCAGGTTATATTCTGAGACCGGCGACCAAAATTCGCCAGGAGTCCCTTCGAACCAAGCGTCCTTTTTCTATCGTGACGATTATTGTTTTCGCCATCCTGTCCGGACTGCTTTCCATCGTTTTAGTTCAGTCCGATTCTCCGTTATTTGTTAGCATGCTTACCGTGGTCTTCGGTAATGCGGTGATATACTTGAGTTCGCAGCCTCTCGCGTCTTTCCTGCTGGTCACCGTTTTTGCCGGCATTATTATTGTGACTCTCGCGGCCTTGTTTTATGTGGTTGCAAGATTCAATTCACGCCGGACGACCTTCAGAAGGACATTAGACCTGGTTTCCATCTCGCTGTTCTACGTGATGCTTCTCGAGGCATTCTTGTTAACAACGGTGCTTCTCGGCAGTCGCGGATCCTTTTCGATAATATTTGTAAGTATCATATTGATGGGCATTACTCAAATGCTTTCTTATAAAAACGCTCTAAGCCTCAGCGAAGATTCCGTGTTTTTGTCGATTATTTTCGTCTACCTGACGACATACATGGCCATCAAGCTCTATCTGATGATTTGCATGCCTATTCTTGACCTTCTTTTATCCATGTAGTATTGGAGCAAAAATTTCTTCCCTTCAGATAATAGTTTCCTGAAATCGGGCTCTTCGGAGCCCGATTAGCATTTGAAAATAAAAGAAGTTGCCCTAATCACTATCGTTTTAGGGCAACCTCCCGGGGTCTTTAGTACAACATATTGTCAACGATTACTCATCTTTTTCCTTCGCGATTTTTTTGGCACGAGGCTTTCGTTGCGGTTTCTTTCGGATGACAATTTCGCCACCCTTCTCATCAATGATCGCTGTATCACCGACAGATACCGTCTGATCCAAAATGGCTTCGGAGAATTTATCCTCCACCATAGACTGGATAACGCGCTTCAATGGGCGAGCTCCGTACTGCGGGTCGTAGCCTCTGTCAGCGAGAAGATTTTTTGCATTGTCGGTTAATTCAATATCAATACCCATCTCCGAAATTCTGGAAGACAATCCGACCGTCAGAAGATCCACAATCCGCAAAATAGACTCTCTGTTCAACATTCTGAAGAAGATAATCTCATCGACACGATTGATAAATTCCGGGCTGAATGCTTTTTTAAGTTCATCCAAAACTAAATCCTTGGCCTCGTCATATGTTTTCCCGCCGTAAAGACGCTCATTTGAGGCTTCGTCTATGGTGACATAATTCTTTCCGGTTTTCGAATCTACTTGCGTTGCCGGCACGGAGAATCCGATTTTTCGACCGGCGGCGGTGGTGAGCATACGTGCGCCGATGTTGGATGTCATGATGATAATCGTATTCTTGAAATCAACCACACGTCCCTGTCCATCTGTCAGTCGTCCGTCATCGAGGATCTGAAGCATAGCATTGAAAATTTCCGGGTGCGCTTTTTCGATTTCATCGAAAAGCACCACTGAATATGGTCGGCGTCTGACTTTCTCGGTCAATTGTCCGCCCTCATCGTAGCCGACATAACCGGGAGGCGATCCGATCAACTTGGATACATCGTGTTTTTCCATATACTCCGACATATCCACCCGAATCAGGGCGTTTTCGTCTCCGAACATGACCTCAGCCAGTGCTCGGGCCAATTCCGTTTTGCCGACGCCGGTAGTCCCCAGGAAAATAAAAGAGCCAGCCGGTCGTTTCGGGTCTTTGAGTCCGAGCCGACTTCTTCGAATCGCCTTGGAAACAGCCTTGACGGCTTCATCCTGACCAATAACACGCCTACGGATCTCGTCTTCAAGGTTCTTGAGTTTCTCGGCATCCGTCTCGGTGATTTTGGATACAGGAATGCCGGTCCAACTCGATACAATCCGAGCAATGTCATCTTCGGTCAAAGCACTTTGCGCACCCTTACGGTCTTCCATGTCCTTGCGTCGCATATCCCCGAGTTTTTGTTCGAGTTCAACCTCTTCATCCCGGAGCTTTTGAGCCGTTTCAAAGTCTTGATTTTCGATAGCATCAATCTTTAATCGGATAATTTCATTAATGCGTTGACCGATTTGCTTGCTCTCCTCAGTATCTTTAGAGAAGCTGATGCGGAGCCTTGAAGCGGCCTCATCGATCAGATCGATTGCTTTGTCAGGTAAAAAGCGATCGGGAATGTAACGACTTGAAAGAATAACTGCAGCGTCTACAGCCTCATCAGGAATCTCTATCCCGTGGTGCTGTTCGTACTTCTCGCGAATTCCCTTAAGTATAAGAATTGCATCCGTCGTTGATGGCTCCTTTACCAAAACTTGTTGGAAGCGGCGTTCCAGTGCCGAGTCCTTTTCGATATGCTTCCGATATTCATCAAGCGTCGTTGCTCCGATAATCTGCATTTCGCCTTTTGTCAGAATCGGCTTCAGGATATTTGCGGCATCCATTGCTCCCTCTGCATTCCCGGCGCCGATAATGGTATGAAGCTCGTCAATGAAAAGAATTACATTTCCGGAAGTTCGCGCTTCCTCTATGCCTTTTTTTAATCGTTCTTCAAAATCGCCTCGATACTTAGTTCCGGCTAACATGGATGCCAGATCAAGCGACAGAAGTCTTTTTCCTCGAAGCATTTCCGGTACTTCTCCGGATACGATAAGTTGCGCAAGTCCCTCAGCTATTGCGGTTTTACCAACACCGGGTTCGCCGATCAGGACCGGATTATTCTTTGTTCTTCGCGCCAGAATTTGCATAACACGATTGATTTCTTCTTCTCTGCCGATAATCGGGTCAAACTTGCCCTCTGTGGCCATCGCCGTTAAGTCTCGGGCGAATTGCTCCAGCGCCTTGGTTTTTTCAGGTTTTCTCATTCGTCCGGCACCCATTTCAGATGCATCGCTTTCGGACATGCCGGGCAGGTCCTGCTCCGGCATTTCAGAGTCACCTGATCCGGAACCCGATTGATCAAAAAGATTCATGAGCGCAATGGTTGCCTCTTTTGTCGGAAGTCCCAGCGCTGCAAGAATTCGAAAACCCGTACATTGGCCGTCACGTAATATTGCGAGCATCACATGTTCCGGCTCTACAATGTTCTGAGAAACACGCTTGGCCAGAAATTCGGCAAGATAAATAATCCTCTTTGTTCGATTGGTGCACATTGCAAATAAAGCATTGGGATCCATGCTCTTCTCCGTAAACGGCTTCGGATCTTTTCCGTTAATCTGCGCAATCTCTCGGAGAATGTCTTCCTTGGTGATATCGAAAGCCGCAAGGACTTGAGACGCCGGTGACTCCGAATCCGCCATAGCGTAAACCATTTGCTCTGTGCCGATATAATTGAGCGAAAATGCCTCCGAGCACAGATACGCGCGATGCATCATAGTGATAGTTCTTTCAGAAATATTCATTTCTAGCTCCTTTCCGGCTTGTCACGACAAGCATTATACTTTTTTAGTCTGTGCAAGAATATTGCGAATAATTTCTGCTCGCCTTATTTCTTGTTTTGTGACCGTTAAAACTTCTCCGCTATCCTTTTGAACCGCAGCAGATCCGACATGTGATACCAATTTAGCCAGATCGGCTTCTTCATGCGTTTTAATAAAACCAAGCGATACCCCGAGACGAAGATCGCTTATGCGCTTCATGGCCTCACCTTCGGACATCATTCTCGCGTATAATAATTCGCCGTATGACCGATAAACGCGGTCTTGAATCCGCTCCGGGTTATCCTCATACATTTCAGTTCTGTATTTGCGTTCGAGCTCGAGAACCTCATCCACCATTTGTTTGAAGCCGTCGAGAATCTGACTTTCGGTCAGTCCGAGCGTAATCTGATTGGATAGTTGATATAAATTTCCGTTTGCCTGGCTATGCTCACCGAGGTATCCTCGAACCGCAAAACCGGCCTGCGTCAGCCCTTCGATTAATGTTTGCATTTTCCCGAGCGCCGTCAAGGCGGGTAAATGCATCATGACTGAGGCTCTCATTCCGGTTCCTGTGTTTGTCGGACAAGCCGTCAGAAAACCGTATTGTTCTGAATATGCAGTCGGTAAACGGTTTTCAATCAACATAGCCACATCCTCTGCCTTGCGATAGGCGGTATCAAGGGCATATCCGGCTTCCATAACCTGAATCCTGATGTGGTCTTCTTCGTTGAGAAGAATGCTGACCGACTCATCCCGGGAAATACATGCACCACGCCCGGGACCGCCCTTGGCTAAATCATCGCTGATTAAGTGCTTTTCGACCAGAGCGCGACGATCCTCCTCCGGCAAAAGATCCATGATGAGCGTCACGTATTCTTTCTTTCCGTCAATTGTTCGTGATGTTAATACATCGATTATCTTATCGCGGACTTCCATTCTTTTGTCACTGGTCATTCGATGAGGAAATTCATATCCCTCAATATCTCTGGCCAGACGCACTCGACTCGAAAGTACGACATCCCAGTCTTTTCCGGCTGTAAGATACCAGCTCATGTTTATTCCCCCTTATTTTCGAGTTCCGAAATCTGGTCTCTGATTTTTGCGGCCGTGAGATAGTCTTCAATCTCAATAGCCTTTGCAAGAGCTTTCTTCAGTCTTTCCAGTTGCCTATCTGCCTGGCGCTTCTCAATATAATCTACGGTATCTCTCTTTCTCCTGTCATTGAGATTCGCTGATTCAATGTGATCGGATACCTCAACATGTCTACTATCCAACGCCGACTCATCTTGCATCCCCATGGAATCCGGAAGATATTCATCTCTCGAATCAATGCCGTCCAGTTGATCCTTAAGCGTACAACGATCAGACTCGGATAAATCTCTTTGTTTGTCCGGGTCAGTCGGCTCGCCCAGTCTTCTGCCAATGTGTTTTTTCCCCATTTGAGTCCTGCAAAATACCGGGTCCATCTGGCTTCCGAAAGTAGAGTAACATGTCGCACATCCAAGAAAGCCCTCTTTACGGAATTGGTCAAAACTTAACTGGCACTTTGGGCAACGCAGTACGCGTCTTCTGTTCAGCTCTTCATTGCCGAGTCCAAAGGTCGTCTGAAACGCATTACCCATAACGGCGAAAGGGTTTGTCATTTTTACTCCCAGTGGCATCGTCGGTATCGAGATGCCCATTTCATGAGCACAGATATCGCAAAGCATAAATGTCTGCGGCTTCTTCCCGGCTTCTTGCTGAATAATCTGCACATTAGCCTCTCGTTCTTTACATCTTTGACATTTCATATCTACCTCCGTCTCCGCCATGGTCTTTCATTTTTGTCGGCGGATTGAAACTTCTTATTAGGATCTCGCAATCAAGCTGATAAGCATGTTTTTGAAAATATCCATTCTTACTGAGCCCTTCTTATCTGCTTCCAATCTGGAAAGGGCATTGTCCGAAATAGCCGCTTTTATCAATGATGCCTGCCTGTCGCTGATAATGCCGTAGTCCATAAAATTTCTCAAATATACTTCAGCCTCTTGCTGTGACAAATCATCTCCCAAGGCGTTTACCGTGTGCATCAGATAGTCCGTCGAGGTCAATCTCTGTATTCGCGATATTCGAATTTGCCCGCCTCCGCCTCTACGACTCTCCACAATAAATCCCTGACCGTTTGTAAATCGAGTTGAGAGCACGTATGTTATCTGGGACGGAACGCAATTAACTTTCTCCGCCAAAACACTACGGCTGATAATTGCTACGCCTTGATTCTCATCGAGAATTTGCTTGATCATTTCTTCAATGACATCCACTAAACGTGCCAAATTCAACATCCTTTCCAGATAAATGATACAATGCGATTTATTAAACATCGAAAATCTGACTTTGACTTTCTTTGACTTATCTTTATTATAATTCGCATAATTATACTGTCAAGTCAATTTTTTAGAATTATTCGAGCTGCTTATGTTAATTTTCATGGCAAAAAACCCTTGAAGACGTGCATCAAGGGTCTAAACTACGATTAATTCTTGTTGCTCAGTGTTACTGGATAAATCGGCGTATCGAAACAATCGGATACATATCCAGATTTGCATATTCCACTCGATTTCGAGAAGAAGACGCATGGATGACTTGTCCGTTGCCTGCATAAATGCCGACGTGCTCTACCGAATCCGAACTTCCACGCATGTCATAGCATATGACATCTCCGAGCTTGAGATCGGATCTTGAGACGCTGACCCCGTAATTTTTCAATGAGTTCGATTGATGCGGCAATCCACCAACGCCGACTTGACGATACGCATAGACAACCAGACCGGAACAGTCCACACCGTTTCTGGACTCACCGGCCCAAACATACGGGACGCCTAGCATAGAGATACAGACATTAATAACACTCTCTCCGTTAACGCCGGTAATCGTCGGAAGTGACGCTGTTGAACCGCCGGATCCGGAAGAGGTCTTTCCACCGCCGGACGAGGAGGACGATGTCCGAGGAGTCGGACGGGGCGTCGGTGTCGGCGGTGCTTTCGTTGTGGTAAAAGACAAATAGACATAACCTTGATCGCCGTCTTCTGTTGTGACTTTATACCACTTATCGGATACGCCCGTACAACGGAGTTGAGTATGTCGGGACAGAGTCTTAATCACTTCACTTGATGTCGAAGGTTCGGACCTAAGCTTCAGTCCGTCAGCATCGACCCACACCGTGCGATCGATGGCAATAAAAACCATCTCATCCGTAATAGTATTGCTGAGAACATAACCCTCTATGCCATCCTCAGTGCGAATTCGGGACCAAGAATCTCCTATTCCCGTGCGAACAACTTCCTTGCCGATATTAATACTTGTTAATGTTTTGGAGTCCATGTTCGGAGTCTCTTTGATGATTGAGTTAGCGGCCTTAATATAATAGGTCGTGTCATCAGAAAGAAATACGGAGGTGTCCAGTAGCTCCACAGGAAGATTTGACGAATCATAAGTCTGGACAATTGTTGCCGTGAGAATTCCGTCGTAATTATTCTCCTCAACCGCAGGTCCCATACCCTCAAAATAGGTCTGGCCGACAGTCTGACCTTCCGAAAGCATAATCAAGCCGGTCTCATCGTCGACAGGCGCGATCGCTTCGACGTTAACTTCCGAAGGATCTTCAACCAAAGGATCCGTAACTTGATCCAGACCCGAATCGGATTGCGCAGCGATTTCATCATAAGTCAACGCCCAATCCTCAACCAGAACATCTTCCGATTTCTGCGGCAAGTGAGCAGCATAGGCTCGCCCGACAAGAATATCCGCACGGGTGCCTTTGTATAGACCTATCGGAAACAAGAAAAGTGGTAGTGTCACGACCGCACAGACGGCGATTGCGAGCACTGACCACTTTTTATTTCTCTTATAGACAACACGAAAACGCATTGCACCTCCGAAGGTATGCAGAAGATTACTCTGCTTGCGCCTCCGCCGTTACCGGTTCATCAGACGCCTCATCACGAAAAGGATTCGCGATCAACTCCCTATTCTCGGGAATCACCGGCACTGCTGTAATATTTCGATAACGACTCATACCCGTTCCGGCAGGAATCAACTTACCGATGATAACGTTTTCTTTGAGGCCATATAATGGGTCAATCTTACCCTTAACCGCTGCATCTGTCAAAACGCGAGTGGTCTCTTGGAAAGAAGCCGCCGACAAGAACGAATCAGTTGCAAGAGAAGCTTTGGTAATACCCAACAAAGTACGCTTGCCCTTTGCCATCTCCATACCCTTCGCCTCAGCCGCTACATTTTCTGCTTCAAAGTCAAACATATCGACCATGCTGCCCGTCATCAAAGAGGTATCACCCGGATCGTCGATGCGAACCTTTCGCATCATTTGACGTGTGATAATCTCGATGTGCTTGTCGTTAATCGTAACACCACCGCTCTTATAAACCTTAATGACCTCGCTGATGATATACTTCTGTACGCCACGAACACCCTTGATTTTCATGATTTCCTGCGGGTTAACCGTACCGTCGGTCAAAAGGTCTCCGGCTTCCACGAAATCTCCGTTGGTCACTTTGATTGTCGAAGAGTAAGGCACAACATAGCGCTTCTCTTCTATACCAAGTTCGCTCTCTTCAGACTCTGCCGCCGTAATTACGATTTCCTTCTTACGCTTGCTGCCATCTTCGATGCGAACGACACCATCAATCTCGGAAATAATTGCCTGGCCTTTTGGTTTTCTGGCCTCGAAAAGTTCCTCAACACGAGGCAGACCCTGCGTAATATCATCACCGGAAGCAATACCACCGGTGTGGAACGTTCTCATAGTCAGCTGCGTACCGGGCTCACCGATAGACTGTGCGGCCATAATACCTACAGCCTCACCACCAATTGTCGTCTCTCCGGTTGCCAAGTTAACGCCATAACAGTGAGAACAGACACCGCGACTCGAACGACAATCGAAGACCGAACGGATTTTGACTTTGGTCAAACCGGATGCTTCGATGGCATTGGCTATATCCTGAGTAATCAGCTCGTTCTTGCCGATCAGGACTTCACCGGTCCCGGGATGTAAGATGGGCTCAGAAGTATATCTGCCCGCAAGTCTCTCACTGAGGGTCTTGATGACATCCTTCTTATCATTGGCTACAACAGCCAATTCCTTAATGTAGGTAAAGTCATCTGTGCCACAGTCTTCCTCGCTGATGATAACATCCTGTGCGACGTCAACGAGACGACGCGTAAGGTAACCTGAGTCAGCCGTTTTCAATGCGGTGTCGGACAATGCTTTACGAGCACCGTGAGACGAAATAAAGAATTCCAGAACGTTCATACCTTCACGGAGGTTGGACTTGATCGGGATTTCGATCGTCTTACCAGAAGTATCAGACATGTTACCACGCATACCGGCAAGCTGCTTGATCTGGTTAATCTGGCCACGAGCACCGGAATCCGACATCATTTTAATCGGATTGTAAGGTCCCAGATTCTTTTTGAGCTCCTCGGTAATTGCATCTGTCGTCTCATTCCAAATAGAAATAACGGCACGATAACGACCATCCTCATCAAGCATACCACGCTGATACATCTTGGTAACATGCTCGACTTTATCCTCGGCTTCTTTGATCATCTTTTCCTTGATATCCGGGACAATCATGTCCTCGATACCAATTGAAATGCCGCCGCGCGTCGAATACTTGTAGCCTAAGCTCTTAATATTATCGAGCAGAATAGCAGTCTGACCAATACCGTGGATACGTATCGCACGACTGATAACATCTTCTAACTTCTTCTTGCCAACCAAGAAGTCACACTCCAGCAACAATTCATTGCCGGATACGGTGCGATCTACATAGCCGAGATCCTGAGGGATAATTTCGTTGAAAATAAAGCGTCCCAGGGTTGATTTCACCAATCCTGTATACGACTTACCGTTGACTTCACGGGTCATACGAACTCGGATTGAAGCGTGGAGCTCCAAGTGATGATCGTCATAGGCCATGATGGCCTCATCAATGCTGGAGAACACCATGTTCTCGCCTTTTTCATCCGGCTTTTCGATGGTCAGATAGTAGCAACCTAAAATCATATCCTGGGTCGGTACTGTAACCGGCTTACCGTCTTGAGGTTTCAAAAGGTTGTTTGATGACAACATCAAAAATCTTGCTTCTGCCTGTGCCTCAGCCGAGAGAGGAACGTGAACAGCCATCTGATCTCCGTCAAAGTCAGCGTTAAATGCGGTACAGACAAGAGGATGCAACTTGATGGCACGACCTTCGACAAGAATTGGCTCAAAGGCCTGAATTCCGAGTCGGTGAAGCGTAGGAGCACGGTTGAGCATGACCGGATGATCCTTAATGACGTCTTCGAGAATATCCCAGACGTGATCGGAAGCACGCTCAACAAGGCGTTTAGCGGTCTTGATATGCTGTGCAAATCCATCCGCGACAAGACGCTTCATAACAAAAGGTTTGAATAGCTCCAGCGCCATTTCCTTAGGCAAACCACATTGGTGCATCTTGAGTTCCGGTCCGACAACGATAACCGAACGGCCGGAATAGTCAACACGCTTACCCAAAAGGTTCTGACGGAAACGACCCTGTTTACCCTTGAGCATATCCGACAAAGATTTAAGCGCTCTGCTGGAGGCACCGGTCACCGGACGACCTCTTCTGCCGTTATCAATCAAAGCGTCTACTGCCTCTTGAAGCATACGCTTCTCATTGCGAACAATGATTTCGGGAGCACCGAGTTGCAAAAGCTTGCTCAGACGGTTATTGCGATTAATAACACGTCGATACAGATCATTAAGGTCTGACGTAGCAAAACGTCCGCCGTCGAGTTGAACCATCGGGCGAAGTTCAGGCGGCAATACAGGAAGCACATCAAGAATCATCCATTCCGGCTTGTTCCCTGATTTTTTAAATGCTTCAACTACTTCAAGACGCTTGATGATACGAGCCTTCTTCTGACCTGTGGAGTTAGCGAAATCTTCGCGCAAATTGGAAGCCAGAGCATCAATGTCAATTTGGCGAAGCAGAATTTTGACAGCTTCCGCGCCCATTTTGGCAACAAATGCGTTCTTGCCGTATTTCTCAACCGTGTCACGATATTCGCGTTCATCAATAATTGCGTTCTTGATCAGATCCGTTGTTCCTGAATCAATAACAACATACGCACCGAAATAGAGCACGCGCTCTAAGTTGCGCGGTGTAATGTCAAGAATCAGTCCCATACGGCTCGGAATACCACGAAAATACCAGATATGCGATACCGGAGCCGCCAGTTCAATATGGCCCAAACGCTCACGTCTGACCTTCGAACGTGTAACTTCAACGCCACATCGATCACAGATGATGCCTTTGTAACGAACCTTTTTGTACTTACCGCAATGACATTCCCAGTCCTTCTGAGGTCCGAAAATACGCTCGCAGAAAAGACCGTCTCTCTCTGGTTTGAGTGTTCTGTAATTAATGGTCTCGGGCTTCTTCACCTCACCGTGGGACCATCCCTTGATGATTTCCGGCGATGCCAGCCTAATTCCTATGGATTCGAAATGATTCATTTCAAACATATATATGAAGTCTCCTTCCAAACCGACACTGTTTCGACTAATTAGCCGATGCTATAGACAACTACTCATCATCCGAAGAATCGAATACTTCCGGAAATTCAAGATCTTCAAGATCTGAACTACCGTCTTCGTCCTCAATCAAGTCGCCGTTTTCGTCAACCTGAGAAAAGCCTGTACTTGCCAATTCACTGTCATCAGGAATAAAGCGAGCGAGCAATTCGGGATCCGGTAACGGAAGATCAACTTCTTCCTCAGCGGCATCCTTGAGCTTAAACTCTTCATTCTTTTCAGAATAGATATGTACATCCAGTGCCAATGACTGCAATTCGCGAACCAGAACCTTAAAGGACTCCGGAATACCGGACTCCGGAACACTTTGACCCTTAACGATAGATTCGTAGGTCTTTGTTCTTCCGGTAATATCGTCCGACTTAACGGTCAGAATTTCCTGAAGAATGTGCGCCGCACCGTAAGCTTCAAGCGCCCAAACCTCCATCTCTCCGAAACGTTGTCCGCCGAACTGAGCTTTACCGCCCAAAGGTTGCTGGGTAACCAACGAGTACGGTCCGATTGATCGAGCGTGAATCTTGTCATCGACCAAGTGGTGAAGCTTCATGTAATACATGACACCGACCGTGATACGACTCTCGAAGGCCTCTCCGGAACGACCATCATAGAGGATCGTCTTTCCGTCTGATTCCAATCCCGCAAGTTTGAATGCCGCAACGATATCCGCTTCGTTAGCACCATCGAAAACCGGCGTCGCAATCTTCCAATTGAGCACGCGCGCCGCATAGCCCAAGTGAACTTCAAGCAACTGTCCGATGTTCATACGTGAAGGAACGCCGAGCGGGTTAAGAACAATGTCGAGCGGTGTGCCATCCGGCAAGAATGGCATATCTTCCTCAGGGAGAATGCGTGATACAACACCCTTGTTACCGTGACGACCGGCCATCTTGTCACCGACCGAAAGCTTTCTCTTCTGTGCGATATAAACACGCACAAGCTTATTGACGCTACCCTTAAGAACATTATCGTTCTCTTTGGTGAAGACTTTTACATCGACAACGATACCCGACTCACCGTGGGGTACGCGAACGGAAGTGTCGCGAACTTCACGAATTTTCTCACCGAAAATCGCCCTGTAAAGTCTCTCTTCAGCGGTCTGCTCTGCTTCGGCCTTAGGAGTAACCTTTCCGACCAGTATATCTCCGGCACGAACCTCAGCACCGACTCGGATAATTCCATCCTCATCAAGATCCTTAAGCGCGTCATCATTGACGTTCGGAATCTCACGGGTAATTTCTTCGGCACCGAGCTTGGTATCGCGAGCCTCACACTCATATTCCTCAATGTGAATCGATGTATACACATCGTCACGAACCATTCGCTCATTGACAAGAACAGCGTCTTCGTAGTTATAACCTTCCCAAGTCATAAATCCGATGAGAACATTCTTGCCCAACGACAACTCTCCGTTGCTGGTCGACGGACCGTCCGCCAGAACATCTCCGACCTTAACGGTTTCACCGTGCTTCACAATGGGGCGTTGGTTAATACATGTGCTCTGGTTGGAGCGCTGATACTTCGTAAGATTATATACATCCTTCTTGCCGTCCGCACAGGTAACATCAATTCGGTCTGCGGAGACATAAGTAACGATACCGTCCGTCTTGGCGACCTTGCAAACACCGGAATCCTTAGCTGCACGGTATTCCATGCCGGTACCGATAATCGGCGAATCGCTTTGAATAAGAGGAACAGCCTGACGCTGCATGTTCGAACCCATCAGTGCACGGTTCGCATCGTCATTGCCCAAGAAGGGAATCAACGATGTCGCGACCGAAACAAGTTGCTTCGGAGAAACGTCCATATAATCGACTTCTTCGGGGTTAACCTCAATAAATTTATCAAGATAACGGCAGATGACCTTCTTGTCGAGAAAATGCCCTGCTTCATCGATCGGCTCATTGGCCTGAGCGATGTTGAAGTAATCCTCGCGATCGGCAGTCATATAGATGACGTCACGGGTGACGACACCCTTCTTCTTATCATAGATACGATATGGCGTTTCGATGAAGCCATACTGATTCACGCGAGCATAGGTTGCAAGCGAGTTAATTAATCCGATGTTCGGGCCTTCAGGTGTCTCAATCGGGCACATTCTGCCGTAATGAGATGCATGAACGTCACGAACCTCAAAATTCGCGCGATCTCTGGAAAGTCCTCCGGGTCCAAGTGCAGAAAGCCTTCTCTTATGGGTTAACTCAGCAAGCGGATTAGGCTGATCCATAAACTGGGAGAGCTGCGATGACCCGAAAAATTCCTTAACCGCAGCACTGACCGGTCGGGTGTTAACCAATTGCATCGGCGTGACCGTCGAAATGTCGGGCACCGCACCCATTCGTTCACGGATATTACGCTCCATTCGCGAGAAGCCGATACGAATCTGATTCTGCAAAAGTTCGCCTACAGAACGCACGCGTCTGTTACCGAGATGGTCAATATTGTCCAGAATACCAACGCCGTAAGCCAAACCCAGATAATAACTGACAGAAGCGATGATGTCTTCAATCGTCAAATGCTTAGGCATCAATTCGGAAGATTGTGCGCGAAGCGCAGTCATCAAACTCTCAGCGGCACGACCTGAATCGCTCAATCTAATATCCGCAACTATTGCACGTAAAACGGACGTTCTGACGTTCTCATTGATTCCGGTTCTGACTATATCAAAACCCTCAAGCTCATCGGCAGAAAATGTGTTGCGAATAAAAGCAAGTGCGTCAACCCGACCGTTGCCGATAACCTTGAACGGTTGCTCGGAAACACGAATCGTATCACCATTCTTGATGATTGGAAAAATAACTACTTCATTCAACCCGGAATCTTCGATTTCTCTGGCTTTTTCGGCTGAAATGACGCTATCCGCTGCTAAAAGCAATTCGCCATCTTCCGTGATGACATCCTGCGCCGCCTTGTGTCCGACTATGCGATTCGCCAAAGACAGTTTCTGGTTAAGTTTGTAAATACCGACTCGAGCCAAATCATATCTCTTTGCGTCAAAAAACATACCGTTGAGCAAAGATTCTGCTCCTTCAATAGAGGTCGGCTCGCCCGGACGAAGCTTGCGATATAGCTCACTCAATCCCTCTTCACGAGTGTGGGAAGAATCCTTCTCGATGGTCGCATTCAACCAACGCTCATCGCCAAACAAATCGCGAAGCTCTTGGTCAGTACCAATGCCGAGAGATCTCAAAAATACCGTTAGAGGGAACTTGCGCGCACGATCAACACGAACATAAATAACGCCGTTAGCGTCCATTTCATATTCCAACCATGCACCGCGGTTCGGAATCACTTGCGCCGCATACAGATCCACATCCGTCTTATCCTTGGATATGGTGAAATAGGCACCCGGTGAACGAACAAGCTGACTGATAATGACGCGTTCGGCACCGTTAATAATAAACGTACCATGATCCGTCATAATGGGAAAATCGCCGATAAAGACCGATTGCTCCTTGATACTGTTGTCGCGTTTATTATTCAAACGGACCAACACACGCAGCGGAGCCGCAAAGTTGGAGTCCTTCTCCTTGCACTGCTCAATCGTGTTCTGGGGATTATCAATATCGAACTCCTTGTCGATAAATGATAATTCGATGTCTCCGGAAAAGTCAGTAATGGGAGATACTTCTTTGAGAACCTCCACAAGGCCTTCTTCCAGAAACCATTGATACGAGTTCTTCTGAACTTCGATCAGGTTCGGTACTTCAATGACTTCGTCGATACGAGAGTAAGATAATCTCTCAACTCTTCCCTGCTTGACGGGACGCACCATTACACATCACCTCTCGAATTATCCGGCTTGCGCCAGGAATGTCACGCCACTAAAAGAGGCAATATCAGGGCATCTGTGCCAACTTCACACATCCGACGGCCGAAACCGGGATGGCAAAAGGCGACAGGCCTCCAATTTATGACGCGCTATAGCATGATAGCACTCTCGATGTCAAGTGTCAACGAAATATTGATGAATGATTTCAGGATTGATTTCAGGACTTCAATCCAACGACTAGTAGGTCATAAAATCAACGTTTTTAGTGTGAATGCTATAGGTGATTAAGTTCTGCGGGTCGAGTGAAGAAACCCATTCATTCAAACGAGTTTGCGCAATACTTGCCATCTCTGCGTCAATCCATGCCGGACAGCTGTCAACAAAGTAGACAAGGGATACGCCTTGATCACGCTCAACGATGGTCATGTCCCCATATGCACGGTTAGCATCGAACAACCATTGTGAAAATACGAGTTCAGACTCAGCTATGTTCTCAATCTCGTCGAAAGACGCCTCGGTGATACCGGTCACAAGAGCGCCGCTGTTCAGTCGCGACTTCTCGTCGGACTTTAACTTAACGGCACTGATAAACGAAGCCTCGTCCGTGACTCCGGCCTTGATTTCGTTAATTTCCTGGACCAGTTTAGTGTTTTCCGCAGATATTTTTACGGCATCGCCCGAGACCGCTTCATCGTTTTCCAAATAAAGTACCCGATACGATACGGTCGGATTCTCATCAAAATTGCGAGAGCCGAAATATACCGCATAAGCACCCATCTCATCTTCGATGACAGTCACATCTCCGGCCTGTCTGTCCGAAGAAAACAGGTAGTCTTTGAGTTGTTGATTCTGTTGCTTGACCGCGTTGGAAGGCGCATTCTCATTGAAGGTAGGATCTGCATCAAGTGCAAAACGTCCGAGAGCATCGCCGGTTAACAATCCCATGCAAGCTTCTCTGAAAGAGGCAGGGTCAACTGTCGAATCCACAACCGCTTGAGCCTTAGCAACTGCGGCCTTGTGTGCTTCTTCGATCTTGGCAGGATCTTGATCCTCAACATATTCAGCGCCAAAGAAATACGCGTTGTAAGTCACTGTGCCATAATCTGCGGGACTCATATCTCTAAGTAATAAAATTTCTTCTTCAGAAGGCCTGAATTGCGTCTGGAGTAAATATTCTTTGTACTCGTCAGCCATCAACTCGCGAGTGACAATATCCTTGAAAACACGAACCGTCATGCCTCTTCCATAAAGGGCATTCAGGTAATCATCGGCGGTCATATTATTGCTCTTAGCTGTCTCGCGAAGCGTCTCTACCATAGCCTCTGCAGCAGCATCTGCTGACTCCGATTTATAACCGGCTTTTTCTGCTTCGATATTATAAAGAATAACTTGCTCTAAGCTATCTGCCGCAGATTCATATAAAAGATCACCGTATGTCGTACCGTCTGCTTGATTGAAAACGGTATCAACAGTAATTGAATCGTTAAGAATGCCGTACTGTCTATACTGTGAATACACCGCCGAATAGTAATAATTCAGCTCGGTGACCTTCGCATCATAAATACTGACAGCCTTACCGTCAGCGTCGGTTCGGTAGTAGGAAACACCGGTCAGAACATTGGCCAGAACACCGGTAAAGTAGATAAAATATCCTCCGACAGAAACCACGAGGAACATAACGAGGCAGGCTACTGCGATACGACGCTTTGTCTGTTCGCTAAGGAGAGGTTTCTTGTTTGTTTTCTTCTTGGCGGCCTTCTTATTGTAATCCATTTTGGTTTCCGTCCTTCGATGTTTATTTTTCGACAGCACGCCTATTATAATTCGCGCGATTCAAGAATGCAAGAAATGGAACTCAGCGACTCAATCCAATATGTCGGATATTCTGCCCGAAGTTCATTTTCCGGCATCCTTGTCCAAGATACTGCAGCAGAATCTGTACCGGCATTATGAGCACAGCGAAGGTCGTGCACGCTGTCACCGACATATAAAATGCGCCTCATATCCGAAACCCCGAGCTGCTCGGCAGCAAACAGAAGAGGTGCCGGTCCCGGCTTATGTTCCGTAGTATCTTCTCTTGAAACAATGATGTCAAAAAAGGAATCTATATTGAATTGCTTCATTGTAAATATTGCCGGCTCTCTCCGTTTGGATGTAACCACGCCCTGCGTGACGCCCATCGCTTTAAGTTTTCGCAATCCGCTTTCAATACCGTCAAAAATCTCGACGGCATGCGGAAGCAATCTCTCATTCTCTTCCTGGTATGCAGCATGCAAAGCCTTCTGAGTCTCAGCGTCGTACTCCTGAAAAGCCGTCCATAGCGGTAATCCGATAGTTGACTTGATCACATCGTCACTCTTGCGAACGTTTAGCACCTTTTTATAAGCAAAATGAAAACTATTGACGATCATCGGTATGGTGTCTACCAGTGTTCCGTCAAAATCATAAAGTACAGCGTCATATCTCAAAACGGTCACTCCTTTATTGGGAATCCGGCGCAGAGTCATTGTTTTCGGAATCTTCTGATTTCTCTTCTTCCGGAGTAATTGTCAGACGAAGCTTTGAAATCCATTTATCCTGAACCTGTTCAACCTTAATTTCTATATTTTTGTAATTGACAACCGGATTTTCCCCCTTCACGGGAATGCGATCAAGCAATTGAATCGTAAATCCGGCAATCGTATCGTAGTCTTCATCCGGAAGATCGACACCGATAGCACTCTCAAGATCATTAAGCGTCATATCTCCGGATACCATGTAGTCTCCGTTCGGAAGCAATAAGAATTGGGGCTCTTCTTCGTCAAATTCATCCGTAATATTTCCGACAATTTCTTCAAGCATATCTTCAATAGTCGCAAGCCCCATCGTGCCGCCATATTCATCGATAACAATTGCCATTTGCATACTGCCCTTTTTCATTTCGCGAAATAGGGATGATATTTTCTTGGTCTCATGAACGACCAGAGGTTTTCGCAACAAAGACTCAAGATCAAATTCCTCGCTTCTCTCCGAGCACATGGAAAAACCCAACAAGTCCTTGATATGAAGGATGCCGACAATATCGTCTATTGTGTCACGGTATACCGGAATTCTTGTATATTTCTCTTCCTTGGCGATACGCATAACTTCATCAAAATCGACATCTAAAGGCAACGATACGATTTTTCGACGATGAGTCATGATTTCGGATACTTCTTTGTCGTTGAACTCAAAAATGTTCTGAATCATCTGTTTCTCTTCGTCTTCGATGCTGCCGGATTCACTGCCGACGTCAACCATCATTCGTATCTCTTCCTCAGTGACGTTCTTATCATTAGCGTTCGGGTCAATGCCGATTAGTTTTAGCAGCCCGTTTGTAGATAACGTCAAAAATTTAACAAACGGGTTCAATACGTAGCCGAAACCTTGTACGATGGATGCAGCAAAAAAAGAAACGCGTTCCGGATATTTTTGCGCGACACGTTTTGGAAAAAGTTCTCCGAGCACCAGCGAAAAATACGAAAGAATCAAAGTAATTAAGACCATGCTTAAAGTTCGGATAAACGGATAAAGACCGTTAGGGTCCACAGCCATCGTCAACCGATCCGAAAACTTATCCGCCGCGAAAGCAGATGACAAGAATCCGGCAAGTGTCACCCCAACCTGAATCGTTGCTAAAAAAGTACCGGGGTTTTCGATGAACTTGAGGACGCGCCTGGCATTGCGGCTGCCTTCATCACTCATTTTGCGAATTTTATTATCATTTAACGAAATTACGGCCATCTCGGTCGCAGAAAAAAATGCATTAATTAAGACGAAAATAGAAACGATAATAAGGTCGATAACTATTCGGCCTATACTGTCATCGGGCACAGTAACTCCTGTCCTTCCTTTCAGAGCGCCGAAGGCGCCTGTGTTCTTGTGTGTTTTTCTGATTGCCAATTCAACAATCTACAAAAGAAAATATATCAGATTTCAAAGTTATTAACAAGGACTCCGGGGGCGATGCGATTAAGAGGCGTCGAATCAAGCGTCAAGAAGTGCGGTTAGAATGGTGCGAACAGCTTGAGGATCCGCCTTGCCCTTTAACGCTTTCATGGACTGTCCAATCAAGAACTGCATGCTCTTTGCATTTCCCGCACGATACTCGGACACGGCTTTTTCGTTCTCTTCCAAAACAGCCTTGATCAAAGGCTCAATTGCTGACACATCCGACACTTGCGAAAGCCCATGTTCGACAACATAGGACTCAGGTTCCGCATTGTGTTCAAACACTGCTTGAAGAACCTTCTTTCCGGTCGTGCGATTGATTTTACCGTCGTTGACCATCCGAATGATTTTCCCGAGAGAATCTTTTTCAAACCTCATATCTTCCGGCTGTAATTGGAAATCATTCAACATTTTCAGGACATCCGTCATAATCCAGTTGGATGCCTCTTTCGCGTTACCGCAAAGTTCAATCGTCTTTTCAAACAATGTCACAAGCGGCATGGATCCGGTCAGAATCTCGGCATCGTATTCCGGCAATCCCAATTCACCGACATACCTTGCCATCTTGGCTTCGCGAAGCTCGGGAAGGCAATCTCTGATTCTTTGAATCTCTTCCTCCGTAATCTCTATCGGCATTAAATCCGGTTCCGGAAAATACTTATAGTCTTGGGCGTTCTCTTTGCTTCTCATAGCATAAGAACTATCTTTATTGTCGTCCCAGCGACGCGTCTCTTGACGGACTGTTCCGCCGGATTCGATAAGCTCAATCTGACGCTTGGATTCACCTTCGATCGCTCTGACTATGGACTTAAGCGAAGCCATGTTTTTCATCTCGGTTCTTGTCCCGAAAACTCGGTCTCCGACCTTGCGAACTGACAGATTGATATCCGCGCGCATCGAGCCTTCCTGCATTTTGCAGTCGGATACACCAAGATATTGAAGCGTTGTCTTAAGTTTTTCAAGATACGCAATCACTTCTTCGGCGAGACGAAAATCCGGCTCGGATACGATCTCAATCAAAGGCACGCCACTACGGTTATAATCGACCAACGTGCAGTCATCCCACGGGTCATGAACCAGTTTACCGGCGTCCTCTTCCATATGTATTTCATGGATGCCGATTCTTGACGTTTTACCTTCAACTACCACATCCACATGACCGTTTCTGCAAATCGGCAGATAGAGCTGCGATATCTGGTAGGCCTTAGCAAGATCCGGATAAAAGTAGTTCTTACGATCAAACTTATTGAGCCGGGTAATCTCACAGTTCAAGGCCAAGCCGGCTTTGATCGCATATTCAACGACACTCTTATTCATGGTCGGAAGCGTACCGGGCATGCCCGAACAAACTTCACAAACGTGCGAGTTTTCTTCGCCGCCAAACGCCGTTGAGCACCCGCAAAATATTTTGGATAGCGTTGATAGTTCGACGTGAACTTCCAAGCCGATAACGGTTTCGTATTGGCTCATGATATCACCTCCGCAGGTCTTTGCTTATGAAATGCCGTGTGGTTCTGATATATCGCGGCGGCGCCGACCAATGTCTGTTCATCATAGTGCTTGGCGAGAATTTGAAGACCCACAGGCAATCCCTTCTTATCAAACCCACAAGGAATGGATGCTGCCGGAAGACCGACAATATTAATGAGGACGGTGTAAATATCGCCAAGGTACATTTTCAGAGGATCTTGAAGCGTTTCACCGAGCCGTTGAGCCGTAGTGGGCGCAACCGGTCCGACGATGACGTCGTATTTGCCAAAAGCCTCGTCGAATGCCTTCTTGATTAATCCCTTTGCCTGTAAGGCTTTGCGATAATAGGCGTCGTAATAGCCCGAGGACAACACAAAATTACCGAGCATGATGCGACGCTTGACTTCCATGCCGAAACCTTCGCTTCGACTCCTTATGTAAAGATCGATCAGATCGGTTGCTTCAGGTGAGCGATATCCGTATTTAACACCGTCAAAGCGGGCAAGATTCGAGCAAGCTTCCGCCGCCGAAATAATACAGTAGGTTGGGACGGCATACTCTACAATCGGCAGGTCAAATTCTTCAACCTGAGCACCGAGTTGGCGGTAAATATCAATTGCTTTTCGGACAGCATCGGCCACATCCGGCTCAATGCCCGCGCCAAAATATTCGCGAGGTACGCCGATTCGAAGTGTTTTCGGATCCGTTGAACGCGCCTTATCGATGTCGATCGGTTTCGTCTCGACGGACGTCTGGTCTTTTTCGTCCTTGCCGGAAATGATATTAAGCACTGCAGCACAATCATAAATATCTCCTGCTATCGGCCCCACTTGATCAAGTGACGAAGCGAATGCAACGACACCGAAACGAGAAACCGTTCCGTAAGTGGGCTTGACTCCGGATACGCCACAATAAGAAGCAGGTTGGCGAATTGACCCACCGGTATCTGACCCCAGTGCCGCAGGCACTTGACGCGCCGCTACGGCTGCAGCCGAGCCACCCGAAGATCCACCGGGAACTCTTTTAATATCCCATGGATTCTTTGTAACGCCGAAATATGACGTCTCTGTCGTTGAGCCCATTGCAAACTCATCCATATTCAATTTACCGACAAGAATCATGCCGGAGTCTTCAAGCTTGCGATAAACTGTCGCGGAGTATGGTGGCGTAAAATTATCGAGCATCTTGGACGCACATGTTGTGCGCTGTCCCTTGGTGCAAATATTATCCTTCAGTGCAATCGGCACGCCGGCAACATCGGAGATAAATTCCCCGGCATTAATTCGGGCCTGAACCTCTTTTGCCTTTTCAATGGCCAATGCCTTAGTCAGGCTGATAAAGCAGGAATACGTCTTATCCGTCTTCTCAATTTGCTTATAAAAAGCCTCTACGACTTCCGGACTGGTCGTCTGTCCTTCACGAATTGCCTTGCCGAGCTCGAGTGCGGACATTTGAAGATATTGTTCGGTTGTCATGTTTTATGGTCCTTCTTCCTTCGCTGATTAATCGATTATTCAACGGTTTTGGGTACTTTATAGCAACCATTTTTCTGTTGCGGCGCATTGGAGAGCATGTCTTCCCGTTTTTCGCCATCTGTCACACGATCCTCGCGAAAAACATTGGTATAAGTCATCGCGTGGCTGAGCGGCTCGACGCCTGTCGTATCCAGTTCTTCGAGTTTATTAACATAATCAAGGATTGCGCCCATATCTTTCATCGCCTTATTCTGCTCTTCTTCAGAAAGTCGAATCCGCCCTAAGTCTTCTAAGTATGCAACCAATTCTTTGGAAATTTCCACTTTCGCCTCCTATGTTACGGTTCCAGCCGGTTCATATCTCTTGGAAAGAGAGTACTGTATCGGACATTATTGTCATCAAAAATCTTCATGCACAAACGTTCAAGTCCAAGGCCGAGCCCCCCGTGAGGAGGCATGCCGTGCTTATGAATCATCAGGTAATTCTCAAAACCGGACGTATCCATTCCACGCGCGACCATTTTGTCGACCTGCGCTTGATAATCGTGGATACGCTGACCACCGGTAGTCACTTCCATACCTCTGAACAGCAAGTCAAAAGAAAGAGTAAACGCCGGATCTTCGGGATCGTCCATCGCATAGAAGGGTCGCTTCTTGGAAGGATAGTGTGTGACAAACACAAAATCACTGTCGAATTCTTCTTTAAAATAACGTCCGATCAATTGCTCTTCGACCGGTTCTAAATCGAACGGATCTTTGATCTTGTGACCATACTTCTCCGCAACCGCGTCTTTGGCGTCACGAAAACGAATGACAGGAATTTGATCAAACTTTGGAATAACAACGCCTAACGCTTTACATTCGCGTTCGCAATCCTTTTCGAGGGTTGCGAAAATATGCTTGAGCAAAGCCGTTTCCATATTCATAATATCGTAAAAGGAATTAATATAGCCCATCTCAAAATCCAAACTGATATATTCGTTGAGGTGGCGATTCGTGCTGTGTTTTTCTGCGCGGAAAACAGGTCCTACTTCGTAAACTCTCTCGAATACTCCCACCATGGTCTGCTTATAGAATTGCGGACTCTGTGCTAAAAATGCTTTTCTCCCGAAATAGTCCAGACGAAATACATTGGTGCCACCCTCAGCGTTACCGCCGACAATCTTCGGTGTGCGAATGTCCACAAAACCATTGCGCTCCAAAAAATCACGATATGCCCGAACTATCGCAGCCTGGATGCGAAATCTTGCCCGTAATTCCCCTGATCTCAAAGTCAGCGGCCGATTCGACAAATCCGTGTCAAGGTTGACGTTCATTCTAAACCGCTTGGAAATATTGACCGGCATTGCTTCGACAGGCGTTGAAAGGGGTGTGATTGAGGAAGGCAAGAATTCAACGCCGTCGGGGGCCCGCTCTTCCAAGCGAACTATACCATCCATACGAAGCGTCGTTTCCATCTGTAAAGACTCGAACACTGCACCTGGTTCCCCGGACTTATCTATAACACATTGCACCAGAGCATCCGGAATACGAAGAATGACAAAGGCAAAATCTCCCATGTCACGTATATTATGAATGGCACCATGAATTTGAATCGGCTGATTATTCTGTGCACTCTTACGGAGCATATCCAATGTCGTTGCTTCAAGAAGACCCATACCGTTCATATATTCCATCTGCACATCCCTTTCCATCCCGACCTGGATTTTCTGCGATTTTATTTAGAGAATTCTATCACGGACAGCCCAAACAGCGCAAGAATTCCATAGCAAAGGCGGCCCATAAAACGGCCGCCTTTGGACATTTCATTGATTGAAATCTTATTGTACAAAAAACATGATCACATATCAAACATCAAAGTGTAAATATTAGCACAGTCCTCTTCTGTCAACTTTACAAAAGAACCCAAAGTGCCGCCTTCAAGCCCGAGATGTTCAACCAGATAAGGGATATCTTCTTTTTTGCCGTTGATCTGCTCTATACGCGTCGGCAATCCACATGACACAAAGAAACTCTCCAATCTCGCGATACCCTCGACAGCGGTACGCATCGGATTATCAAAGTGCATATTGCAACCGAAAACCCGAACAGCCAGTTGAGCAAATCGCATCGGATCGTGAGCGCAGTTGTACTTCATCCAAGCCGGGAAAACAATCGCCAAACCGGCTCCGTGAGCAATGCCATACAACGCAGACAACTCATGTTCCAGTCCGTGACTGCTCCAATCCTGTTCTCTTCCAACGCCGACAATATTGTTGTGCGCAACCATTCCGGCCCACATGATGTTGGCACGTGCTTCATAATCATTCGGATCCAGAATAACTTTCGGAACCTCGTTGATCATTGAAATCAATAGCGCTTCACAAAGTCGATCGGTGGTCTCAACGTTCTTGGTATTTGTAAAATATCTTTCGAGGATATGAGCAATGATATCCGCAGAGCCCGCTGCCGTCTGATTGAGTGGCAAGGTCTGTGTTAACGCCGGATTAAGAACCGAAAACACCGGTCTAATAACATCATTGGAATAGCCGCGCTTATAGCTGCCTTCCGTCTTTGTAATGACCGAGCTTTCCGAACCCTCCGATCCGGCAGCGGCTATCGTAAGAACCGTCGCAACCGGAATCGTAGCTGTGGCTTGAGCCTTACCTGCGTAAAAATCCCAAAAATCACCGTCGTACTTCACACCGATACCGATTGCCTTGGCTGAATCAATCGTTGAGCCTCCGCCGACGGCAAGTATAAAGTCAACAGATTCTTTCTTGCAAAGCTCAATGCCTTCGTAAACTTTGGTGTCAATCGGATTCGGCATAACGCCGCCCAACTCAACATATTCCAAACCTTCCGCACGAATTGATTCGCGAACACGATCCATCAGTCCGGACTTGATTACCGAGCCTCCGCCATAGTGAATTAATATCTTTTTTGCTCCATATTTCTTGGAAAGTGCTCCGACCTGTGTCTCGGTATCCTTTCCAAAAACAAATTGCGTGGGACTGTGAAAATTAAAATTCTGCATTCTTATTCACCTCCGTAGGATTCTTAATCACTTGTATCAATAAAAGTATTGCACAAAAAAACCGCGCCTGTGAATATTGTCTCACAGACGCAGCTCGATTATCGATATAAGTCAGCAAATTTACAAAACGTTTGCCGAGAATTATGCGATCAGAAGGCTGACACAAATAATCAAGTGACCGGCACCAGTTCATATTCTCCGGATTCAACCTTATCGGTCAATAGTTTTCCTAATACATTCTGTGCGATGGTCTTCTTCTGATCATCTGAAGCTTCCTTGTTGCCGACAAAAAACATCACATGAAAACCGTAAGTCGTCTGAACAATCCCCTTGTCGCCTTCAACCCTGCCATCCGTAAAACACCAGTCTTCGAATTCCGGCACCATTTGTCCGCGCGAAACAGTATACTCTGCAGATTCCGCGGCATTGCCGTCGCGCATTTCCCGGTCTCCGACAAGTACCATGTTGTCATAAGAGTCGACTTCTTCTAACACCGCCTCAGCCTTTTGTCTGGCTTCAGCGAGTGTCGCTTCATCCGAATCGCTCTTGGCAGCAATCAAAATATGCCGAACGGTCGGAAGCAAAATATCTTGGTCGGAGTAATCGAAATTGGCTACATATTGATCGATGTAATGTCCGGTCAAATAGTATCGATACATGATGGATTGGTATTGGTCAAGCGTCATGTCAGTTCCAAAATATTGACCGATATAGGCATCCACTTCAAATCCTGCCGCGTCTGCGGTCTGCTGAATCGCATCGATGTTCGCATCCAAGGAATCGAGAATAGTCTGCGATAAGGTGATGTTTTCAGCTTCAGCAAGTCCTTCGATCAGATAACTCTTCTGAATTTCGCGCTCAACATAATCATTTAAATAGTCATTCCAAGTACCGGTCTCCGGATAGAGCAGGTCGCAAGTGGCGGAAAGATCAATGAGTCCTTCCGCGGTTGCGGGATAATAGCCGTAAGATGCATAAGTAGAGAGCTCGGTAAAGGCGTTAATGTAGTAAAAATTATACTCACTCTTAGTAATGTTCTTTCCGGCAATGGTATATGTCTTGTTGAGATTCGACATCATGTCTTTACCATATACATCTTCCATCGTCAGCAATCCGCCATTCGTTGAAGATGTGTTGTCGGAAGAGTCAGTCACGGTCGAATCCGAAGATAAGTTCGAATCTGAGATGGTGACATCACCCGTTGGCAGCACGTTAGTTTCGTTCTTGTTCTTGTCCTCGCATCCGGTCACAATCGATAATGCGAACGTCAGTGAAGCGATTACTAATGAAATTGTTATTTTTCGAACTAATTTTGACATACTATTTCCTCTACTTTACGTCAATAAAAAAAAGCGAACACCGCAATTGTATCACAGTCCTAACCGGATTATTTCAATTATCTTAGGCAAATCATCGGCATTTGGAAGTACTTTGGCCAAAATCACTCCATATCGAGATAAATCGGGCAATGGTCTGAGCCCATGACGTCCGACATAATATTGGAATCGGAGACACGATTAATTAGTGCCTGATTCGTGAAAAAATAGTCAATACGCCAACCGACATTGCGATCACGTGCGAATGTTTTATAGGACCACCACGTATATTTGTCCTCGGCATCCGGATACTTATAACGAAACGTGTCAACCAATCCGTCTTCGATGAAACGATCAATCCAGACACGCTCCTCAGGCAAAAAGCCGGATACTTTTGAGTTTGCCGTCGGATTAGAAAGATCGATTGGCCGATGCGCCGTATTAACATCTCCGCATACGATGACATTTTCGCCTGAAGCGATATGGTTTCGAATTCTCGAAAGAAAACAATCATAAAAATCCAGTTTGAACGCAAGGCGATCCGGACCCTGTCCGCCATTCGGAAAATAGATGTTATAAAGCACAAAATCTTCATATCGCGCGCAAATCGTTCGACCCTCGTGATCAAATCGATCCTCACCCAGTCCGAACGTCACACTTAAAGGTTCTTCGCGAGTATAAAGCGCCGTTCCCGAATAACCTTTTCGCTCTGCAGAGTGAAAATAGGATCGGTATCCCTCAATCTCCTTGAGTTCGGGAGGTACTTGCTCAGGCATTGCTTTTGTTTCCTGAAGACAGATGATATCCGCACGGAAATTTTCGAAGCTCTCCAAGAACCCTTTTTGGGCAACGGCTCGAATACCGTTGACATTCCAACTGACCAGTCGCATAAAACCTCTTTTCGTGCATCGACAAATGTGCAATTTTTTGTTTTTATTATAACAGAGTTAGCCATTCCGAAAACACGAGGTAATTTCAATGAAGATAGAAGACATGATCCTGACTCCGGACGAAGCTTTTGAAAAGTATAGCGCCAACCCGGTCGACATAGCGATTATCGGCGGAGGTCCTGCAGGGTACAGTGCGGCGATTAATGCACGGACGCGCGGAAGAAGCGCTTTGATTTTATCCGCAGACTACAAGAACAGTTATTTATTCAGGGCAGGCATCATCGACAATATGCCCGGCATGCCCGGAATTAGCGGCGCCGATCTCCTTGAAAGTCTTCGTGAACATGCGCTTTCGATGGGTGCCGAAGAAACCCGAGCCCAGGTACTGATGGTCATGCCGATGCCGATCGATGAAAAGAAAACCATTTTTCAGGTCGCATTTGGCACGAACATCATTTCGGCCAATACGGTCATCTTGTCTACAGGCGTTTCAGCCTTCAAGGCTTTTGAGGGAGAAGAGCGCTTCTTGGGTCGCGGTGTAAGCTACTGCGCCACTTGTGACGGGATGCTTTATCGCAATAAATCGGTCGCCATTATCGCCAAAGCCGCGGATGCCCTTGAGGAAGCAAGACACCTCAAAAAGATTGGCTGCAAAGTTCATTTTTTCGCGTCCGCAGCCGATATGAAAAAATGGTTTTCCGATATTCAGGAAGGTGAGTTTGACGGATTGATTACGGCTGCTTCATATATTATCGAAGGAGAAACCGGACTCAGCGGAGTTAAGGCAGACGGCAAGTCTTACCCGGTCGACGGGGTTTTCATTCTTCGCGCGTCTATTGCTCCGACGACTCTCGCGCCCGGCATTGAACTCATCGATAACTATATAAGAACAGATCGCTCTCAAGCCACTAGCATTCAGGGAATGTATGCCGCAGGAGATTGCACCGGCAAACCGTTGCAAATTGCAAAGGCACTGGGAGAAGGTCTGGTCGCGGCATTGTCCGCGGATGCCCACATCACTGCCGTCTATAAATAACCCGGCGGCATCCGATCTTTGATAAGGAGACTTCGGCAGTGAATATTGCGAATAAAATACTTATGGTATTTACCGGCGGCACCATCGCGTCCCGTCTTCATAAGCAAGCCTTACAACTCGGTGCCGGTCCCTATGCCATTCTTGACTTAGTCCCGGAGGAGCGACCGGTTTTTGATATCATTGAGCCACTGAGCGTCCTGAGCGAAAACATGACCCCGGAGATGTATCGCGTGTTGTTTTCATCCGTCATCGATAATTTCTCACCACTGAAGCACCGAGCTGTTTTGATTGCGCACGGTACCGATACCCTGGCGTTCTCCGCTCAGCTCGGTCACATTTTTCTGTCTCATCTGACGGTTCCGGTTATCTTTTTCGGAAGTAATAAACCCATACAGGATCCGAAAAGTGATGCGCGCGGCAATTTCAAATCCGCCATCGCTCTTGCGTATCAACTCAAGCGTGGTGTTTATGTCGTCGGTCGCGCGCAAGACCGAAAGACGTACGTTCACCATGCGTCTTTAATTCAAAGCGCTGAAGCAGATTCGGACAGTTTTTCGAGCTTTAATAATAAAGTGGCCGGTCGAATTTCGAAGGGAACGTTTCACCCTTCAGACGATTTTTCCCCGGTCAAACCATTCAAGGGTGGTGCGGCTCTAGTAGGCGCGCTCAAGAAGCTTGATAAACTCCCCGTCTCGGAAACGGTGCTCTGTCTCCCTGCAGTTCCCTCGGCGCGTTTTGATCATTACCCCATCGGATCGCCGCATTTTAAGTACACATTAATTCGAACTCACCATTCCGGAACCGCTAACGCTTTGAGTGAGGATAATCCTTACTCCGTTTTGTATCTGAAACGACTTTGCGACGCTCGCGGAAAGCGGATTTTTATGGCACCGATGCTTTCGGACAAGACACTCTACAGCAGCAACAAAGCGCTGTTGGACGAGGGGATTATTCCTGTTTGGAATCGACCGTTTGAAGCGGCTTGGGCCATTCTGATGGTCTGTAGCTGGCTCGAAAAAGATCCCGATAACTACATGTAACCCCTCTTATTAATATGGGGCTGTCTCAAAATAATGCGCCTCGTAAAGCGAATGATCCCGATTATTTCTGCGGATGATAAAGCTTCTTTGTCTGGTATTCCGGCTCGGACGTTATGCTGACACCCAGCTTCATAAAAACGTTTTCATCCACATGAGAAAGAATCGTCGTGGCATGAGCATCACATCCGCGAAGCTTCTCTAGTTGCTCCATTGCCCGTGCCGCCATCGGATTCGTCGCTGCACAAATCGCCAGTGCAATTAATACTTCGTCGGTATGCAATCGCGGATTGTGATTGCCCATATGATTGATCTTAAGATCTTGTATCGGCTCAATGACAATCGGAGATATTAAGAGAATATCATGCTGTATACCGGCCAAAACTTTGAGTGCATTGAGCAGCAACGCGGCCGAGGCGCCAAGCAACGGCGTGGTTTTACCGGTAACCACGGTTCCATCAGTGAGTTCGACGGCAACCGCCGGGCCGCCGGTCTTGTTTGCGCGTTCACGCGATGCAACCACCGCAGGGCGGTCTGTCTCGGCAATGCCCATTTTGTTCAACAAGAGCTCCAGCTTCGCAACTTCTGCCGGCTCTGCAATTCCTTTTCTAAGAGAACATTTCGCCTGAAAGAATCGACGGATAATCTCTTTGTGGGACGCCTTGATGCAGGCCTCGTCATCCGTAATACAGAATCCTGCCATGTTGACGCCCATGTCCGTAGGGCTTTTATAAGGAGATACACCGTATATTCTTTCGAAAATCGCATGAACCACAGGATAAATCTCGACATCCCGATTGTAGTTAACGGTCGTTTTGCCGTAAGCCTCTAAGTGGAACGGATCTATCATATTGACATCATTGAGATCCGCGGTAGCTGCCTCGTAAGCTAAATTCACAGGATGCTGCAAGGATAGATTCCAAATCGGAAAGGTCTCGAATTTAGCGTATCCGGCATTCACGCCTCGTTGGTGTTCGTGAAATAGCTGTGACAGACACGTCGCCATTTTGCCGGAACCCGGACCCGGCGCTGTCACAACGACGAGTGAACGCTTGGTCTCGATATAGTCGTTGCGACCATATCCATCATCACTGACAATACCCGCAATATTGGATGGGTACCCGGGAATCGGATAGTGTCTAAAGACTTGAACTCCCAATTGTTTGAGTCTTTTTTGGAACTGCTTAGCAGAAGGTTGCGCGGCGTATTGGGTAATGACAACGCTGCCGACATATAATCCGATTCCGGTAAAAGCGTCGATGAGTCTCAAAACATCCTGGTCGTAAGTGATGCCCAAGTCCCCTCTGCGCTTATTCTTCTCTATGGCGTCGGCACTAATGACGATGACAATCTCAGCTTCTTCTTTAAGCTCCAGAAGCATCTTGACCTTACTGTCCGGCTGAAAACCGGGTAAGACTCGTGACGCATGATAGTCATCGAATAATTTGCCGCCAAATTCTAAATATAGCTTCCCGCCAAATGAATTGATTCGATCACGAATATTTTGCGACTGCATCTGCAGATATTTCTCATTATCGAATCCTATGCTCTTCATGGTTACCGATTCCTCCGTTTTCACAAAAAAAGGGCGGTCTCTTTGTTGAGACGCCCGATTGCCCTCAGTGGCTCTTTACGATTATAGCACTTGTTATTTCCGTGATTCAAGGGATAAAAGATTATTTGAGACAGAACATTTGTGTTGTTTTGGTATATTTTTAGGAGTAGAATAGTCATAAAATTCCTTTAATCGGAGAATGCTATGAATAACAATACTGATAAGTCTTTTGTATGGCGACTATTCATCATTGCCACACCGATATTGCTTCAGAATATGCTGTCTGCGTCTCTGAATTTTATTGATGTCTTTATGATCGGAGGCCTCGGCGAAACCAGTGTCGCGGCAGTCGGAAGCGCGAACCAATTCTTTTTTGTCTTTAACATGTTGGTCTTTGGTATGGCAAGCGGTTCTGCTATATTTACTTCCCAGTACTGGGGGGCTCGCGAGATTAAGAACATCCGAACGGTTATGGGTATCGGCATTCGATTGACTATGGGAATTGCTTCTATATTCACGCTTTTAACCTTTCTTTTCCCAAACATCTCAATTCGGATTTTTTCTCCCGACGCCGCTGTCGTTGCTTTGGGCGGCGAATATATTCGGATCATATCGTTTACATTTTTATTAACGGCGCTGAGCATTAACTATGCGGTGGTATTGAGGAGTACAGAGAACGTCATTTACCCCATGATTGGCAGCTTTGTCGGCGTCATCACCAATACCGTTTTGAATTACATCCTGATTTTCGGCAAGTTCGGGGCACCTCGGCTGGGTGTGGCCGGCGCCGCATATGCGACTCTGATTGCACGCATCATTGAAACATCAATCATATTGGCATTGACCTATTCTCGGAAATTGCCTGCAGCGATTCGCCTTTCGGACATTATGGTTTTCCCGAAGGATTTGTTTGTAAAATACATCAAGCGTGTATTGCCGGTTGTCCTTCAAAGCGTCGGCTGGTCTGCCGGCTTCAGCATGTATGCCGTAATTTATGGTCATATCAGCACGGACTTTTTATCTGCGTTCAATATTTCCGGCAGCATCGAGCGTCTATGCCTGATCTTTTTCACCGGCATCGGAAGTGCTTGCAGTATCATGGTCGGCAATCGCATCGGAGCCGGCGAGTTCAAAAAAGCGAAGGCCTACGCACGCTATTTTCTTATGATCGGGCTTGGTATGTCGATTGTTCTTTCGATGATTCTGATCTGGGCCAGAATCCCGATTGCATCACTTTATACAGAGCTCAGTTCAACCAGCCAACGTTACGTAAGAGAAATTCTTTTGGTCATTGCCATTGTCATGTGGGCTAAGGCATCAAATATCATTTTCCACATGGGCATCTTCCGAGCCGGCGGTGATACCGTGTTCAGCATGGTGGTTGATGTCGGCGGCGTGTGGCTGGTGGGTGTGCCGATTGCGGCAATCGCCGGGTTCCTTTTGCATCTGCCGATACCCTTAATTTTTGCAGCCGCGGCCGTTGAGGAAGTTACCAAAATGGTCATTGGTATGATCCGTTATCGCTCCGGTCGATGGATGAATCGCTTAGTCGGAGCAAGCCATTCTGAAGAAGAATTATCGGAGGATTTCACCGCATGAGGAGAGAGACATCATCATACGAAAGAGTCATGTTCTATTACAGCAACTTGGGGCCCATGTTTTTCGGCTTTCGCATCCACTTCACCGGTAAATTAGAGGATGATGTTCTCCGGGAAGCATTGGAAAAAATTCGAATTGAATTCCCTCTCAGTGCCGTTCGGGTAGAGACGCACGAAGATCATCGACAGTTCATCACTACGGATAACGTCCCTTTCTATCCGCTCACATTCATTCGCGATTACGTTGAGCCTTGGGAAAAATACTACACGGATCTGATTCGATTGCCTTTCAATGCTGCGACCGGTCCGATGGTTCGATTCTCCGTTTTACAAAACGGAACCGATAATAATCTGTTAGCCGTATTTCATCACGCCGTGGTCGATGGTGTCGGTGCTTCGATTTTGCTGGAGCGACTGATGGCGCATCTGGGCGATCCGAGCCTATCTGTCACGGCCCCCGATGAAGACTCCTGGGCGATTATGCTTCACAAGCATATTTCCGATGAAAACATGACTCAGATTCTTTCATTTGATCCGCCCGCTTATAAGGATGATAAATCTTATACGCAGTACACTCCGAAAGCACTTCGTCCGGCACCTTTTCCGAATCTCGATTTCAAAATACATACTCATGCGTTCAGCAAGGCGCAGACCGACATTATCGTTCAGGCATCACACCGGCACAATGTAACTGTGCACGCTTTGCTCGGTGCCCTGATGCTCAGTTCGTTTGCCGAAGAATTTGGTCCCGAGAACGGTTACAAGCGAATTATTCAAAGTCCGGTAAATTTTCGCCCACAGCTTCGTGCCGGCTCAGATAAGCTCTTCGGACTTTATAACGGTTTAGTTAAGGCAACTATAGATTGCACGCCGGGCCGACCGATTCCCGATATTGCTTCGGAGATCGGGCACGCACTTCGCGAGCAGATTGACAGCCTCCGGCCGCTATCCGGCTACTATAATTTCATGACTTATTTACTCGAAGGTATAGATTATCCTGAAGAGTACTATGCAAGTCGAGATTCCGTGGACACAATGGACTACGATTTTTCGTTTTCGAATCTTGGACGAGTTGATATCGCCGAGGAATATGGCCCTTATCATGTCGATGACGTATTCGGACCGACTTTCAGCGCAACCAAAGGAGAGCGCGTGATTGGAGCGATGACCTGTCACGGACGCCTATTCATCAATATGGTATACGATTCAGGATGTTTTGATTCCATAATCGGCGAGAGAATTTTCGCTTCAATTTGCCGGAAAATCACCGATAACAATCTCTTCCTCAAGACCGCCCTCGACTAAAGAAGCAATAACCCGATCTCCGGGTCGAAGAATGAGAGATCCCCGGGGATTGAATCGTTCGGCCTTCTCTTCACTGAACAGATCACCTTGTTGACCATGATATGGCACAAGATGAATGGGGACGGAGCGGTCGGCACCAACTATGGTTGCACAGTACTCTGATTCTTTCACGTCCATATTGTAGAAGCCATCTCCGGGAAAAAATGCGTAGTTAATCTTCTCTTTCCGTAGATTATCCATCTCAGGAATTTGAGAGGTATCACCGGCAAAATAAATTCGCAGGCCGTCAACGATCACAACATATCCGACGCACTCCTCTTTGGGATGGTATCGATTATAAGCCGGAACCGAAGTAATGGTATAGCCTTTGATTTCTATGCTGCGATATTCTCCATGTTGTATCATCGATGACGGAGAAAAAATTTCAACGTCATCTTTCATCGTCACAAGTTGAACTTGATTGTGATCGCCGTGCTGATGTGTAATCAGAATGATATCCGCCGGCAAATCATAGCCCTCACCGGCGCAAGGATCCAGATAGAGAACGACACCTTGGTCGGATTGGACCCGAATACTTCCGTGACCCTGATAAAGAATCTCCATTACTTGGCCTCCTTCTCATCCCTTTTCAACTGACGCGGCTTTCGCCTCTTAGTTTCGGTATTGTTCATACCATTCTTCGGAATATCATCTGATTCTGAAACCTCGTCTATCACTCTCGCGTTGAAAGCCGCACTTGCTGATTGATTAAGCGCCGCATTAATTGAATTCGCCACTTCTTCGAAAGTATTCGGCGCAGCTCGTCCGATGTCCGATAAATCATAAGTACCGTCTTCTAGCCGAATAAACCAACCGTAAAAATTTGCATTGAGAATCGAGGTTGTTTTCTTGGGATCGCCGCCTTTTTCGCGGATACCTTTGGGCTTCAACGGCCCATAACGAGCGATGATGCATGCGATTGTCAGCGCTGCTTCACGGTAAGCTGTCATGAGCGGAACACCACGGGAACCGCCGATGTTGCCATCCACACTACGATTGTCGAATTCTCGCACAATGGACCGGGCTTTTCTCTTATTGTGTCGATGACCTTGTGGGGTCTCGGGCGTCAACACTTCCTCAACACGGTATTTGTCGCGCCGAACGCTGACCAATAGCAAGCCCAGTCCTAAACGTTTTAGGACGCGCATCTTCGAGCGCCATGCCTTGTCGAGTTTCAAATCCGAGGGTTTGGGTACCGCGACATAAACAAAATCTGTACACGCCTGCCGCGAAACCGCCTGTGCCAGAAGATCAAAGGACAAATGACGCTTCAGTTCGACAATATACATCTCTTCATCACGCATGGCCACGACATCGCAATGTCCGACTTCCGCACGAACCGAGAAGCCTTGGCGCACTAAAAAGTCGCGAACCGGAACATAAAGTTCTCGCTCATAACGAATGCTGTCCATATATACCTCGATCGAAGATGATGCTTATTCGCCAAATTGATTATTGACAATCGACCAGGCAATTATTTGAATAACCCCTTGAAGCCTTTGATAATGGAATTTACCAAACCTTCTGCCTCAGTGGCAGCAACAGACTCCGGCTTCGAGTCAGCAATCGAATTGGATTTCGGTGCCCGGTCTGCCATTTTCTCATCAGAGAAAGACTTCCAATCCGTTGCCTCTATGGCCATTTGTCGAAGCGAGTCAACATCCAGAGACAGTATCTCCGAAAGACTTCTGAGATGTGCTTCGGTCGGAACAGAAAGTCCACTCTCCCAATTGGAAACCGCCTGTCTGGTTATCCCGCCAATGCGAGAAGAAATATCGCTTTGCTTAAGGCCTAACGTCAGTCTTTGATTTCGAATGGTTGTTGATAATGACATATGATTCACCTTCTTATAATTACTTCTAATTTTGAAAAATTCACGAATAAGAATATTTTACACATTTTGACCAGAAATTCCAAATCCCGACGCAAATCATGAGATTGGGACTGTCGCTGTTTTTGATGAAATTCAAACGGCCGCCCTTTTCGAGCGGCCGCAAAATTCAAAACTCATTGCTTATTTTCTTTTTGATCTCCTGCGATATTGGGTCGTACCGACACCAATAATGCAAACAGCGGCTACAGAAATAAGCAGAACGGGCAACCACATAAAGTTGCTTGTAGCCTCGCCGGTTTTAGCAATGGTGCCTGAGCCCGTGGTCGGAGCCACTGTCGGAGCCACTGTTGGTGCCGCCGTTGGTGCCGCTGTTGGTGCCGCTGTTGGTGCCGCCGTTGGTGCCACTGTCGGCGCTACCGTCGGTGTCGGCGAAACAGTCGGCACGGGTGTCGGAGCTGCCGTATAAAGTGCCATAATTGTCAGGTTCGAGGTGACAACATCGAACGCCAAATTCCAACCAGCAAATATATAGCCCTCGCGCTCCGGGGACGCCGGTTCCGCCGCTGCAGATCCCGAAATAACCGATTGCGTGGATAGAACTCGCTCATCCCAATCCGTAAATGTCACCGTGTAGACCGGACTGATTACGACACGCTTTGAGGCTTGACTCCAATCCGTAACCATGTCCAATCCCTCGATATTTGTAATAGTCTGACACTTACGTGATTGGTATGCGTTGGTATCAACAATTCTTCCGGCGGCAGGCTGAGTAATGACAGCTCCATCCAGAATAATCTGAGCATGTCCTTCCGCATCCTCCTCCGTCAGGTTATCTCCGGCGTATATGGCCGCGCTTCCGCCACTATCTGTTTCCGCAATCACGTGGCTGGAACGAATGGTTATATCTCCTCCGAAATAACCAACCGAAACACCATCTAGGAGCAAGTCTTCGAAGGGAGATGTCATTATTCCGAATTTTCCGATGGCCTTGACCGAACTGTCTTCTATCAAAATACTGCCACTGGAAAATATTGCCGCATCCCAGGCTTTGGCGAGTATGCTTGCACAATTGATAATATCTATGCCGGCAACACCGCTCAAAGCTGTACTTGAAGCGTTGACTTCAATCTCTCCGGCGCCGTTGACAACCAACTTCCCGTCAGGAAAAATACCATACGAATCTGATGTGACCAGTAAATCGCCCGAGCCCTGAATCGTTAAATCTCCCCGGCATCCAACAGCCGCCGTCAATTCCGGAGCGAAGTTGTACGGGTAGGACTCAATCGACTTCATCACATAATTCTGTGTCCCTTCGGTTAACTGAATGGTAGCTCCTTCCGGTAATAGAATCTCCCCGGCAATCGTCGCACCGCTTAATGTTAGTGTCTTCGTTGCCGCTGTCCAAGACCAAGAGTCGGAAGCGATGTCCTCAATATCATCCGTAAAATCATAATCCCCACGTAGCGGTTCTTCGTGAACAACTATTTTCAGGGATCCGGCAGAGGCATAGCTATATCCAGCGACAACGAGATAATAGTCACCGTCCGCAGCGACGGTAAAATCTAATCCGGCCATCCCATCAAAAAGCCTATTATGCGAGTCATTCAGCAAATAAAGATATTCAAGTGTATCGGCAACGACTTGAACAGAAAGGGTTTGCCCTGCAAGTAAATGAATCCGAAAACCATGCGCAAACACAGAATAACTAAGCGGATCCAAAATCCATTCAGAATCATCGCCCGGCAACCCGATCGTCTTCTCGAAATTGAGCGGGATATTAATCGGAGTATAGGTCATATCTTGATAAGATATTCTCGCATTGGTATTCCTGATCCGATTCGTCTCCACGCCATTGATTGTTGAAGTCGTCCCGTCTATAGAATAGATGTAAGACTCAATCGTCCCAGAGTTTGTGATCGTGCCACCTTCTGCAAATATCGGAGAAAAGCGATTAACGAGGCCTTCCGCTTGATTAACGAAGGTGCCTCCGGAATTGCATGAAATATGAACGGCTTCAATCGATGAGCGATTATCCAGTGTGCCGTAAACGGATATTGGCGCATCCGAGTAATAACCACTTGAATAAATGCTGCCTTCATTAATCAGAGTCGCTCCGTGTGCAATCTCAATCGGATAATTAACGGTGTTAAGCCTCGACCGAAGAATGACTGTTTTTCCGGAAGAAATACTAATACCACCGGATAAAGCTAGGTCATCGACCACCTCAATAAATAAGTCTCCGGTTAACGCCAAAGCGTGCTCTAACTCTCCCTGCGTACTAACCGGAATTGCGTCATCAATGGTCAAACCATCTCCATCACCGGATGCAAAAACCGCACATGGTACGAGCGAGATAAGCAAGGCAAGTGTCAACAATATAGAATAGACTCTCTTCTTCATGAATAACCTCCGGAAATAGACAGAGTAAATATTATGCATTAATTATGTTTAACATAATATATCGCACTCCTGTTGTCAATAAAATTTTCTCTCTCAGAATCTATAATGGTTAGCGCTTATTGAGCTTCTCCAAGTGTTTCAACAGAATCGTTTTCGGGACGAAGACAGCGTATTAATCGCAAGACACCATACAGCAACATGACTATTGCGACGAATA